>NZ_JBXAOE010000006.1:0-312019 GCF_058802485.1 Cupriavidus sp. GW822-FHT02D05 | reverse complement strand
GCCGCGCAACCCTGCCATGGCCAGCGGCATCACGCTGGGCCTGGCGCTGTCTGTGGGCGGCATGGCATCGCCGCTGTTCGGCCTGCTGTCCGACGCGCGCGGCCTTGCCTTCACGCTGGCCACCGTGCTCGGCGTGCTGTGCGTGGCCAGCGCGCTTGCCCTGCGCCTGCGCGACCGCGCCCCGCGCATCGACGAGCAGGGCCTTGCCGTCGCCTAGCCTGCGGTAGGGTGGCGTCCCCTGCTGCCAGCCAATGGGCGGCGGGCGGGCTACACTGGCGCGCACGATGACGCTTTCACCGAACCACAGATCCGCCTCATGAAGACCCTGTCCGACGCCGCCCTCCAGCAATCGCTGCAGACGCCCCGGCCGATCGTGGTGGTGGCCAACGACCAACCGGACGGCTCCGAGCTGGCCGAGCACTGGCACCAGCACGGACAATTGATCCATGCCATCTCCGGTGTGATGATTGTGCGCACCGCGCGCGGCGAATGGGTGGTCCCGATCGGGCGCGCGGTGTGGGTGCCGCCGCAGCTCAGGCACCGCATCGGCGCCGTCGGCGATGTGCGCATGCGCACGGTCTTCGTGGCCGGCGGCGCCTGCGCGGCCATGCCGCAGGACTGCCGCGCCATCGAAGTCAGCCTGCTGCTGCGCGAGCTCATCCTGCATGCGGTACGAATCCCCGCCAGCTATGCGCCGGAAGGGCGCGACCAGCGAATCATGGCACTGATCCTGGACGAAATCCGGGCGGCACCCGTGCTCTCCCTGCACCTGCCGATGCCGCAGCATGCCCGCGCCGCGCAGCTGTGCGCACGCCTGATCCAGAGCCCCGCCCAGGCGGCCACCCTGACTGGCTGGGCGGCGGAGCTGCATATGAACGAGCGCACCTTCGCGCGCTTGTTCAAGCGCGAGACCGGATTGACCTTCGGCGCTTGGTGCCGCCACACGCGACTGCTGCTCAGCCTGCCCAGGCTGGCGCAGGGCGACGCCATCCTGGAGGTGGCGCTGGATCACGGCTACGACAGCCCCAGCGCGTTCGCGGCGGTTTTTCGCAAGACCTTCGGCGTCAGCCCGAGCGCGTACTTCCGCAAGGCCGAAGCACCGGACTGACATGGCGCCCTGGTGTGCCGGGCGGAAGTGACGACCCGGGGCGGCGGCCCTTCGCTGTGCCACAATCCGGCAGCCAGCGGCGCACATGACACCGGCCCTCCCCAAGGGCATTGCTAACTTACCGAGAGTAAGACGTGCCGGCGGCAGGTGTGAGCATCGTTCAGATCGGAGTCGGCGGATTTTGGGCGTGTTCGGTCAATTCGCGCCAGGCAACGAAGCGTGTGGCAAGCTGCTTGCGATAGAGCGAGGCGCGCAACAGATGTCGCTTGAGCGCGAAGTGCTCCCGGATGGGGCCGAAGCTCGAGTTGAACGACCGGAGCTCGGTGCCATTCGAGCCATTCACCATCGCGGCGTCTGGATGCCCTTCAGCGGTCCCATCCTCGCTCCCAACGATGGCAGTTTGCGCTGAGGCTCTAGCGCGGAGTCGGCGCCGTCGCACCTGGCCAGGAGGTCGCTGCTGCGGCTCGGGTCCTGCGGATTTATGGCGCGCTGCCTGGCGGTGTATTTTGGGGGGCTGGTGCTTGCCGTCCTGGCGGACAGGGAGCTTGGGGGCGATTGCTCCGCCTCCCAAGGTGCTCTTCAGTCTCTCTTGGCGCTTGACGCATCGGTCTCTCTGGCTTCCATTTGAAACCGACCCGCCAGCCCGTCGATGAACTCCGACTGGCGGGGCGGCCCATGGCGGCTTCTCGCCCCAAAATACGTGCCTATCCAGCGTCGGAAACTCGTTGGTACTTACCTGATCGGAAAAGGCGGTCGCTCGCGTTCAGTCCTACTTTTCCTACGTAGGCAACGCGCAAGTCCTCGACGTAGACTCCACGCGCATTGGTCCTTGCTAGGCTATGACCCACTTAGGACCATCGCGCGGCCCAATTCCGCGCGATGCGCATATTGCGAGTTTCCAGGCTACCGCCACCCAGTCCTTCTCAGCATGACCTTGCAAATTCAGAGTCCCGCATCGGCATTCGCAGACCTTCTTCAGGAGGTGCGCGCGTTTAGCCGACATCTGGAACACCGTGCGACACAGGCGGCACGATGTAGCAATTCGACAGCGTACCCGGAGATGCTGTGCGCTGTGATCGACGAACAACTGCGCACCAGCGTGACAAGAAATCACATCCTATGCTACGCGGCAGCCGCAGAACTCGGTGTCAAAGTTGATCTGGCCCCGGAGCGCTGTGAGACGATCATGGCAGGAGATGCTGGGCGTCCATTGCGAGTATTGTTCTGGGCAGCCTACCGGCGCATGCGGTCCAGAACCCAATGGCGACAAGAACGGGCACTAGCTCAATAGGCGCCTACGGCGCCGCGCCGCACTATTACCTGCGCGATGAACGTCCAGACGACGGCTGCCTGAGCCACGTGCTCCATAGTATCCGCCCGCGCCACCAACAGCGTTGGTGAGTATTCCGGCACTTTTCATGACAAGACTGAAGTTCGCCGGGAGACGGGACTTCAAGCACGCATGCGTACTCGACCCAAAAGGGAATCGCGCGTGAGTCGCAAACTGACTAGCGGGCGGGTCCGCGGAGCCTGAGAATGCGGGGCAATGCACCACCGGCCAACTGACGTTCCGACGGCGCCATATCAGGCGACATCGAACCCCTTACCTCGATGACCATCCGCCAGATCCAGATTCGCCCCCCGGCCACCGGCCCACTGTGCAAAACATCGGAAAGCGGCCACGCGAATCCCTATTACTCGTACATATCGCACTAGGCGTTCTGGCAATAAGCTTGTGTCATATCGGAATGGGTACGGTCACTTAACACTGAACATCAAGGCCGCCCCCCATACAACTCAACTTACTCGCAAAAAGCAAGACGCCGGAGCGTGACCATGCCGCAAAACCACCTAGATCACTTGAGCACTATCGTCGGCGCAGCCAATTTGCTGGTTGGTCCCGATGCCGAGCCCTACGCAACCGACTACCGGCGTGTCTACCGCGGCAAGGCACTGGCGGTGGCACGGCCGGGCAGCATGACCGAAGTCAGCGCGGTCATGGCTTATTGCTATGAGCAGGGCATCTCCGTCGTGCCACAAGGCGGCAACACATCCCTGCTGGGCGGCAGCGTGCCGGATGGCAGTGGCCAGTCCTTAATCCTCAGCCTGGCGCGCCTGAACCGCGTGCGCTCCGTGGACGCCGTCAACGCCACCATGGTGCTCGAGGCCGGGGTGACCTTGCACCGAGCACGCGGTGTCGCGGAGGAGGCAGGAAGCCTCTTCCCGCTGCGCATCGGCTCGGAAGGTAGCTGCCAGATTGGCGGCAACCTCTCTACGAACGCCGGCGGCACGGCCGTGCTTCGCTACGGCAACATGCGTGATCTGGTGCTCGGGCTGGAGGTGGTCCTTCCCAATGGCGAAATATGGGATGGGCTGCGCGCCTTGCGCAAGGACAACGCGGGCTATGACCTCAAGCACCTGTTCATCGGCACCGAAGGCACGCTGGGGATCATAACGGCAGCCGTACTCAAGCTGTTTCCCCGCCCCCGCTCGGTATCCATGGCCTTCCTCGGCGTCCCCGACCCGACATCGGCACTCTCCCTGTTCGGCTACCTCCGCGGGCGGCTCGGCAATGACGTCACCGCCTTCGAACTGATCTCCGCTGACGCGATGGACCTGGTGCTGGCGCATCTCGGCCGGCAGGCCTCGCCCTTGCCGAGCACGCATGGTTGGTACGTGCTGGTCGAATCCTCGTCGACCGACGACCAGGCAAGCGCGGACGACGCCTTCTGTGCCGCGCTAGCCGACGCCGGGGAACATGGCTGGATCGCCGACGCGGCGCTCGCCTCCAGCGATCGGCAGGCTGCCGACTTCTGGCTGATCCGCGAAGAGATTTCCGATGCGCAGACGCAGGCACGCGGCAGCGTGCGCTGCGACGTCTCCGTGCCGCTATCAAGCATCCCCGGATTCATCGCGTCCACCACCACTGCGGTGCTGAACCAAGCACCCGGCACCCGGATGATCATCTACGGGCACATGGGCGATGGCAACGTCCACTTCAACCCGCTGCGCCCGGCTCAGACGGAGGCAGAGGCCTACCTGCAGGTCCACGGCGACGCCATCACGCGCATCATCGATGACGCCGCCACTGCGCTTGCCGGTTCGATCTCCGCCGAGCATGGCGTGGGCGTGGCCAAGCGCGACGAACTGCTGGCGGTACGCAGCCGCACCGAGCTCGAGCTCGCATGGAAGGTCAAGCGTGCGCTCGATCCCCGCAACTTGCTCAACCCCGGCAAGGTGCTGCCGGCCCTGGGCAGCTCCGCCAACACCACCGCATAGCCGGCCGACGCTCCCTCGCCTACCGTCCAGACCCATTGAGAGAAGACCGACCATGTCGAATACACGATCGCTTGTCGAGCAAGACTGCGCCCATTGGATGCATCCCGTCACCCCGCTGCGCCAACACGAAGCGCGCGGCGCACGCATCTGGCAATCCGCCGAAGGTGTCCACCTGATCGACACCGAAGGCCGCCGGGTACAGGATGCCTTCTCGGGGCTGTGGTGTGTAAATGCCGGCTATGGCCAGGCGTCGCTGGTCGAAGCCGCAACGCGGCAGTTGGAACAATTGCCCTATGCCACCGGCTACTTCCACTTTGCGAGCGAGCCGGCCATACGTCTTGCCGCGCGGCTGGCCGAACTAGCGCCGAAAGGTTTGAGCCGGGTACTGTTCGGTCAGGGGGGCTCCGATGCCGTCGATACGGCAATCCGCGTCGTGCGCTACTTCTTCAACGCCACCGGCCAGCCCGAGAAGAAGCATTTCATTGGGCTGCAGCGTGGTTACCACGGCAGCTCCACCACTGGCAGCGGCTTGACCGCGCTGCCGCTGTTCCATCGCTACTTCGACGTGCCGGCAGCAAACCAGCACCACATTCCCTCACCGTACCCCTATCGCCATCCGGCCGGCCCTGAACCGGCAGCCGTACTGGACAGCACGGTCCGCGCGCTGGAGGCCAAGGTGGAGGAGATCGGCGCGCAACGCGTGGCTGCCTTCATCTGCGAACCCATCCAGGGTTCAGGCGGCGTGATCGTGCCTCCGCCCGGCTTCCTGCGTGCGATGCGGGCCACTTGCGACCGTCTCGGCATCCTGCTGATCGTCGACGAGGTCATCACCGGCTTCGGTCGCACTGGTCCGTTGTTCGCCTGCGAGAGAGAAGGCGTGAGCCCGGACATCCTGACGCTCGCCAAGGGCCTGACTTCCGGCTACGCGCCCATGAGCGCAACCCTGATCAACGACCGGATATACAGTGCCATCGCCGACGGAGGCGAAGGTCAAGCCTTCGGCCACGGCCAGACCTACTCCGGCCATCCGGTTAGTGCCGCCGTTGCCAACGCCGCGCTCGACCTTTACCTCGACGGGGGACTGCTCGACAACGGCGTACGGATCGGCGAGTACTTCCTCGATCAGCTCAAGGCACTTGAGGTGCTGCCTTATGTGGGCGAGGTGCGCGGACGCGGCATGTTGGCGGCCGTAGAACTGGTGACCGACAAGACCACCAAGCAAAAGCCATCGAAAGACCATCGACTCGGCGAACGCGTATTGACTCACGCGCTCGAGGAAGGCTTGGTTTTCCGCGCCTTCTCCGACGACATTCTCGGATTCGCTCCGGCCCTGAACTACACCAAGGCCGACGTGGATACACTGATCCAAATCCTGCGATTCTCCCTCGATAAAGCAGTCGCAGACACTCTCTAACCAGGAGCCACCATGAAACTCAAAGACTTCAAAGTACTGACCTTCGACTGCTACGGCACGTTGATCGACTGGGAGACCGGCATCTTCAACGGCCTGCGGCCGCTGATCGAGAAGGCCGGCCTGAGCGCCAAGTCGCGTGACGAAATTCTGGAGTTCTACGCCAAGCACGAAGCCGACCAGGAGATCCTGACACCGGCCCTGGCCTACTCGGTGCTGCTGGGTGTGGTGTACCGCCGCCTGGCCAACGCCTGGAACGTGGGTGTGACTGACGAGGAAGCCAACATCTTTGGCGCATCGGTGCATGACTGGCCCGAATTCCCCGATTCGGTGGAAGCCTTGCGCTACCTCAAGCAGCATTTCAAGCTAGTAATCCTGTCCAACGTCGACCGCGTCTCCTTCCGCGCCAGCAATGCACGACTGGGCGTGGAGTTCGATGCGATCTACAGCGCCCAGGATATCGGCTCGTACAAGCCCAGCCCGCGCAATTTCGAATACATGCTGGCGCGCTTGAAGCAGGATCACGGCCTCGAGAAGGCAGACATTCTGCACACGGCGCAGAGCCTGTTCCACGACCACGCGCCTGCCAACGGCTTTGGCCTGGCCTCGGCCTGGATCGACCGTCGCCACGCCGACAAGGGCTGGGGTGCGACCATGCCTCCCCCGGGCACGCCCAAGTATGACTTCCGCTTCGAGAGCATGGCCGCGCTGGCACGTGCGCATCAGGAAGAACTGAACGGCTGAAGGGCTTCCCCTCGCGCGCCTGCCGACGGCTCATGCAATCGGCGGGCGCCGCGACGGCGGCCGCGGCCGCCTCACCAGGATTTCGACATGATCAAACTGACGGACCCGGCACTGCTGTGCCAGCAAGCATTTATCGGCGGTGAGTGGGCAAATGCCCGCTCCGGCCAAACACTCGACGTAGTCGATCCCGCCTCCGGAGCTACGCTGGGTACCATCCCCGACTGCGACGAGCAGGACACCCGCGCCGCCATCGAGGCCGCGAATCGCGCCTTGCCCGCCTGGAGCGCGCTGACCACCCACGAGCGGGCAGCCATGCTGCGCAAGTGGCACGACCTGATGCTGGCGCACGTCGACGACCTGGCGCTGCTGATGACTCTGGAACAAGGCAAGCCGCTTGCGGAGTCCCGCGGCGAGATCCTGTACGGCGCGTCGTTCGTACAATGGTTTGCCGAGGAAGGTATCCGTGCCTACGGCGAAACCATCCCGGCTACGCAGGCGGGTCGCCGGATCCTCGTGCGCAAGGTGCCGGTGGGCGTCTGTGCGGCCATTACCCCTTGGAACTTCCCCAATGCAATGATCACCCGCAAGCTGGCACCGGCACTGGCCGCCGGCTGCACCGTGGTGGTCAAGCCCTCGGAGCTCACGCCCTACTCGGCGCTGGCATTGGCCGAACTCGGCAAGCGCGCCGGCTTCCCCGCCGGCGTGCTCAACATCGTGACTGGCCGCCCGCAAGCCATCGGCGGTGAACTTACCGCCAATCCTATCGTGCGCAAGCTGACTTTCACCGGCTCAACCCATGTCGGCAAACTTCTGCTGCGCCAGTGCGCGGACACCGTCAAGCGCGTGAGCATGGAACTCGGAGGCAATGCCCCGGTGATCGTTTTCGACGACGCAGACCTCGACGCCGCCGTGGCCGGCGTGATGGCCAGCAAGTTCCGTAACAGCGGCCAGACCTGCGTCTGCGCCAATCGGATCTACGTACAGGCAGGGATCTACGATCAGTTCATCGCTCGCCTGGTGGAGAGCGTGAAGAAGCTGCACGTCGGAGTAGGTACCGAGGCGGGCGTGACGATCGGCCCGCTGATCAACAAGGCAGCGCTGGACAAAGTGACGAACCACGTCAGCGACGCAGTGGCAAAGGGCGCTGAGGTTATGCTGGGTGGCAAATCCACCGAGCGTGGTACGCAGTTCTTCCAGCCAACCGTGGTTGCTGGCGCCACCGACGAGATGTTGGTGGCCAGCGAGGAGACCTTCGGTCCGGTGGCGGCAGTCTTCCGCTTCGACAGCGAGGCTGAAGTGATCCGCCGCGCCAACGACACGCCGTACGGACTCGCCGCCTATCTGTTCTCGCGCGATCTGAACCGCGTGTTCCGTGTCGGCGAAGCACTGGAGTACGGCATGGTCGGCATCAATACCGGCGTGATTTCGTCGGCGGTGGCACCGTTCGGCGGCGTCAAGGAATCGGGGCTGGGCCGCGAAGGTTCGCACCACGGCATCGACGAGTTCCTGGAATCGCAGACCCTGCATTTCGAGATCGGCTGATACCGGCTTGAAACCATGCACTATGGCTTAGGCCATAGTGCATTCAGTGAACTTAGAACACCTTGCTGCCGTTCGGCACGCTGCCATCCACCGTCAACAGATTCACCACCGACGGCTCGGACTCCACCCCCATCACAAGCACTTGGGACAGGAAGCCGGCGATTCGGCGCTCCCCCAGGTTGGTGGCACAGACGACAACCCTGCCGACAAGTTCCTCGGCCTGGTAGCGATTCACATACTGCCCGCTCGACGTCATCGTCCCGAGCTCCCCCAGATCGATCCACATTTTGTAGGCCGGATTGCGGGCCTTTTCGTTCAGCTCGACGCGAACGATCGTGCCGACACGCATGTCGACGGACGCAAATGCTTCATATGCACTCATGCATGACTCCTGGTCGTTGAGATTCAATGAGATGGCCGATGCGATCGCGCACCGAGCCAGATGGTGGCAAGGCCATGCCACAGAGGGCATGCGTACTATTCTTCGGAAAGCCGATACAGGGCAACCGCCACCTGCAGCTCGAACCGGTTTCCCTGGTCCTCCAGCGGAGTACCCAGCAGCGTTTCGATGCGTTCCACGCGGTAGCGCAGCGTGCTGATGTGTATGCCGAGTCGACGGGCGGTGTTTGCCAGTTGGAATCCCTCCGAGCAGAGTACTTCGAGCGTCTCCAGCAGCGACTCATTCTTCTTGTCCGCCATCAGGGGACCCAGCTTGCTACCGATAAACAGCTCACGCGCGCCAGCATCGCCCATCAGCGCCCGGGGAAACATCACTTCCTGGAAGTGATGCAGCTTGCCAGGCTTGAGCAGCGGCAGGAGCGACTGCACGTCCTTGCCGCCCTGGGCCATACCAGCCACACCGCTATGCGAGCGGCTCACAGCCAGCGCCGCACCACGGCTGCCCAGCACGCGCCACAGGGGTTCCAATTCAAACTGTGATGACAACAGGAAGGTGATCTGGTTCAGCGATACGAGGATCAAAGGTGGCTCGCCAAGACCATCAAGATACTTGCGCAAGCGCTCAACCCAGCGCTCCCGGCGCAAAAACCCCTCCCGTGAGAGCGGCAGCGGTTCGTCAAGCAATACAAGGCAGACTCGGTACTCACCTGCTGGATTCCATCCACCCACGCGTGCACGCTCGAGAGCCGAAGGGGTTTCCTCGAACTTGCCTTCGAGCAACGTGCCGACTAGCGCGTAACCGAGGCGCTCTTCCTGAAGATGCAGTGCCCGCATATGCGCAAGATGCAGCGCGCCGATGATGGAAGCACGCTCCGCCGCTCGAATCTCCAGTTCGCCAAGCGGACTGTCGCCTTCGTCGACGAACACGATGGCAGCCATCTCCCCGCGGATCCGGATCGGGCAGCCGAGCCTGCGCGGCATGCCGGTCTCCGACTGCGCATCGATCAGGACCGGGCTCACGCTGTCCAGTATCTGGCGCAGGATGAGACGATTGTTCAGCACGCGGAAATAGGTTCGCTCCTTCTTTGCCAGCGCGCCATCACTCTGTTCGCTTTCACTCGACCCCAGCAGCAGGCCGTCGGTATCCACAAAATTTACCTGGCGGTCCAATAGATTGCCCAGCGCGTGCGCCAGGTCGCCAAGCGTGTTGGCCATCACCGCGGCGTCGGTCAACGCGCGGTGAATTTCGTCGGAGCGTTCGATCAGCTCGCTTTGGCGGCGAATGATGCTGGAGTGGATTTCCTCCGTAATCGCACTGAACGGAATCGCCCAGTCGAGTTCGAGAAGCGGCAGCCCAACTTCGTCGGCTGCCTCGACGGACCCTTCGGGGAAATGCTCGAGGAAATTCGGCACAGCCAGCACGACGCCCGCCAGATCCCGCACGCGCAACGCGCGGATCAGCGCCCGGGCCGATGCCTCGTCGCGCGGCCAGTTATAGCCGGTGGTCAGCAACAACTGTCCGCCCTGAACCCATGCGGCGATATCTGGGTGGTCTACCATATGGACCCAGCGGATCTCGTTCGTGAGGGCGCTTTGTCCTGCCACCACGCGTGCGCTGCGCAGAACCGTCGAAACTAGTGCCGTCGAGATGTCCATGATTTTCGTGAGCGGGCGATTCTATCGCGGCGGCGCCGCTATCAAAAACACACTGCGGATCAACCGTGTCGCGAGTTCCCCTTCGCACTTCACAGCATGGCCCGTGCAAAGGACCGCATGTCCGGGAACTCCGCGTCCGGAACCGCATTGGCCTTGGGCACCGCGCCGAATCCTGGCTTGCCGACACGACGATTGATCCATACCGTCTGCAGGCCCAGCGCCTGCGCCGGAACGTGATCGTGAAAGAGACTCTGCGCGACGTGGAGAATCTGCGACCGCGGTGTCTCGATACGGCCGAGCGCCACGTGGAAATTGTTCAGCGAGGGCTTGTAGCTGCGCGCCTGCTGCGCAGTGATGACATGGTCGAATTCGATTCCCAGGCGTTTGTTGGACAACGCAAAGAACTCATCGTCACCATTGGTGATGACAGCGAGTCGGAATCGCCGCTGCAGCGCAACCAGCGCGTCATGGGAATCCGGGAAAACAGGCCAGTCACCCACGGAATGCGAGAATGCGTCCAGTTCGACCTCGTTGGGCTCGAAACCCAGGTCCCCGGCAATGCGTCGTAATGCCTCTTCGAGGATCTCTCGATAAGTCATGTAGGGGCCGGCTTCCAGGGCGGACTCGTGCCAGGCATAGCGCTCCAGCATGTCGTCATCCCCGATCGAGTGCCCCCGGTCACGCAGGATCGGGCCGAGCGCATCGCAGATGCCCCGCTCCCAATCGATAAGCGTGCCGTAGACGTCGATCGTCAATACTGTCTTGCCGGCGAACTTTGCCGCAATCTCGCTTTCCATGATGTCCTTGCTATTGTGGGCGAGCCCGCCGCGCCTCAGTGCGCACGGGCCGTCTCGATGGCTCGCCCAAGAATCGCCACGGCTTCGCGCGCGTCGTCGAGCATCGTTGTCAATGGCGCCAGCAGACGCACATTGTTGCGATGCACACCGCACTTGATTACCAGCAGGCCACCTTCGCGGCAAGCGTCGATGACACGCTGGGCGAAGCCGGCATCGGGCTGCATAGGATCGCCGTTCTTGACGAACTCCAGCGCCAGCATCGGCCCCACACCGCGAATGGTACCAATCTCGGCATGCCGTAGTGCCAATTCTTCCAGGCCCGTGCGCAGTACGTCACCCAAACGATTCGCCTGTTCCAGCAACCCGTCCTTCTGGAATAAATCAAGCACGGCGAGCGCGGCGGCGCATGCTAGGGGGCTGCCGGCGTAGGTACCACCCAGGCCGCCCGGCTCGGGCGCGTCCATGATGTCGGCGCGGCCGACGACGGCCGACAGCGGCAAGCCGCCCGCCAGGCTCTTGGCGACGGTGACGAGGTCAGGCTTAATGTTGGCCTGCTGGAAGGCAAATAGCTCGCCTGTGCGTCCAAAGCCGGTCTGGATTTCGTCCGCGATCAGGACAATGCCGTGCTTCGTGGCCAGGGCGCGCAGCTTGCGCAGGAAATCCTCGCCCGCGGCGAGGAAGCCGCCATCGCCTTGCACCAGTTCGATGATGATCGCGGCGACGCGCTCGGGCGCGATCTGCGTAGCAAACAACTCATCGAGGGCACGCAGCGCATCGTCGCCGCTGAAGCCGCGATACGGATCGGGATACGGCGTGTGGTAGACGTCGCCGGCAAACGGCCCGAAGTTCTGCTTGTAAGGCGTGCTCATGCCGGTCAGCGTCATGCCGAGCAAAGTACGGCCGTGGAAGCCTCCGCGGAACGCGATCACGCCGGGCGCATTGCGGTGAGCGCGTGCGATCTTGATGGCATTCTCCACGGCTTCCGCGCCGGTGGTCAGGAATACGGTCTTGTAGACGTCATCGCCACCGATCAGTGCGTTCAGGCGCGCGGCCAGATCGATGTAGACATCGTAGCCGGCCACCTGAAATGCTGCATGGCTCAGCCGGTCAAGTTGCTTGTTGACCGCCTCCACCACACGCGGGTGATTGTGGCCGACATTCAGCACGCCGATGCCGCCAACGAAGTCCAGATAGCTACGGCCTTCCGTATCCCACACGTGCGAGCCCTGCGCGCGCTCGATAAAGATCGGGTGGGCGGTCACCACACCACGCGCCACATGTTCCGAGCGCGCTTTCGCGAGCGCCGTCTGCTTGTTCGTATCCACTGCCATCTCTTGTCCTCACTTTATCTGGACTTTCGTCGTTTCAGGGTAGCCGTCGCCCCATACCGGGGGTCGATAACATCTTAGGATCGGCGTTGCCGCGCGACTACCTGCACCAGATAGGGAATGAGGGCGTTGCTTTCGTATGTATCGCACGGTCTTTCGCAAAAAATGCGATTTCCTGTTCTTGATGCACAACCCGCACCAGCGAAGTGCAGAGGCGCCATCAAAGTTCGCCCGATATCGATCGAATTGCGGAACCTGTTCGCAGGCGGCGACCCCGGTGCCCTTATCCATCAACCCTTTAGAGAGGCAACCGGCCAAGGCTACGCACTCGTTCGCGCCGCCGGAATCGCACCACAAACAAGCATCAAGGCGCACCAGTGTTGAGGGCTCCTATTCAGTGATGGACGACTGCCTCGATGATTCCTGCAAAACGTAGATAGGAATGCCATCCGCACTGCTATTGAATGCAATACAGCGCTGCAAGCAGCCGCTACAGGCCGGTCAGGATCGTCAGTGCCCGGCGGAAATCGAAACTGCCAGAGGAAAGGAAACGAAAATGGAGATGACAGCATCAATAGCGGCCTCGCCGGACGAGGCCAGGCGCCGGCGGCGCGCAATCACGGCGACGATATTGGGCAATGGCTTCGAGTGGTTCGACTTCATGGTGTATGGCTTCTTTGCCATCACCATCGGGCAACTGTTCTTCCCCACCGGCAATGAGCTCACTTCGTTGATGCTTTCGGTGGCCACGTTCGGCGTCGGCTTTGTCGTCCGACCGATCGGAGGCATCCTGATTGGCATGTATTCCGACCGCGTGGGCCGCAAGGCGGCTCTCTCCCTGACCATCTTGCTGATGGCGGCCGGCACGGCACTGATCGGGCTGGCACCGACGTATGAACAGATCGGCATCGGCGCACCTGTGCTGATCATCATCGCGCGCCTGTTGCAAGGCTTCTCGGCTGGCGGGGAAATGGGCAGCGCCACGGCCTTCCTGACCGAGCATGCACCCGAGGACCAGAAGGGCTACTACGCAAGCTGGATCCAGAGCAGCATCGGATTCGCGGTGGTGCTCGGCGCGCTCGCGGGGACGGTACTGACGCTGTGGCTCACGCCCGCCGAGGTCAAGGCATGGGGTTGGCGCGTGCCCTTCCTGCTCGGCATCCTGATCGGCCCCATCGGCTTCTACATCCGCAGCGGCGTGGACGAGACCCCGGCCTTCCTCGCCAACAAGGACAAGGTCAAAAAGCCCTTCACGGAAGTGCTGCTGAACTATCCACGCGAGACCTTCACCACGTTCTCGATGGTGATCCTGTGGACGGTCTGCATCTACGTGCTGCTGTTCTACATGCCGACCTACGCTGTCAAGACGCTCAAGATGCCGCAGTCGATGTCCTTCATCGCCGGCGTGGTAGGCGGCCTCATCATCACCGTACTGTCTCCCTTCGTCGGCGCCTGGTCGGACCGCATCGGACGCCGCAAGCTTCTGGCCTTCAGTTCCGGCGGGATCCTGCTGATCGCCTATCCGATGTTCGCGCTGGTGGTGTCGGCGCCGACCCAGTTCAACCTGATCCTGTTCCAGGCAGTGTTCGGCGTGCTGATTGCCGGATACACCGGCCCCATCCTCGCCGCGTTCTCGGAGATCTTCCCCACCAAGATCCTGTCCACCGGACTCTCGGTTGCCTACAACGTCGCGGTGATGACCTTCGGCGGATTCGCCTCGCTGATTCTCACCTGGCTCATCGCCACCACCGGCAGCGCCATGGCGCCGGCTATCTATGTCATCGCAGCAGCAGCCGTCAGCTTCCTCGGCGTAACGCTGGGATTCCGTGACCGCGTACGTAGCACCGCCCATCAATAAGACAAGGAGGAATAAATGAAGAATTGCAATCGAAGCATCACGTTAAGCGCCTGCGCCGCAGCCGCGCTGGCGTTGGCCAGCTCGTTCGCACTGGCGCAGGTCCAGGAAGTGAAGCTTGGTTTTGCCGCACCCATGACCGGCGGCCAGGCACAGTACGGCAAGGACATGCAGAACGGCGTGACGCTAGCACTGGAGGACTTCAACGCCAGCCACCCCATGATCGGCGGACGCGAGGTCCGTTTTGCCCTCGCCGCCGAGGACGACCAGGCCGACCCCAAGACTGGCTCGGTGGTAGCGCAGAAGCTGGTCGATGGCGGCATCAAGGGGATGCTCGGACACTTCAATTCCGGCACCAGCATCCCGGCATCGGCGGTGTATAGCCGCGCCGGCGTGCCTCAGATCTCCATGGCCACCGCGCCCGAGTACACGCGCCAGGGCTTCAAGACCACCTTCCGCATGATGACCTCGGACACCCAGCAGGGTAGCGTGGTGGGGGCCTATGTGGTCTCCAAGCTAGGGGCGAAGAAGATCGCAATCATCGACGACCGCACGGCCTATGGACAAGGCCTGGCAGACGAATTCGAGAAGGCTGCGCGCGCGGCGGGCGGCGGGCGGCGGGCGGCGCTATCGTGCGTCGCGAATTCACCAACGACAAGGCGGTCGACTTCAAGGCAGTGCTGACCAACCTGAAGCGTCTGTCCCCGGACGTGGTGTTTTACGGCGGCGCGGAGGCGCAATCGGCACCGTTGGCCAAGCAGATGCGCGAGTTGGGCATGAAATCGGTGCTGGTTTCGGGCGAGATGTCGAAGACCGACAATTTCATCCGCCTCGCAGGCACGGCGGCAGAAGGTGCCATCTGTTCGCTGGCGGGCTTGCCCCTGGACCAGATGCCAGGCGGCAAGGCTTACAGCCAACGCTATGAAAAGCGCTTCGGATCGCCGGTGCAGACGTATTCGCCCTATGCCTACGACGGCGCGATGGCCATGATGAAGGCGATGGTCAAGGCGGGATCGACCGAGCCGGACCGCTACCTGCCCGCGCTGGCGTCGACCGCTATAGCCGGCGTCACCTCGCAGCAAATCTCTTATGATAGCCATGGCGACCTGAAGGAAGGCGGCATCACGATCTACAAGGTGGTGTCGGGCAAGTGGCAGCCGCTGGAAAGCCTCGCGGGCCGCTGAAGCCTACGCCGGGCTGCAAATGAAAAACGCCGTGCGGGTATCCCGTCCGGCGTTTCTTCATTTGCAGTACTTGTCTGGCCTACTCCTGCAGCCGCGCCAGCCGGACCGGAGCGCTGCCGGCGCCGGGCGATCGGATCATCGACAGGCGGCACGGCATCGACAGCGCCGGCCCGATGTCGCGGATCTCCGTCAACTCAGTATCGCGGGCAATGATGATAAGGTTCGACCGCCGCCCACCCATACTGCCGGTGGATGGATCATCCGCGCCGATACGCCGCGGCGTATCGAAATGCTGCCCCACACCCTGGATCAGCAACAACTCGTCGCATCCCTCCACCACAACCAGCCCCTTGACTCGCAGCAACCGCGCCTCCAGGTAACCGGCCAGGTTCTCCAGCCACGCGGCGAGCAATGGCCATGCAACCGGGCCATTCCACTGCAGTGCGTACACATTGATGCGAGGATGGCCAACCGTACCCTCCGCCAGGAAGGCAGCAGGACTGCGCGGGAGCGTGGCCTCCCCTACCTCAGCCTCGTCGAAGGCACGCTGAGCGCGTCCGTGCCGGTCGCGCTCAGCCACCAGCGCGGCCATGGGGCCTAGTGCTCGAACCAACGCCGTAGCTTGCCCGATCTGTTCGGAGTCGGCGACATCCATCCGCGTCAGGACGATCACGTGGGCAGCGGCAAGTTGTGCGGCAGCGAGACCGAACTCCTCCTGATCCGCCATTGGCCTGTCGCAGGCATAGGTGGTCACCACACGCACGCGCATGTGCAAGTGCGCCAGTTCGGAAAGGCTGCGCAACACCGAACTGGGATCGGATAGCCCACTGCACTCCAGGATCATGCGCCGGAAGCCCGCGGCGCCGGAGAGCCTCCGCGTCTCCAGCATGGCCTCGATGGTGTACTGCAGATCATTGGTCAGGCTGCAGCAGACGCAGCCGTTGCTAAGCGTGGCCATTGGCACGCCCGCGGTCACAGCGATCAGCGCACCATCGATATTGACCTGCCCCACGTCGTTGACGATGACAGCCGTGCGGCCATCATCATCGGCGGCCAACAGGTCGCCCAGCAGCGTGGTCTTGCCGCTGCCGAGGAAGCCCGACAGCACTACGAACTCGGCCGGCGCTTCCATTACTGCTTCTCCTCGGCGGCATTTGCCGCTGCCACCATCCCTTCAACGTCGTCCAGCAGTTCCTGGGTGTCGAACACCATACCGTCCTTGATGGTGGTGCGCAGGCAGCGCTGCCAATGACCGCGCTGACGCACCTCGTCCAGCCGCAGCGCACCCGTGCCATAGAGCAGTTTGAAATCGTCGAGCGGATTGCTGTCATGGACCAGCAGGTCCGCACGCTTCCCTACCTCGACCGACCCGGTTTCCGCCTCCAGCCCGAGCAACTCCGCGCCGTG
Source organism: Cupriavidus sp. GW822-FHT02D05 (assembly GCF_058802485.1). Taxonomy (NCBI): domain Bacteria; kingdom Pseudomonadati; phylum Pseudomonadota; class Betaproteobacteria; order Burkholderiales; family Burkholderiaceae; genus Cupriavidus; species Cupriavidus sp. GW822-FHT02D05. The sequence continues at coordinate 295,309 of NZ_JBXAOE010000006.1, read as the reverse complement.
GTAGCTTGCGGCGCGCAGCACTTCCAGGGGGTTGAAGCCCGATTCCTGCAGCAGTTCCAGCTCGCGCACGAAGCCGAATCCGTAGACCTGGTACATGAATCCCGAATCGCTGCCGGCACAGACGCGGCCCCCGCGGTTCTTGAAGTCGCGCAGGAAGTGCATCCACAGGCGGAAGGTCTCGCGCCACTCGACTTCGTTCTGCGTGGTCCACCGATACCAGTACGATCCATGGCCCCCGCGGTGCGGCTCGAAGTACTTCAGCAGCGTAGGATCGGTGAAGCGCGCGTGCCAGTCGGCGCGGCGGGTACGCATCAGGTCGCGGTTGGCATCGTAGACGTTCATGGTGGGCACGAACGTGTGCCCGGCGGCAAGAAAGGCGTCCAGCACCTGCTCCCATTTCGTGCTGCCGGGTTGTGCAGCCTGCAAGAAGGTGGTGCCCGCCGTGGCGAAGCGCAGGTATTCGTCGTTGTAGTGATAGCCCGAGGGAAATGACTGGACAGTGCGGTCCTCGAACAGAGCTTCCGGTAGACCGTAGGAATGTTCCGAACTGGTCAGGCCCCACTGGGCCGTGGTCAGCGCATTCATGCGGCTGACCGCCAACGTAGCATGGTGGCAACAGGTGCGCAGCCCAAGGTTCCGCGCCTCGTCCAACGCGGCCTCCATGACCGCAGGGGGCGCACCGAAGAACTTTACGCCGTCCGCACCTTTGTCGGCCAGCCGGCGCAGCCACTCGCGTGCGGCGGCGGGGGTGTGGATGGTCTTCAGGTAGTCATTGATGGCCGGGAAATAGGCATAGGCGTACAGGCTCGGTGCCGCGATGCGGTGCGCAGCCGAGGCGGCCTTCTGCTCCAGCGTCCAGGCCAGGCCATTGAAGCAACCAGCCTCCCGGACGGAAGTCACGCCGTGTGCCAGCCATAGCTTGTACACGTAGTCCGCGCCCGGCATGTTGCCGCTTGCCGCGTGGAACGGCGCGCCGATGTGCGCATGGCTGTCGACGAAACCAGGGGTGACAAAGCGACCTTCGCAATCGATCTCGTGTTCCGCTTGCGGCGGCCTGCGCTCGGGACGGATCGGCAAGCCAGGTGTACCGACGCTGACGATGTCGGCGATCCGGTTGCCTTCGACCACAATGTCGACCAGGCCCCAGGGGGGGGCGCCAGTGCCGTCGATCAATGTAGCAGCCCGCAGGACCATGCGAGGAAACGGTCCCAGGCCACGATCGCGGCTGCGCGCTGGCGCCACGCCAGGCAGCCCGTACTTGGCGAACCCCGCCACGATTTCCTCGCCGATCTCAATGGCAGCCGGCTTTGTTTTTTCCATGTCAGTCCCTTCCAGGTTGATATCAGCTCCGCGGGCCGGCGCGGTTGCCGATGCTCACCGCCACCGTGACCAGCACCGCGCCGATCATCGTGGCAACATCAATGCCGCGGCCAAGGAACAAGCTGACGAAGAGGGTGGACACCACCGGCACCGCATAAGCCAGCAGCGCCACCTGATGAGGATTGCCCTTCTTCATCGCGTAGTCCCACAGATAAAAGGCACCGCCCAGCGGTCCGAGCGACAGGTACGCCAGGGTAAGCCAATGCCTGGGGGCCAGCGATGGCATCCCACCGCCCAGCGCAAGCTTGTCGTACGCAGGAAGCTGGCCAAGCACCGCATAGGCTGCAAGCGAAGCCAAGCCGGCAAGCAGGCAGTAGAGAGAAACGGTGGCCGTGGGTACCTCGGCGAAGCGCCGCGACCAGACCGAGAAATAAGCCCAGATCAGCGCCGACACGAGTGCAAGCGCAAAACCGACCCCTGCGCCGGCACCGAACACCGGTACCGCTCCAAGGCAGGCGGCCGCACCGGCGAAGCCGAGCACGCCGGCGCCAACATGGCATCGGGTCAGCTTGTAGCCTTGCAGCATGAGCGGTGTCAGTAAAATGATGAACAGCGGCCACAGATAGTGCAGCAAGTTGGCCGCGACGGGATCGGCGGTCTTCAGGCTCAAGAAGTAGAGCGCGTGATAGCCCAACATGGCCAGACTGCCCACTAGCACGGCACCCGGCTCCAGCCGCCTCCAGGCAACCCATGGCAGCCCGATGATGCCGCCCCCAGCCAAGGCCACGCCCGTGGTCAACAGCGGCGACAGACCGAGCAAGCTGACCACCGACACGGCGAGCGTGCTCCAGATCAAGAGCGCGCAGACCGCCAAGGCCATGGGCAGCCACGCTCGGACCCTGGGAGTGCCAGAAGCGTCGGCGTCATTCAGCTCGGCATTCGACTTCTGCGCCCCAGCTATGGTCGTGGCAGCCTCCGGCACGCCCTGAAGCAGGGTAGCGGCCTCCCCATTCACGCCTGCTCCCCTGCGCCCAGTACGAACACTGCAGCAGCACTAGGTGCCAGTGACACGATCTGCGCAAGTGCGGTAGGCGGCACGCCTTCGTCCTGGCATAGAAAGGCAAATGCCCCTACGGTTCGACGGCAAACCACCACTGGCACGTTGACCAGCGTGCGCGTGCCAAGCGAGCGCAGCAGTGCGTGATCAGGAAAGTAGCGAGCCAGGGCGACATCGCCGGCGGCAACCAGTACGCGCTGCTGCTGCAGGACATGATCCGCCCATTCGCTACCCCCGAGATGCTTCCAGCCCCCCACAGGATAGGCCGAAGGAACGCTGGAATAGAGTCGGCGCACGTCACCTGGCCCGTCTGCGCCGTTCACCGCAGGCGCCTTTGCGACCAGGGCGGTCATGTGGAGAAAAGGCATCGCCTTTGCGGCGACTGCGGCAAAGCGGGCAAAGGCGTCCTGCACCGACTCACCACCTCGCACGGCCGCCGCAGCCTGGCCCGCCAGCGTACTGTCGACGCCGGCCACGTCGGTCTGCTGTGGCCGGATCCCAGTCTTCTCTTGCGCCAGCGCACCAAATGCAAGCAGTGCCAATCCGCTCCCGGTGGAAAATTGTCGTCGATTCATAGCGGGCCTCCACGTTGTCGATGGAAAGAGCATAGATGCGACGCGCGCCAAGCACTTCCAACGGACAATATGAATCGCGGAGCCTTCTATCCTACGGACCATACTATCTTGCCTAGTGCCGTCGATAGCCGGGGGATCAAACTGCATCACATGCGCTGCGGTAGCACTACCCAAGGCAGTCGTGCTGGCCGTGGTACCGGCTCGACCGGCGAGGTAAGGCCCGGATCGAGTTGGCATTCTCTGATGGCGCCACGCGATGGCGCAGGTGCAGGCGGGCCCGGGATCTCACAGGATGTCGCCGAACACCGGCCAGGTTACCGGCCACGGCCAAGACGCGCATTTGCGTCGGGTAGCTGCACGCTGGTAGAACAGCATCGGCGAAACTCCTGCCAAACGTAGCACAATGGGACCGCCGTCTGCTACGGATACACTGATGCGGCTGTGAGTTTCGATGTCTATCATCGCCTCACTGCCACGAAGGCGTCGCACGGCGTGAGCCGCTTTGACGCCTTGGTGGCAGCTTCACCGCAAGCCTGGTAAGCACGCGCACCACGGGCAATCCCCGACCAAACGCGAAAATTGGTGGACTGGCGGCCGGTTACACCGTTGCTTGTTCGGCCGCCAGATTCTTTGAGTGAGGGTCGCCTATCCCTGCCATGCCCTGCACCTTTGCCAATTCGATGCAGTCAGCGTTGCTTGCGCATACCGACCTCGGCCACGCTGAGCCTCACGCCCACCAGGTCACCGGTGCGTGAGCCGGCGGCATAACCGACTAAGCTGAAAACGTTGACGTTGCTCGCCGCCTCATGCAGCCATCTGAAAAATCGATTGGATTTTATGACGCGAGATGTGCGGCGTGCTGTGGGGGGATTCACACCGAACAGTTTGCGCAGAAGACAAGCTCGTTACGGACAAGAGCGACCGTAAAGAACTACATGGTATAGGCTCGTTCCGAGCCCGATGATGATGTGCTGACGCGCTCTCTCCAGGATTGATCGTATCTCTGATCACGCCTCTCATCCTGACGGATACCACCTATTCATAGCACTGCGTATCCCGTCATTCCTACTCTCAAACCGAAGCCAATGCGGGCCTTCGTTTGTAGCATGTTCGGAATAAATTAACTTCTCTGGCTCTACTCGGATTGAGTCGATGCTGTTTCGCTGCAGGCCTAGATGGCACACGGAAGCAAGGAGAATCTGCGGGTCCGTGAACGTAAGCATCTTGTCGATCTGCTCAAAGCTGCGCTGCTTTTTGCCAGCCTCTTCATCGCTCCGGGGGCTCTGTCCATCGATTGCTCACATCGGTTGAGTCGTTTGCCTTCTGCCCTCGAAGTCACTAGGGCCAGTGATGGCCACAATAATAAGCACCGTTCAAAGGAGACTAGATGAACAATTCAAGGCATTCGCTTGCGCACGGACTAAAGCAGAGACACATCACAATGCTATCAATTGGCGGAGTGATCGGAGCAGGACTCTTTGTTGGCTCAGGCCACGCAATCGCTGAAGCTGGCCCGGCGGCGTTGCTTGCCTATATGTTCGCCGGTCTACTAGTGCTGCTGGTTATGCGCATGCTTGGGGAAATGGCCGCCGCATCCCCAGACACTGGATCATTCTCTACTTATGCGGATCGGGCAATAGGCAGGTGGGCCGGGTTCAGTATTGGCTGGTTGTACTGGTGGTTCTGGGTTTTGGTTATTCCCCTCGAGGCGAATGCCGCCGCCACGATCTTACACTCGTGGTTCCCAAGCATCGCCATGTGGGTCTATGCTCTCGCGGTTACCTTTTTGCTGACCTGCGCCAACTTGGCTAGCGTCCGTAACTACGGTGAGTTTGAATTCTGGCTCTCGCTACTAAAAGTAGTCGCAATTGTTGCATTTTTGGCTGTGGGTGGCGCCGCAGTGCTCGGCTTGATACATGGCAGCGAGGTATCCGGCATTTCGCAGTTGACCAGTCAAGGCGGGTTCATGCCTCACGGACTGGGCGCGGTCTTCGCCGCAATGCTCACGACGATGTTTAGCTTTGTAGGAACGGAGGTAGTCACGATCGCTGCGGCAGAGTCACCAGATGCCAAGCGGCAGATCATCAAGGCCACGAACTCGGTAATCTGGCGCATTTGTATCTTCTATCTCGGATCGATCTTTATCGTCGTCTCACTTGTACCGTGGCAAGACCCGCTACTCCCCACACACGGGTCATACCAGCGAACGCTTGAACTGATTGGGATCCCGTATGCGAAGCTCATCGTCGATGCAGTTGTTCTTGTTTCTGTCGCGAGTTGCTTGAACTCCGCGCTCTATACCGCATCGCGAATGCTGTTTTCGCTCGCGAGTCGTGGGGATGCGCCCGCCGCAGCGGCACAAACAAATGCTCAAGGTACACCGGTCTACGCCGTGCTTGGGTCAACAGCCATCGGATTCTTAGCGGTGGTTGCGAACTACGTAGTTCCGGAGCACGTGTTTGCAACACTGATGGCCTCATCCGGTACCATTGCGTTGCTGGTCTACTTGGTTGTCGCAATTTCGCAGCTTCGCATGCGATATCGGACGTCGCGACTCGGCATGCATCTTGAATTTCAGATGTGGGGATTTCCTTGGCTAAGCTGGGTAGTAATCATCTTCATCTGTGCGGTTCTGGTACTCATGATGCTGCGGCCGGAACATCGTTACGAAGTTGGTGCCACCGGGATACTAGCTGTCATAGTTGTCGCCGCCGGATGTTGGCGCGGCTGGCAGGTCAATCGTACAGCGGTCGCTGTCTCGTAGCAGATCTCCTAACGAGAGGCTCAACAGCGGCGGGACGAATTGGCGAGCCTCCCAATATTCCTATCGCGTTCTGCTCTCGAACTCCGCTCAGTGAATGGAAGCCAAGTGTCCCACCCCAAAGCTGGAGTTGTGCAGAGCCATTCGAACGACAGCTCCGCCCAGACAACGGGCTTTCGCGCTGCGACCGCGAACGTTGCATTGTCGGCGGTAAGCCCCCCACGCCGTACCAATACCAACGGTCCTCCGAGCTGGTGCTGATTGTCCATCCTTCGCTATTCAGAAGAGATCAGCGGGCGCCTGCGCCATCTGCCTTTCGTCTTCCGGTACTCCCAAGCGCTGGAAGTCCTCCTTGCTGGCCGGCGAGTCGCTCCAACGAGCGCTTGGGTTGCGCGACCACGAAACGGATCACGGCCACCTTTCCAGGTCGCGCGTGGATGAGCCTGACCTTGCTGTACCGCGCCATGGATGACATCCATCGGGCAGGCGTGATCGAAGCCGCCGCGGCCAATCACCTGCGCGTGGTGGCCACAGGCCACGTGCCGATGCACGTACGGTCGCGCAAGCGGCTCCATGACGTGCTGAGCGCCATCCGCCTGGGCAAGGCCGTGTCCGATTGCGGGTATCAGCTGATCCCCAACGCAGAGCAGCACCTGCGCTCACGCCCGGCTGCTGACCGAATCGCAGCACATCGCCAATCTTTGCCAGTTCTCGTCGGATGAGCTGCGCTATGAGTATCCCGATGAAGGTAACCCATGCCGGCGGGAATCATGACCGCGGTAAGCGCGAGCCCGGCGAACAGATCCTTCGCCAGCCAGGCTCTTTCATAGTCGCGCAGCGTCGCAAGGGCTGGGACCAAGCGCAGCAGGTGACCTTCCCACCTTGAGGCAGGCGGTGTGGAGCGATCGGGGAGCCTGTTCATATTCCTGCTTTGTTCGAAGGTGCCGGAAGATCAGCAAGTAAATGCCTCGCCTCTCTCGCCGCTGACAGATATATAAAGGCCATCCGCATCAATGTGTGCATTGCCAGCCGTGTCGATGAACTGCAACCCGATTTCCCTGCACTGATTTGCAAAATACGGAGTGAGGTGCTGCGTAACAAGAAGCCGGGGACCGCGCCCGGCCGATCTGGCGCGTGCTAGGGTCAGCGCAGTCGCGCTTCTGATCGAACTCTTCCAGTCGACTTCATAGCGATGGCAGACGTTTTGCCGCCTTAGTACGATGTGTCGTGGGTTGCTCTGTCAGCCATGTCCGTGTGTTCAGTATTTTGACTTGTTCATCAAATCTGAACGCCGTCTAGTATTGAACAATGTGTTGTTCAATTTTCCTTTTGTTCGTGATGTATGAACAACACAAAATATTGAACGATCGCTCAACGTATGGTGCCTATGGACGTGATCTCCATCTCCGGCTCCGATCAAAGCGTGTGCTGAAAACAGCATGTCAATTGTCGAATGAAACTTTGTCCGTTTGTGTCGTCTATACTTGACAAATCGATCGGAAATTCTCGCCATGAACCCTGCCCTCCTGGGTAATACGATTCAACACAAGCGGATCGCCCTCGGCCTGACCCAACAGCAGCTGGCGGATATGGCCAAACTGTCGCGCCAGTCCCTAAACGGCATCGAGCATGGAACCGTGAACGCCACGCTCGAAACGCTGGGCCGGCTGATGGACGTCCTCGGCCTGGCGCTTGATGTGTACGATCCCGAAGCCGACCGCCAGGCCAGGGGCACGCCGACCCGCGCGCTATGGATGGCCGCAAAGGGCGCAAACGTCAGTTACGCCGGCGAACTCACACCTGATCAGCTTGAATGGGCGCTGGCCACTGGCGAGGTGTCGGCGGAGTTTCGGCCGCAAGTAGCCCAGATCCTGGATGAGGCGCCACTGCAGCTCGTCACCAAGGTAGTGGCCGAGGTGGCGGCGAAGCAGCATCGGAAACCGGCCGACATTTGGAAAAACCTCAGACGGCTCGCGCAGTCATTGACGGCGACACGCGGAGGACTGTGGGCATGAAGATTGAGCTTCAGGGTGACATCTGGGGAAGCCTATTCCCTCACGCCTCCACGCCGATGGCGGAGGTCAGGAAGCACGGGGGTATTGAGCCGTTCTGGACCTTCGGGCGCGAGACGGTCCTGTCCGATACCCTCTCGCTTTCTACGTCAGTGCACTGACTACAATTGTGCAACAGCTTGTTGCGCAGTTTCAGGCTTGGCGAACGTGCACCTGGCTGTACCTCCATTCGAGCAATGGGCCTCGACTTGGTGATCGCGCCAAAGCGGGGACTGACTAAGCCGCAATGCGGTAGCTTTTTGTGCTCTGGCGATGAGGGAAGCGGCAGCTCAGGACTCCATACACCGGGCACGCAGCGTCTCGTCAGCATCCACAACGTCTTCGGAAATAGGTCGATTCTGCAGGCGTTTGTGCATGGCCTCGCATCGGATCAACATCATCGCCGCGGGATCCTCCTCACCGCCGGCAATGCCAGCCTCAGCAGCGACTCGCAGATATACTTGCCGGGAGGCAACGGCGACGATCACAAGGATGGCGCCGACGCCGACGGCTCGGACTGCAATTTGGAGGTCTTGCCCTATGGCTAAATTGGACCGTATAGCAGGAGGTGATTGGCAGCGAGACTACACGAGGATGTCTCAGGACGGTGCCACGCCGTTGCGGGATTGACACAATCCGGTTCGCCGCGGCGGGTCGGATCGCTCGTTGTGTGACACCACATGGCAGTTCTGAAGAAAATGCCCCGAAAATCGATCACGGCCTTACCGAACGGCCGCTACAGCTTGATAAGCGCACCGGCCGCCTAGCCGAATGGGTCCGGGAGTTGCTTGCGCGGCGGCATTCCAACGTCGTCGCCTGCGCGCTGACCAACAAGCTGGCTCGGACGGCGTGGGCAATCGCTGCCCGCAACTCCGTATTCGCCGCGGGATCGACGGCTTCTTCGGCCTAAACATTGGCTCTACTTTCGCTTTACAGATCACCCAACTGGTTTTGCGACGACTGAAAATTGATGACGTGAACGGCACAGTGGCCTGACGGCGAACCTGTTCAGAAAACAAGTCTTCGAGACTGCTTCCGTTTTTAGGACCGCCAGGCGCGAATCTCATCGTGGCGCGGGGAGCCATCCCCAGGACGACGCCGAATAGATTTACACAAGCCAACAACGACATCGAAAATCAGTCTTGCAAAAATGGGGGTGACCATAGATTTCTGAAGCGATCCCGAAAAGGACGATTACCCATTGATGCGCGGCCGCGGTTCAATGCCGAGTCGCTGAGGCTGCAACCGGCAAGGGCGACGTCGACGCCACGGTCTATGCCGCTCCGGCCGCGCCAGAGAGTTTCCAGTTGTAGGGCGCCAATTCCTCGATCGGGTTAATCGGATGCGGTCCGGAGGAAAGCACTGCGTCCGCTGCGCAGCAATTCTATTCTCCGGCCGCCTAACCTGATCCACCTGTAGACCCAGTAGCCTCTTGACGTCTCCTACTGCGACACCAATATACGGGGGGCGCCTCCCGTGCCCGATGCCTCATCACGACGCGTGCGTTGGGGTATGGTCAACTGATCACGGGTAACTCTCGGTTTGACGAGAAGTCCTTTGCCTGCCGCATCGACCCCATGAACGGCAAACGCGTCTTTGGCCAGATCGTCCCCGAGGCTGCGGTGGAAGCCGCAAGTCGGCATCGAGGCGCAAACGCCATCACGACCACAGGAGGGGAAGCCCCATGCCCATTGTCACCGTGGGTATTGTGGAAGTCCCCTCCATTCGATGACCCCTCTCAGGACCCAGGACATCTTCAAGCGTTGATTTCTCAGGGCTGCTGACCAAGTTTGTAGCACCTTCCTTGTCTTGACGGTGCCCCGTCGTGACACTTGCTGCAATCGCCGCCAAGTGGGTGCTGCTAGCGTATCGCAGGTCGTGCGGAGAAGTGGCTATACGGCCTCACCCGGATCGGGCTCCATAGCTACACCATGCGTCCACCCCGGCACGTTGATGTAATAGCGCACCGCTTTACCCACACCGTGGCTCCACAATTGCCCGCCCGTGACCATCTCCGAAAGGTCGCGTGTAGCCGTGGCCTTTGAGACGCCGGTCATCTTCATGTACTTCTCAGCGTTCAGGCCGCCCAGGAAGCCACCGTCCCCGTCGTCGAGAAGGCGCTGCAGCACCTTGCGCTGCCGCTCATGAATCCCGCTGCCCTCATACGTCTCCCAAAAGCGCCTCTTCTCGATCGCTTGGTCGATGACTTGGCTCGCGGCATGACATGCCACCGTGCATTGGCGCGCAAACCACTGCACCCACGATGTCACGTCGGCGTCACCACGTTGAGCTTGATTGAGGGCGTCGTAATACGCCGAGCGCGAGGTCAGTAGCTGCCGCGAAAGACTGTAGAAGCGCACCGGTTGTCGCAGATGCTGTGCCATGGCCATATCAACGATGGCCCTCCCAATACGGCCGTTGCCGTCCTCAAACGGGTGAATGCTCTCGAACCATAGGTGCGCAATAGCAGCCCGAGCGAAGCCATCGATCAGCTTACTGTCCGACGTCAACGGCGAGGCCTGCGCAGGCGAGGATTCAGCAAACCACGCGAGGAAGCGCGTCATCTGCGCTGGCACGTCCTTTGATGGGGGTGCCTCGTAATGCACCACCTCACGGCCTGGCGGACCGCTTACGATTTGCATCGGATCATCATGGTCGCGGTATCGGCCGACGGCGATTCGGTGGATGCCGGACGTGCCGCCAGGGAATAGCGCAGATTGCCAGCGGTACAAGCGGTCCTTATCCAGGGGCAGATCAAACGCTGTTGTGGCATCGCTGATGACCCCAACCAGACCATCGACATGGCGGTCGGTGGGCCCCGACGTCGCCAAGCCAAGCCGCCTCATCACTGACGACCGGACAACATCGAGCGACAGGCGCTCCCCTTCAATGGCGGCCGTGGCCACCACCTCATCGGATAGCGCATCCAGCGCGACCTGGCTGGTACTTCCAAGGCCAATGGCCATGGCCTTGCCTTCGACGACACCGTGCATCCGGTAGGCCTCCGCCAAGTCAGGCGCGATCATCTGCGCGTCATAAATGAAGTCAGGCCATTCTGCGCGGCGCCAGATCCAGGAAGAATTCGTACTCATGAGCCGCATTTTGCCATATTCGGCTCACATAGTGCGCCGCTTTTCAAGATTTGCGGCTCACGTTCGACGCCACATGTGCGTGTTGTTTGTTGTGTCCGAGACCGGGCGTTATGTCAAATGACCCGGCTTGCCCGGGGGAGATGGAGTCCTCCCGTCGGTTTGCATAAATTTGTTCCCGGTTTTTGCAGAATTTTGTTCCCGACCCCAATGGGCACCCTTGGCTGGCGCGCTGGAGAGCGCGCGTCGGCGCGCAGGCACGGCCAGAAAGCGGAAGTTCACCGAAGTTCGGTTTGGGGTGGCCGGGACGCTTTGTGTGCGCGACGGCCTCAATGGCCGGGCCTTCTCGCCTCCCAATCAGCAACTGACTGGTATGATGCGGCCAACAAAAAAGAAGGCGATAGGCGCTGTAGGGAGGCCTTGTGACTATTTCCATCCGTGACGTGGAAGGCGTGCTTCAGGCTCGCTCACTCACGAATCCATCGCTTGATGCGCTGAACCCGAACGACCAGTCGTATCGCGCGATCTTGCTCCAGCCTGCCGGCCCAATATTGGCCGACAACACTCGCATTGGTCCGCTCGACCTCGCCTTCGCCGACACGCAGGCGACGAAGTTCCTTGAGCTGGCTACTGCGAAGGGACATCATCTCGTCGTCACGCCGGAGTACTACCTCCCCATCGAGACGCTCCTGAAGTGTGTTCAGGGAGCCACTTTCCCGGCCGTTGGAGCCCTATGGGTATTGGGCTGCGAAAGCATGACCCCGGTGCAACTCGAGAAATTCGAAGCGGACTGCGCAGGGTATTGCGATGTCGTCTTCGAGAAGGACACGGCCGCTGCCGTCCAAGGCATCTACTACGACCCGGTGGCGTACTGCTTTGTCACCAAGGACAACGGTGGCGACAACCGCCGGGTCGTCCTCCTGCAGTTCAAGACGATTTCGTCGCGCGACCCGCACTTCTTCGAGAACAAGAACCTCCGCTGTGGAAGTGTCATCTACCAGTTCAAGGGCGCAGGCGACGAGCTCGCTCTCTCGACCATCATCTGCTCCGACGCGTTCAACGTCTCGGCCGACGAGAAGGTCCGCAGCAAGTTGGCACGCTTCGCGACGCTCATCCACATTCAGCTGAATCCAAAGCCGAGGCACACCGACTACCTGCGATACCGCATCGACACCTTCAGCAAGAACAAGGACCTGAACAACTGCGACATCGTCTGCCTCAACTGGGCTGAGAACATGGTTCAGTACGACGCACCTGGCGGGAAGCATGAAACGTGGAAGAACGAGAGCGGCTCGGCATGGTACATCTCCGACCATCGCTGCTCATCCAATGATGACGAGGTCGAGAACAACGAGCGGCTTGGCCTCTACTACTCAAGGCACATCAAGCACCGCCACGTGCTCCACTTTCACTTCAGCGCGGCGGCGTTCGAACTGACGGTCGCGAAGGTCGCTCAGGTTGGCTCCTATGTGCACGACAACCATCTCGGACCGAAGGTGGATTACCGGTACACTTGGGACGAGGAGCATCAGGAATGGACGTCCGACGCCAAATGTCCGGACCCAGGCCTCTCCAAACTCTTCGCGCTCACGCCTCACGTTGAAACGGCCTTCGCGAGCCTGAAGTCCGTGGAAAGCCGACTGCAGGTGGAGCGAGCCATCGCACTGTCCTGTGGCCTCGCGAAGAGCAAGGTAAACTGGTTCAAGGCTGGTGAGCTGGACGCATGCAAATTGGGCGAGGACGAAATCGTGCGTCGCGCAACCCTCTGCCTCGACCGCGACGTCCCGGCGCGAAACGCGCGAGAAAGTCGAGTGAAGAGCGTTGCTGCGCTCAACGCCATCCTCAGCACGCAGAAGCTGCCGCGTCAGATTCTCGACCTCGCCGGCGGTGGCGCGCGAGTCATGTGGCAGGCTGACTCCCCTCACACCAACGTGTTCAAGGACGGTTCGCAGCCCGCGTTCGTGGCGTACCTGGGCATGGACCCGAACCCTGACACCGTGCGCAACGTGAGCGATGCGGCGTTCGAGCTTCTGCGACTCGAGAACAACGACAATCACAAGCACCGCATCGCGGTTTGCTATCACACGATTGACGGCCAGCCAGAGTTCGCGAAAATCCCGCAACTCACAGACATCACACATGACGGTGGCAGCGCCACGTCTATCACCGAGGGGCTCTAAATGGAAGAACTTCAATCGGCTCGCCAGAAGGTCGTGGAACTTCTGGGAGAGGTGAAGGACGTGGAGGAGGCAGTGGTACGCGCCGAGCGCCGTCACGACGGCAAGTGCTACGCCATTGCGTACGTCGACCTTGCCGACAACGTGGTTGGCCGCGCCGGCGAGCTTCATGACTTCCAGGAGCGCATTCTGGGCGACGACTTCTTCGGCACGCCTGGTGACCTGCGATGGAACAAGTACCTCTACATCGTTGCCGGCCCGAAGTCGCTGAGCCATGACGGCTTCGAGAGAGCGAAGGCAGCGATTGAGTCGGACAAGGAATACGCCCGCAAGCGCGTCGTCTCCGAAGAAGAACTCGAAGCTTTGCTGAGCGCAGCCCAGCACTTCACACCAAGCACCGCAGGCAAGGACTTCAACGTCGTTGCCGAATGGGAGAAGCGCCTCGCCACCGCCGACCTGGATGAACTGCTCGACCGTCCCACGCGGAAGGACGTCGTTGAGCGCATTGGCACTCGGTCCGCCAAGCGCGTGCCCGTTGCCGACAGGACCCTGGCGCTCAATCCAGCCGACAAGCCGCTCGCCCAGAAGTGGCTTGCGTCCATTTCGATTGATAGGTTCCGCCCAGTCCACGACGGTAAGTCGTACACCTTCGGCCAGGTCACCCTCATCGTTGGACCCAACGGCACTGGCAAGACATCTCTGCTTGAGGCCGTCGAATACTTCTACTGCGGGCAAAACCGCAGGCAGGGAAATGCAGTAACACCGAAGATTGCTGGCTCGTTGGTCGGCAACATCGTGCCACTGTCCGCCTCCACGGAGTCCGCGCGCATCAGGGCGCGCTGCTTCAGTTGGTACAACCGGGACGAACGATTCGCGAAGTCGATTCTGGGTGCATTCACCCGATACAACTTTCTCGACACCGACGCGGCGTTCAGACTCTCGACGGAACTCGAACCGTCGGAGATTCCGGATGATTTGAGTCGCCTGCTCGTCGGTGCGGATGCCTCGACGATTTGGGACTATCTCGGCAAGATTTCGCCCGAGGTCGAAACCGCCCATGTGCGGGCAACAATGAGAGTCGACGAGAGTCGGCAGAAGCTCGAGGCTGCTCAGAAGGAGCTCAAGGACTTGCAGAGTCGGCCCTCCAACGGCAAAGCTCTCACAGAGGCGTTCCGCGCCGCCTTGGATAGGCTTCGGTGGAAGGCCCCCAGAGCTACAACGCCTCTCGCTACAGCGGAAGAAGCAAAGGGCCTCCAGGAAGCGCTCGGCCATCTTCAAACGGTGCTCGCAGCCGGTTCAGCCGCAGTGTCTCTAGACGCAATTACGGCGCGCGGCCGGGAACTTGACTTGGCACTTGCCAAGGCTCGTCCGCTCGAAACTGAGCGAGAAAGGTATGCAGAGGAGATGAAGCGGCTTGCTGAGCAGGCAATCGCCAGTGAGCGTGCCTCTCAAACCATGGACCGTTGGCTTACTTACGTGAATAGCGGCTTCTCCGTCGCCCATGCCCGTGTCACGAACGCGAAAGCAGTGGCCGATACCGCACTGGGCCAACTCGGCGTGTACGCGAATGGCGAAATTCCCGAGGTGCCTGAAGAGTACGGAGCCGTGTCGCTGGAATCCGCCCTTCGTGGTGCGAACGTGGAAGTTCAGAGCGCCACTACCCAGGTGACCAATTTGGAGAGGCTGGCCGCCAACTTTGGAAAGGCAGCGTCTGCGCGCGCGCAAGCGGCACGCCAACTGCGAGCAGCGGCGCAGGCTTCCTTCGACGCCGGCCATCCGAAAGATGATTGCCCCATCTGCCGGGCCAAGTATTCGCCTCAGGAATTGGATGCTCTCGTCGACCAAATCACCGACACGCTTGGACAATCAAACGAACTCACAGAGGTTATTGCCCAACTTGCCGAGGCTCGGAAAAATCTCGAACATCTTCAAGGCTGGGTCCGTTTCTTCCAGTTTCTGCAGAGGATTGCGGAGGCCATCGACCTAGCACCAGACGCGGTCTGCGCAGCGATTCCCACTCGACTGGTAGAACTGAAAGCCGGGCTAGCGCAGGCCGACTCTGAACTTGTCGCAGCCAACAAGGACTGGGAGCAGCTCGCCAATTCCGGTATGACCACGAACGAGCACGACCTCCTTCGGAACGCGCTATCCACGATGCTGCTCTCGCCAGAATCGGAGCTCGATGCGGGAGCTATTGGTGAAGCACGCGGCAAGCTTCTTGAAGCTGCAGCTGCAGCTCGGAAACTTGAAGCTCAGAATCTCGAATCGATCAACCACCTTTCAAGACAGCTTGCAGAAATCAGCACTACAGCCACCGTGGAAGGTTGGATGACGCGAGCGCAAGAGAACGCTGGCATGCAGTCTCTGGTGATCATGCAAGGCGAAATCGCATCGGTTCAGAGTCGAATTGGCGCTTTGCAAGGGCTCATGGATATTGACGGCGGCATACCCCTTGCTGAATTGAGCGGGGGGATGGTTGGCGCCGCTCGAATCCATTCGGAGGCGATGCAGGCCGCCAACATTGAAAGCACGGCGTCGGAGAGCATTTCCACGCTCGTCAAGCGGGTTGAGCAACTAAGTGGACAGTTGACACGAGCTTCGGAACACGCGGAAAACTATCAGGCCGCCAAAGAAACTTTGGAACTGCTCCGCACGGAATGCTCACTTGAGCGCGCAACGCAAGAATCGTTGGACGCCATCAGTTCTCAGATAAATGAGATTTTCAGTCGCATCCATGCTCCGAACGAGTACGAATATGTTGGGCGGGGAGATGTGTTCCTCCAAACATCCGCCTCACACGAGAGACGTACGCTTGAGCAGGTAAGCACCGGGCAGCGTGCAGCTTTTGCGCTGTCCGTGTTCTTGGCGATGAATCGCAGCGCGACCACGGCGCCGCCGGTCATTTTGATTGACGACCCGATTGCACATATCGACGATTTGAACGCACTGTCATTCCTCGACTACTTGCGCGATTTGGCCGTGAACTCGAATCGGCAAATTTTCTTTGCGACGGCAGACACTCGATTAGCTTCGCTCTTTGCGCGGAAGTTTGGCTTCCTCGGGGAATCGTTCCGGACAATTCAACTTGTACGTGAGTTGGCTGCAGGTCCGATCCTCATCTAGTCGACGGCGGCCGAATTTGTTCGCAAGTTCGGCAATAAATTTGGTCGAATCAGCGCGGACTCGCGGAAGCGCTTCACCAAGATACTCAGCGACGCGGACCTTTTAGCAATTCAGCTCTGGCTGGAATTGAGGCGGTTCAAGCCATCTGGGTGTTGGCCCTTGGCTCAAACGCTGAGCTTCTGCCTGTCGAACACACGCTCTGCGAGGCTCGATTCCCGTCCTGGGCAGCTCATCAAGACAGGCCACGCGACGACGCACGTTATGACGACAGCTAGCCCAGCCAACTGCCAGGCTGCGCTGTATGAACAATCTCTCCGGCAATGCTCTGTAGAAACTGCTCTGGCAAAACCCGCTCCCAAACACTTAAGGATGCCTTGACCAGTGCAAGATATTGGTCCTCGTCCCCACCTTCAATTCGTCGCCATGCGCTTGGCATATAACGGACTAGGATCGACAGTGCATAGAGTGTCGTCACAGCGATAGTTCGGTACTCACGCATTCCGCCTACGGCTGGGAGAAGCAGTGTCGTGCTGTGACGAAACGGCGATGCGTGCGTCGGCATCACGCTCCACCAAAGATCATGTCCAACGTGATCGACTCGTGCACGGAAGGCACTCCCCTTCCCGTCCTCTGCCACAACGCGCTGTATCTCAGCCAGCGGCCAACCCGCAGCATGGATTCGGTCGATTTCGACCAAGCCGGATCGGTCAAGCAATAACGCATATGTGCTTTCAGCGCTCTTCGTAGTTCCACTCCTAGAACCAAACCCGTTTGAACTTGTGTCAAGAACAGGAATAATCCAGCTTGGCGCACTACCAAAGACCTCCGAGAAAAGGTCGTCGATTTCAGGCATAGACGAAAACAGTTCCTGCAGTGTGCACTGCATTCCTGGAGGCAAGCTTTCCAGATCACTCATGCTTCTCGGCTTCTTTTTCGGGAAGGTTGTGTCTTGCCCCAAAAACGCAAGCCACTGAGGCAAGAAGCCTGTAGCAAGCACACCCACGCGCAAATCAGCAAAACCACCACCCGAGTTGGCCAGGGCATACAAGCCGTGCCCTTGCTTGGTCATTCCCTCGACTTCGTCCAGATCCGCAGGGCCCTCAGGAGAAGCAAGCATCTCAGCAAATGCAAATGCGAGACAACCATAATAAAGACCGAGAATTCGCTTGTTCAGCTTTTCTGCCGGTGAAATTGCTACGTAGTCGATGGCGTTCCTCATTGAGTACGCAATACCGGCCGCTTTGCTCTCCACCTTCTCCGGCTGCAAGACGATACCGACGTGAGCAGCACGCCGTTGCACGAGTTTGCTCGCGAGATTAACACTGGTGAACTGCTGCAGACGAGCCAAGATGCCTTCGATAGGGTTTTCGTCAGTGATGCGCCTAACTGCCAACTTCGGCCTGTCTGTTGCAGATGGCGAGCGATCGGGCTCGACCTGCTTGTTCAAGGCAACCAGCAGAGGGAAAAAGTCTCCCAATGGTTCCACAGGCACTTTTACGCCGTGCGCGAAGCTCTCGACCATATAGGGTTGGCCGTGGAAGAATATATGCTCGACTCGCTCCTCAAGATTCTTGTAGTGCGTGTTATCCGATGCACTGCTGTAAAGTACGGCAATTCGAACGTTGCGCCCCTTCTTTGATGCGGTAAGTTCTAGACTCGATTGATAGTCATGCTCCTGAACTATGTCTGCCTCCCAACCGTGGGAACGGAATGGCTTAAGCACCGTTTGCTCAACGTCCCGCCGCAGGATAGCAATTCGGGGATTATCTTCACCATTCGACCTCATCATTGGCACCTTGTGAGTGAAAATCCCGGCAGCGCATAATTGCATCTGACATGGGTGATCTATTCAATGGGAAATCGCTAGGAATGGCATCGCTCTGCGCTTCAACTCGTCGCCTTGAGCAATGAACCATTGCCGTAGTTGCTTTCTTTCTTCTCTATGCTGAGCCTTCACCTCCTGTGGCTCGTACAAGAGTTCACTTGGCTCCATAAGGGAAGCGAGAACAGATGCCTTCCTGTACAGCAACTCCAAATACTGTGCAAAATCTTCGTCGAAGAGCCAGGCTGTAGTTCGCGTGTCATCCAGAAACTTGAACATTGCTTCGTCAGTCGGCTTCCGCTGAGTGACTACGTGACCGATCAGATTGCCGGCAGTCTCATACACGGCTAGCCGATGATCGAACAGGTCCAGCTTCAGCTTGTTCCTGTTGGTTTCCCATTGTCGCCAGGCAATGTAACCTGCGATGCAGCCAATTATGAGGGTTGCAACCGCAGAAAACAGCGGAGCGAGCGCCTTCACGACCTCAAGCCAATAGGGCAGAACTGTGGAGGTCGTGCTCGACATGCTGTCTGTCATGCGGCGCGCGCTTTGGGACAGAATCGGGGCGCAGAATTGCGCCCAGGTTGGGCTTTCCATCATGGACTATCGGCAGGCTCGTGGTGCGATCGGAGCATTATGCCTTCACGGATCTACCGCAAGCCAGCTACCGGTCCAGCAAGCTCTTCCCGCCGGCAAACAACATCGACTTTTTGGAACATCGACATACCCCGAGCCGTCGGGGTGGGATCTCACGATCAGGCCGCCAGTGGCCAAAACCTCCCACGCGATCTCCTTAAGCAGGTCTTAGACATTCAGCGACCTCCACGCGGTGCGGCCAGCCCGGGCTGGTATCGATGGTAACGCGGATCTTGAGGGTCGGCCATCCCTCTATCTGTAGCATCTGTAGCGGCTCAACGTAGTGAGATGTATGGCGCAGACTACCGGCGTTGCGTGACTGCGAACTCCGAAGCCATTACTGTCTTGCTGCTGGCGCCGGTGTACGAGGCATGCAGCAGTACGGCCTCGGTTACCCCCAAGAAGTGGGGAGGGGCGCCACCCCTACATTCTGTGTGAGAGCATCTCGGATACCCCCTGCCCGTCCCCCTGGGCAACGTCTTACCGCCCGTGGACCGTGACAGGGGCCTGTCCAAACTTGGCATCGTCGCCTCGCCTCGGGAACCTGTTATGTGCCGACACCTCGCCATGCTCGCGTTGACCGCTGGCTTACTGACGGCCTTCGCGTCACCCGCCGTCGCGCTTCCTTCGCTTGGCAGCCTGATCTATCCGGGAGACTCGATCAACGACAACATCGACAGAATGGAATCCGCATTGCGGGCCTTGATCGAGCAGTTTGGCCAGACCGTCGATGCCCAGACGCTCAAGATCATGCAGCGCATGCTGGCCACACTCCAGTCGGCGCGCTTCGCCTATAGCGACATGCTCGACGAAACCGTCGACAAGGTGGGCAGCGAGCGCGCGAAGGCCCTTTATGACGTCCACAACCAGCTGCTCGAAGTGCAGAAATCGCTCGACGGCGTGGCCAACACTCTGTCGCAGGCCGAACAGCGCGCCAGCAACACGCTGATCAGCATCACACGCGCCCCGCGCTATCCGCTGCTACTGGACTTCGACCCGACACTCTACCGCCCGGATCTTTCCTCGCCCTTGCAGGTGAGCGTACGCGGTCAGCATCTCGGGCACCCGAACAATCGCCTGCAGGTCAATGGCGTCGAATACGCCCCCGCACAGGCCGAATCAAATGACGCCAGCTTTCTGGTGGATCGCTCCGCCCTGACGCCCGACGCGAACGGTTTCGTGCAGGTGGGCTTCCGCGCGCAACCGATCGACAGTTCCTTCTGGAGCTGGCTGCCGTGGCACCAGCCGCCCGCGCCGGTGGAGTTCAAGCTGCTGGTGCGGCCGCTGGGCGAGACCGTCGGCCAGTACACCGTCGAAACGGAATATCCGTCCGCCAAGGATCCCTATGTAGTCACGGACCTCGTGCAGAACACGTGGCCGGTTAATCCGAGAAACACTGTGATCTGCGTGGACCCGCCCCCGGGACCCGCTTTGATCCGGGATATACTACATTCAACGACCCGCCGAAGAACTCCATTTTCACGCCGGCACGGACCGAAAGGTTCTTTGGCGGCGGCGGTGGGTTTTTCGGCGGGGTGTTCGGGAATGGCGGAGGATTGGTCGAATTCCCGGCGAGGACCGACGCTGGCCCAAATCCGGTTGCCGAGATCTCGTTCAAGAGTGCCGAGAAAATCTGCCTGCGCGCACTGTCGCCAGTGACCGCCCCGCGCCAGCACACGCTGGTGACGAGTCTCAAGGTGCGCCTGCGCTACACCAAGCCGACACCTGAGCAGTTCAGCGCAAGCGGCACGATTCCATGGAGCCGAGACACGGCCGTCGGCCTGCCGCTCGGCTTCCGGGGCTTCAAGCTCACGGTGGACTTTGCCAACGGCGAGCGCCGCGTCTTCAATTCGGCCAAGCCGTTCGGCCCGCTGGATATCCAGTTCGATCCCAACTCGCGCACGCTGGTGCTGCGTCCGCAGTACTGAGGCGCCAGCGCGCCATCGATCCGGAGACCGCCATGGGCACCCCCATCATCCGCAAGCGTGTGGACCAGTCGTGGACGTGGTTCGAGGACTACTTGTACGTGACCGCGACTTACCGGTGCGTAACGCCGCCGGGGCGGCGTGTGCAGGTCGGCATGGGCATCTTTACCGGCGGCACGCCCCTCGGTGAAAAGAAGGTGATCACCGGGGCGGGCGAGTTCACCGTGGTGGGGGCGGGCTCGGTGCACATCCGCGTGGACGACGGGGGCCCCAACTGCGAGGTCGCCATCACGCAGGATAGCAGCGTGCTGATCCCGGTGCTGCGTGACCGCTTCTAGGCGCGCCGGCCGTTCCTCGCCGGAAAGATGCCAGAGCAACGCGACGGCGCGGGGCAGACGCACGCGGGACCACGACGCGCCCAACCGGAAATGCTCCACCTACTGGCCCGAATTGACGGCCCGCTGCAACCAGTCCGGCATAGCGCCGCTGCCGTCCCAGCCCTGCCCCTGCGCGTTGCGGTAGCGCGCCGCCCCCGGCAGTAGCGCCGGCGGCTCGGCAAAGCGGCCGGCGGCCTGCAGGTCGGCCAGGCTCAGGCCGTGCTGGGCCATCTGGATGCGAACCCAGGTGATCGCTTGCGCGCGCTCGATTTCGATCGACATGGTGAAGGTGAAATGATTTGGGACGACACCGGATCCCGCGTGATGCCAGGGAGCGTTGAACTTCAGGGGTTGTTCTCGGTGACGGTTGCGGTGAGAATCAGTGCCCGCGGGAGGACTTGGCTGCCCACGTTGCTTAGAGTTTAATCAAATCGGCTGACACCGCCGGCACTCGGCCCCCGCGCGGCTTGTCCACAGGCTTATCCGAGGGTCGGCCGGGATTCGCAAATATCTTAAGCTTCACATATTTGCGAATCCCGGCCAGCCCTCTTGATGGCATAGGAAGTTTCGCATCCCAGCGTATCAATTTGCACGGAAAGCACGATCACCCCTTGTCGCACGCCGAGTGTTGTCCTCGGGATCCCAAGCGCCGTCCCCTGCGTCCAGGCAGGCGACTGCCCGATCCGTTGGGAAAGGAACAAAATTACTTCAACCGTCGACCGGCGGAACAATTTTCTGCAAAATTAGTTGAAGCAAAATTGTTCCCATCGCCTTGGAAACGGCTAGCTGACGGGCGATCAGCGCGAGCGGGAACAAAATTATGCAAACCAACGTCCCCAACGGCTAGGCACGGGGACAGTGGTCGGCCGTTCCCAGCCAGGGGACTCACCCACGATGCGCCAACGTCCGCTTCATGCGGCTTTACGGACATTGTCAGCTAGCTGCACCACGTACTGTCGATCGACATTGGCAGTGATCCAACGCGGGCAACGCAGTCGGTGTGCGAAGTTGAGTCCGACATTCGAACGGTCAGAAGTTCATGCAAATGGAGCTTGGCTAAGGTTGGCCTTAGCCTGCACGAGTACAAGGCAGCGTTCTTTGGCGCGGGTGACCGCGTTATAGAGGAGCCGACGCTTTTGATCGTCGCTACCTCCAATGGCCGCTGGCCATAGCACGATAACGTTGTCGAACTCGCGGTTCTTTGCGCCATGAACCGTCATGCCCCTCCAACCGCTTCCTTCACCTTTCCGTGCTCGGCGTCGCTGCGCAAATCCCTGCTCGATGGCCTTTTCAATCTCCTCTTTGGTAAATGTAGTCTTGGCACGAGTTCGTCTTTGCGTGTCCATCCAATCAGCAACGTCGTGCGTAGCTCGGAAATCGCCGGCAGCGGTGAGGAGAGCGATCACCGAAGGAATATCGTTCGTGTCCTGAAGAGCGATCTTTTGAAGGAATCTGGTGGCAGCCTTTACCTCCGACTCCTCCCACAGAATTGAGTACGGACCCGATCCTTTTTTCGTTTTGTTCTGAGCGGCCCATGTCACCGTCGCCTGCGCAAATGCGCCCAGTGTAGGCGTGATCACGGCGACGCTCTTGCCTCCACCATACCAGCAAAGATTCCCATTGAGCCATGCACCCGCGAGTGGCGGCTTCGAAGTCAAAGCGACCATGAATGCTTTCCCCGACTTTGGGGGTTCACCTTTGCGAATAGCAGCGGCAGCATCAAGTAACTCCGCTATGTTTGTGCGTCGCGGTTGAATGAGCTCTTCCGCATGACACACCTGAGCGAGCCATGCGCAAGCGGGGTTCGGGTGCAGATCCTCGTTGAGGCATTGAAATTCATCGGCGGCAGCAAATACCTCCAGTCTGCTGGCCAATCCTTCTACAAGACGAAGCCGGTTTGCGTTCATGTCTTGCGCCTCATCCACCAAGAGGACGGGGAAGGTGGCTGCCACCCAGCCGCAAACGCTTTTGATCTGCAAAAGCGCGCCAGCCGCATCGCACACCCGTTCGTACTGATCTGGTTCAATGTCAGCAAATCCGAGCGTAGCAGCAAGAGACGACCACCTCCGAACCAAGCGCCACGCAAAGCTGTCGATAGTGGAGCAATCTGTTCGTCCCCTCAGGGCTCGTAGTTGCCCCAGCCTCGCTTCAAGGCGTCGGCGGGAGCCATGCATGAAAGTCAACGCCAAGACTTTTTGCCCGTCCTTCAGAGGCGTTGCCTCCAAGTGGTCGATCAGTGACTGCATCAATTGATGCGTCTTGCCACAGCCGGCACCTCCGGTGAACGCCCGAACCGTCACGGGTGAAACACCCACACGCCATCGGCGTCGCGGATGAAGCGTCGTGTCGCAATGGACCCAGCGCAAGCGCACGCAAGCCCGCTGAGTAGGTCCGCAGCGCGCTCTCGACAGGCTGGCGTAGTGGCGATCGCCTCCGCGACAACCTCGTAGGCAATGATATCCATCTTCTTTGCCTTGAGGTAGGCCACGACGTCCGCAGCAGACATGGGTGGAACCTGGGATAGCTCAGTGAGCTTAGCGATGGCTGCCGCCTCGTCCACAGCCAAAATCCAGCCAACCGCATCCTCAATCATGGCCCCATCATTCCAACGGATGACCGCTGCCGGAGGGGTTGGAGTGGCCATCAGACGCTCAACGTAGAGTTGCCCCTCTCCGTCACCATCAACAAGGCAGCACACCTGCCTGTGCAGCCTGGCCATCAACTGATGGGTTTCGACCACCTTGGCGTCTTCGGTTGGAACAACCCCGACCTCAATGCCGAAGGGGCGGCTCATTGAATCGACCCAGCCAGCGGTCATCATGAGCGGCCTCAAGATACATCGAAGCAATTGAAAGTCGGCTCTTCCTTCTGGGACGAGCAGAGACGGCTGCATCAGCGCGCTCAGGATATCAACCCGGCTGTGCTGGAAGAATTTACGCTGCCAGTTTTGAGCCGCAGCCGGGAGAGGCGCTTCAAGAAACGGTTCAGCGGATAGGACCCCATCGTGCTTTTTCAAGATGAGCACGGAGGTAGGGGCCGCCATGCTTGCGACCAGCGGCGAATGCGTTGTCACAAACGTCTGGGTCGAAAGCGCCTGAACACGCTGGACCAATCGCTGCTGCGCCGATGGAGGCAGATGAACTTCTGGCTCTTCCAAAGCCATCAGGAACTCGCCACCTCCGGCAGCGCGGGCGCGCCCCAGCTCAAGTAGCAGGAGCAGGCCTTGCATCGAAACCAGCCCACTGCCCTGCCTCGCGGCGGGAATGCTAAGCCCGTCTGCCCCTGCAAAATGGGCCGACACGGCTTCCATGACAGAGCGGCTGTCAGTCCCAGTCAGCCGAAGTTGCACTTGTGGCGCGTTTGGAAAGGAAAGGGCTAGTTCTTTATTGAGGTTCTGAATCAACGGCTCGATGCCTGGGTCGGCATCGATTGGCTGGTCCGGCGCTCGCAGGCGGTCGCGTTCAGCCAGGAGCGCAGCGGCAGGCTGTGCGGCCGCCGCAAGAACAGTACGCTTGAACAACTCATTGCCCCACGAGAAGACTCTGTCCCACGTGCGACTTGCTCGAACGAGGTAGAAGCTCAGCTCTTGAATGAGCTTTCCCGGTACGATTGCTGCCGTGTCTTCTGCGAATGGGTCGACAGGCTCGTCGTGGTCGTGAAAATACCGGAGCATTTCCACGGCCAGTGATTCATGGTCAAATCTGGCTTGGACAGCGATCTGGCAGCACAACTTCCAGGCTTGGTTATCCCGATGCGGATGTACTGCACCCGTGGTTTCGTCCAGCCATTTGACGACCGCTCGGCCCTCCCGAAACCATTGACTACTTTGTTCAGGATTGTCATTCGGAAAATCGGTGATGGTGGCAACGAGCTTGATGCGATCAGCCGCCTGGGGACACGACCCGTAAAAGTCGTGTTCAGTTAGTTCCCGGAGCAGTCGGTCTCGCCCCAAGAGAAGTGTAAGTGCTTCGATCAGTGTCGTCTTACCGGTGTTGTTGTCTCCGACAAGAACTGGGTGCTTTCCGAAACGTACAAAGCCAGCGCGGACTCCGCGAAAGTTCTCAATCTTCAGCGTGGCGACTCTCATTTGATGCTCTTATGTGTGCGCTCGTTGGGTGAAGATTCCCCATTCACGATAATTCAGGGATGATACCTGTTGTCCACCACGGCCCCGGCCTACTCTGCGCGTTGGGGATTCTCGCTGTTCCCCGCGGATCAGGTCCCCGTGGAAATCAGAGCATCGGTGGGCATTTCAGCGTGCGGCACCGGCATCTGCTCTCTGCATGCGGTGCGAGCTCACTTGCGCCTGCGCCACAGAGCTGCCCAGGTCGGCGAGCCTGATGAAAAGGGACCGCACTGAACTGAGCGGCCTTTTCATCGGTCCCCTACGGGCGCCACTACCGATCGGAGAATCCATAAGGGTTCCAACCGACGTCGAGATACGAATTGTCTCGGTCTTCCGGCCCGAGCAATCGAGGTGCAGCTCTGCAGCCATAGTGCCGCAGTGGCGGTCTAGCCGTACTGCTCAGTCGTCTTTCGCGAACTGGTGAGCGTGATATCCACACAAGCCGTCGTTGTCCTGGTCATCCTGGCCAAGGCGGTCTTCACAGACATTGCACTTTGTATAGTCCAACTCCGCCCCACACCAATGGCATTTCTGGTCAGCTACGACGTAGGTGTCGCTGCCACAGTGATAGCAAGTCTCCACTGTAGGCTCCCCGCCATCCTTGTAGTGGATGTAGGGCATGTACTCCGTGTCCAGTGCGTCGATCATCAGCGGACCAATCATGTCCACATGTCCGCAGGAGAAACATTGGTAGCGGAAGGTCTCATTGTCGTGGTCTACAGATTTCCCTTCATCCATGTCGTCCGGGTGTGGCCGTAGCAGCGTCGAGCCACAATCTTCGCATTTGCACGCCTTACGCCATGTCTGCATACCTTCCGGGACATCAGCGCCTTGCCACTGTTTCTCACATTCTGCAGCGGCCTCCAGAAAAAAAGCGTGATGCCTTAGCATGATGGGCCATGCGGTTCCCAACAGGTCTGCGGGCTGAGTATCGAGCTGCTGCTCGATGAAGTCGCCGAGCACGGGAAAAAGCTCTGCGACGAATTCAGCGATTTCTCCGAGGGAGTTCGCCGGGTGAAGGTGTTCCAAATGGTTTCGACAAGTCTGTAGCTTGTCGATCGCCGTCCAGTCGACATCGATGTTGAACGTCTCGAAGCGCTTGCGGATCGTTGCGACGTCGATGGTTGTCTTGCGGAGCTTGCCGGGGCGCCATTCTACGCCGCCGGCGTTATCGGGATGCGGGAGAGCTTCAGCCATATCGAAGATTAGCTGGAGGGCGTCGTCCGGATCGTCCACGCAGCTGGCGATCTTGAACTTGAAGAGGAGCAGCACGCCCGAGAAAAGGTTGCGTGCCGCGGAGAGGGCGCGCGCCGGATCTCCGCCTTGATCGGCAGGGGCCCGTGCTCTCTCGAAGTCCTCGATCCCCAGACGAATCGAGGTTACCGCGTTTTCCTTGAGCTTGTCGGGATCGAAATTTTGCATATCGCCCACGGGCGTTGTGAAAGCGCCAAAAGAAAAGCCGCCCGAAGGCGGCTTACATATGTGATCCAGTGTCAGGCGGCTATGACCTTGCGCCTTACCGTGACGGTGGCATGAAATCGCTGGCGCGCAGTCTTGAGATGCGAGGCGCCGCCACGGACAACCTCTGCCGATACTGCATCGTCTCCCTGGATGACACGTTTTGCGGAATGGCGAGCCAGCACCGCAGCCACATCCTTCAGGGCCCGAGGAGGAGGCACAGCTGGCTTGGTCTTGGTGGTCATAATGTGATGCCTCGTACTTCCATGTAGGTTTTCAGTATAACCCACGATGCACTGTTGGGCTCAAGATCAAAGTAGACGTCCATGGCCCGGCCGTGCTGACGCCAGTGCTCGTCCCCGCCCTCTTCCATGAACAACTCGTTCAAGGTGGAGCAATGCGACAAGTGCGCCGGAAGCCTCTCAGTATCCTGGGCGGCCAACTTCGCGTCAAATCCCAACAGCGGCCAAGTATAGTATCCGTTACGTCCCCCGGCCGGCCCCGCTGCTTGGCATCCTACGACTGCCACGCCAAAACGCGCGACCTCGTGGAGCTCCACGGCCAGGCTTCGTGTTCCCAGACCGTGGCGCTGTGCCGCAGCCCGCAATTCGAACAGCTGGTTCCACATCAGGTAGAGGTTGCCTGTATCGGGATCCTGCCACAACACCCGCTCCATCGGCTGCTCGAGTAGCTCGTGCTCTATGCTGAAGAAGAATGAATTACCCTCCTTGTCCAGCGTAACGTAAATTTCACTTCCATCAATGGCGCCCACGAACCAGGGCACTCTGTCCCGAGGGATCGGTAGCAATCGTTCTGT
Organism: Cupriavidus sp. GW822-FHT02D05; assembly: GCF_058802485.1. Lineage (NCBI taxonomy): Bacteria > Pseudomonadati > Pseudomonadota > Betaproteobacteria > Burkholderiales > Burkholderiaceae > Cupriavidus > Cupriavidus sp. GW822-FHT02D05. The sequence continues at coordinate 267,995 of NZ_JBXAOE010000006.1, read as the reverse complement.
CTCTTCGTCCATGTGGACGTTCGAGGCGCCAGTGAAATATCTGCGAGTGATTGGATCCGTCATTTTTCTTCGTTGGCCAGCCCCGTTACCGGAGCGCACCCATGCGCGAACTACGAGCGCGCTGGCAGCCGCCAATGCAGCAAGTCGCAGGATCCGCATACGTCTCCTCGGCAATCGGGCTCCCCAGATCATAGCAAAGGCAGCGGCGAGATCCATTGTGGAAACATTCCGCCAGGGTGAAACCGGGCGCAACTTGAGTGTATGTGCTGCATAAATAACTATCATTATACTATCAAGTCAAATCTGCACCACATGATCGCCGTACCTATCATTTACTAGAATAATTACTTATACAGCGCTTAAGTCATCTCCCGCCCGCGTTGCCGATTTCCTCTTGCAGCCTCCGAAGCGCTGCGCCATTGTGATACTGTCTGCACATTGATGCGCTATCTTCTAGAGCATGGACGCCGAAGCGGCTTGAACCCCAGCATTACGCACCTTCCGGTTGCCCTTCTATGTAGCGCGTGCCCTTCTCCTATCGCCCGCGTGGCCGTGAGAATCGGCGTTGCTCTGCATATCGAGGCTTTGGATGTTGTGCCCCCGCCGCAGGCGTTCGAACGCCTCTTTGTACTTACGGGACTGCAGCACCTGCAGCTGCGCTAGCGATGAGTTCAGGCACCGAGAATCGCCTAGGCTCGGCGGCCTGGCTCCGAACATCGGCAAGCGCTGTCGTTAGCACGTCATCGCCGTGCGCCTTCAGTGCGCCCCTCGGATCGGTGATCCGATATCGCCTGCTGCCGGCCACAGGCGGGGCGCGGCTGAAATCCAAGAGTGGTGTCGACGCTACCACCTAGTCCCCAGTGTGGTGGCTTCTTTAGCCGCACTGCCGGCCGACCATTCTGAATGGCTAAGTGTGCGTACTCAACAATGTCGGGAGCGGCGACTTCGACCGGCTGCATTCGGCACGCCCGCCTTACGTGGGTGCGGACCTGGTTGGCCTACGGCATCTTCAACCTAATCGTCGGTGTAGGACGCGATCTGCGCGGCCAGCCCTATTGAGAAGCGCAGGGCCGAACTCAAGAGGTTGCTGATCGACCCGCAAGAAGGGCTGCTCTAATTTGCCTGCCTCGATAGCGGCGAGTGACTCGATGAAAACGCGCTTGCGCTGAACCTGGAAGGTATCGTGGGAAGCGCGTGAGCAGCAAAGTACGTAGCCGGCACGCTCGCGAGACCGGGGGAAGATCAAGCGACCGGGCGCTGTCCCTGTAGAACGACTTCAGTCCTAGTCCTGCGGCAAACACGTCCCAGCATGAATCCTTTTAAAGCGGAAAAACCGCGTTCACCACAACAAATCGTTGTATTTTGACAACGTTACAATATGTATATTCGAATATAAGTTAGCAAGCCACTACGCCGTTCAATATTGGCATTTCCTTGCCAGCCAACGCTTCGCGGGTCGCATCGTTGAAAACGAGCAATTTTTTGCATCAAAAAAACGCTTGTCAATACGGCGGAGGTGCCTTAGCGCCCGGGCGGCTGTGCTGACCGCGTGGCTTAGAATACTCACATCAAGAAAAAAGAGCTACCGACAGTACGTCGACAGCTCTGTTACTTGGTACCAGTTCCCCGGGAGTCCTAGAGACGCCAATCCTTCAGCTTCCGGGGGTTATATTGAATATGTGCGGAGTGTCGTAGTTCGACCGTTCGCTGTCAACCTTCGTTTGTAGATTTACGACAGTGAATCCGCACACCCTTTCTGGGTGTACATGGAAAACCACCAATACTCACTTGTACTGATTCAGCGAAACGTGAATGGTTCAGTGATTGAGCAGCGGTCCGGTGACGGATACATCAATGCAACGGCGTTGTGCCAAGTAGCGGGCAAGCAGTGGTTTCATTACGTGCGCGAGGAAAACACGGGCCACTTCCTTCGCGCACTTGCCGCAAAGATCGGGATAGCCCCCCCTCTGCTGGTCGAGATGCCGCTCGATGGACGGGGCAACATTTGGGTCCACCCCCGTGTAGCGCTACACCTGGCACAGTGGTTGTCAGCAGACTTCGCGGTGCAGGTGACAGAATGGGTGCATGAATGGATGTCTGGCAACGGCGCCCCCGCAGGCCCAGCACAACTACCGAACCACCTTGCCCGATACCTGGCGAATGATGGCCAGGTTCCTCCAGGCTACTTTTCCGTCCTGCAGGAAACCGGCTTGAATCTTTTCGGCCCACTCCACAACATTGGTTTCGAAATTCCGAAAGGCTGGGTACCCGATATCTCGGTTGGTTTGCTGTTCTGCAAGTGGCTGCGCGAGGAGCGGGGGGTGGATACGGATGCCTTGCCGACGTACATGCACACGTACTTGGATCACCGCAAGGCCATGCCGTGCAAACTCTATCCGGAGGACTTTCTTATCGACTTCCGACGGTGGTTCCGCGCCACTTGGCTCCCGAAACACGGCGTCCAGTATTTCAAGAAGAAGGATCCTAACAGCATGCCGTACTTGGACAAGCTGCCAGCACTTGCAGGGCCCAAAACCGTGCCCCCACTGCCCGGCCAGCCGCGCGTCTAAGGGCTAGTCTGTTTTGAGTGAGCCCCGCTAACGCGGGGCTTTTCATTTCTGAGCATCAATCCTCGGGGGAGCAAGATCCTAAGCCAACTTGGCAAGCTTTTCCTATGGGTCACTGAATTGGCTTTACACTTTACAACAGCCAAAACTGATTCCCAAAGTGCGTAGATCAGCTGCCCAAGACAAGCCGCCTCACGTTCTAGCGCCTCACGCTGTTCACCGGTGATGGTGCCCAAGAGACGCACATCGTCTTGGGCACCAAACTTGCCGACGTCCTCGCAGTACATTGTTTCGGGGATGGCTGCGGTGGGAATCAGTGCCGGCGGGAGGACGCGGCCGCAGTCAAATCCGCTGGCGCCGTCGGCACTCGGCCCCCGCGCGGCTTGCCCCCTCGCGCGCTGGACAAACGCCATCCCTCCCGCCCTCAGGCCGGGCCGGGCTTGAACTTGGTGCGCGTCACCGGCGCCTGGGCGATACCCGGCTGCTCCCAGGCGGATTGGTTGCTCGCACAGGCAGCAAGCAGGATGCGCCCTTCGCCGTAATCCGCCGCTGCACGGCGTGGGGACGATCGAGTAGCCATTCGTACATGATTTCACATCACCGGGTCCGCTCGACGCGGAAATGTTCCACCGTCTGCCCGGCGTGGATCGCCCGCTGCAGCCAGTCCGGCATGGCGCCGCGGCCGTCCCAGCCCTGCCCGTGCGCGTTGCGGTAGCGCACCGCCCCAGGCAACGTCGCCGGTGGCGGCTCGGCAAAGCAGCCGGCAGCCTGCAGGTCGGCCAGGCTCAGCCCATGCTGAGCCATCTGGATGCGGATCCAGGTAATCGCTTCGGCGCGCTCGATTTCGATCGACTTCATTCTAGGTGCACAGATTTGAGGAAGCTGCGGGGCAGGATCCTGCGTTGTCGTCTCAAAGACCGTTGAGCCTCAACAGTGTTCCGGCGGATCGCTGGTGTAAAGCAACCCGCTCGCTTGCGGATTGTGGACCACGTGGTCACCCCGCCGCTCAAATATTAATCAGACCCGGGGAGCCCGCCGGGGGTCTGGTCCTCGCGCGATTTGTCCACAAGCTTATCCCGTGGCGCGGTGGACAAATCCAACTGCCGCCCACGCCTCTCATGCCGGCCCTGCCTTGAACTTCAATTTGGTCTTGGTCGCTGGCACCTGGCGCCTGGTCGTTGCCAGGCGGCGCGACGCGGTGGCTTCGGCTTGTGCGCGCTCGGCCTGCCGCAGCGCCGCTTCCAGTTCGGCCCGCAGCCCGTCTTGTGCCGCCAGCCCTCGTCCGAGCGCCTGCTCTGCCTGCGCCAGCTGCCGGCTGAGCGTGTCGTATTCGGCTTGCAGTCGCACCCGCGCCTCTGCGGCGGCCACGGCGGCGTCTTGCGCCCTCGCCTGCATGGCCGCCAGCTCGGTGCGCAGATCCGCGACCGCCTGCTCGGCCTTCTGCCGCAAGGTGCGCTCCTGGTCGATTTCGCGCAGCGCGCGGCGCGCGGTGGCGCTGGCGCGCTCCTGTGCCACCACCACCTGCTCGCGGGTGCGCTCCAGGTCCGCCGAGAACTGCGCGTGCATCTCGCCCAGTTGCCGCTCCAGCGCCTCGACCTGGCGCTTGCTCTCGTCGTGACGCGCCTGCGCGGCCGCGTGGGCCTGGCGCTCGGCGTCCAGTTCCCCTTGCAGCGCCGCGCGCGCACGCTGGACGGCGTCGCGCTCGGCCTAAACAGCGGCGGTCTCCTGCTCGGCCACCACCACCGCGGCGCGAGCCTGGTCGCGCTGTGCTTCCGCCTCGCTCGCCTGTAGCCGCGCCTCCGCTCGCAAGGCGGCCAGCTCGCCGCTAGCGGCCTCGTTGGCGGCCTGCCAGATCGACTGCACGGCGTCGGCCGCGATCGCCTTGAGGGGTAGCTTTGATTTCGGTGCAATTTGCGACGGTTCGCAAGCCCAGCATCAGCGCGGACGTGTCCTCGTAAGCTATTGATTAATATAGGATTTCTGTTTGGCCATCGATCAACCACAAACGGCGTCATTGCGAGTTCGATTTCAGCCCGCAGCGCTTGTTTTGGGTGCAGTTTGTGACGGCAGTAGTTGTCCGACGTAGCGCTCAACTGGGAAGCGGAAGACGCCCCGGAGATTGATGCCCTCTAACCGTGTTGGGGCGATTCGCCCGAACGACTCGGGTGCCACGGGCTGCCGTCGTTTCACTTGCCGATCGAGCACTGTCTGCATCTGACCGGTATTCCACGCCATCACGATGTTAGCCAGCAAGCTTAGCGCGTCGGCGACGGCCTGCATCTCGTCGGCGCGCCTAGCCTGCGTGGGGGCGACTCGGCCTGTATAGATCGCCCGCTTTAGCGAGTTGACCGCCTCGCCGCGATTAAGCACGCGTAACAGCTCACGCCGGAACCCGGCATTGACGAAGTAGTCGGCAAGGAACGCGGTGCGCAGCAGCTTGCCTAACTGCACGCCGGCGTTATAGATAGGGTCGCCCCGTGCGGCCGAGCCGAATCGCGCTAGGGCTGCCACAGCGCTGGCGTGTCCCGACATCACGGAGGCTGTCAGGTGCACCAAAGGGTCCCACTGCGCCTCGATCGCAGCCAAATCCACATTGGCGAGACACACGGATGCGATCTCATCGGGAACAGCAACGCCGCGAGGTACGAAGAGACGACGCTGCTTGAGTTCTCGCAGTCGGGGACACAGGTCGAACCCAAGAAGCCTGGCCAGCGCCATTGCGAAGTCGGTATAGCCATGAGTGTCGACCGCCAATTGTGTGGTCTCGATTCGCTCCTGCCGCACAACGCCCTCGATCGCCGCGCCGGCCTGCCTTTCGTTGAGCACAATCGGCTGGGCGTGAAAGATCCCCCACCGATCTCGGACGTGAGTGTAGATACCTACCGAGGCGGTGTGGAGCGACGTGGGTCTTGCCGTGCCTGCCAGACGCGCTGGCTTGTCTCCAGGCTCATCATGTCCGAGGAGGCGAGATCCGACCGGCCCCAACTCGCCGCGATCGGATGGCGGTGCATGAACTCCAGAACTGCCTTACAAGCCTGAACCAGCCGCCTCTCATCTCCCGCCCAGCGCATGGCGTGGCGGATGCTCGTGGCTGACAATTGTGGAATCATCCTGGCACACTCGGCCGCCGTCAGACTCGTGCCATGCGCGAGGATGCCAGCGTAGACCATCAACAGTTCCTGCGCAGACCGGGGCTCGCGGCCGAGCATGATCCAGCTGAAGCGCGTCTGGGCGTCCACTGCCAAGATGACCTCCGGCAACTGAACATCGCCGATGTGGTGGTCAAGGCGGGTCCGCAGCCTTGAGACCTCGGGATCCTCTTCCTGTGCCGCTAGCGGTGCCAGGTGCAACTCGTCATCGACGCGTAGCGTGCCGGCGCGCGTCGCTACCGCGACCGCGGCAATGCCTGTGCGCACGCGCTCAAGCAACGGCCCGAGAAAGTCGGCAGCTTGGGCTGGCAGCGACAGCCGCGTATAGTGGCGCCGAGCTTCAGCCTGCCAACGCTCGGCTGGCAGGAACAAGCGCTCGCGACCTCGGAAGCTCAATGAATGCTCGATCCAGACTGAGCCGTTGCGAACGGCGCGGCGCAAGGCAAACAGGGTGGCGACTTCAAGTGCCCGGAAGGCGCGCTCGCGATCGGCACCGCTGATCGCATCGAGCCAGGCTGGCCCTAGGCAAGGGGCGGTCACGTCATCGGGTAAGCTTCGAACGGCCTTCGCATACAGGTGGCGCAGCTTGCCCAGAGCGTCAATTACCGCGTGTTCGCCGGTGGCTTGCCAGGGCAGCTTGGCGACGGCGACCAGTAACGCGCGTACGGGCCTGATGGCGTCGATCAGCCGCAGCCTGATCGCAGACGACCGGCTCGGTGTGCGCTGAGTGCGCTTGTCGGCCACCAATTGGGCCAGATGCGGGCGCAGCTCGGCATCCGGAATACTCCCATCGCTACTCAAGCTGGCCAGCTCGTCGAGCAGTTGCCGGTATTGTGCGGCCCAGTCGATGGGAGCCTTCACACCCTCCGCGCTCTGCCGCCATAGATCTGCCACCCGGCGCTGAAACATGAGGATCAGTTGGTCAGTGGCAGTGAGCAGGCAATATCGCAGGAAGCAGCCCAGCTCGACGGTGCGTGCCGGCTCCTTAATTCGTGCGCTGAGCGATGGGGACCGCGCCGCCAAGCGACGTGCAAAACGGCGCACCAAAACATCGTTGAGACCGAAGCGATGGCGGTCGACGCCAATCTCGACTAGCCACTCGATACGTTCGAGCACTTCGGCGAACTGTCGCGTCGAGTGCTTCGCCGGGACCGCCCACAGCCAGTTCTGGACGTGCTGACCATCCGGTCGTGCTCGTTCCATTGCGGCTAGCCATCTTCGCCATGTCGCCGGAGGTACCGCCGAATGGATCGAGGCGCAGGCACCGGACTCAAGCTCGGTCAATGCCGCTGCGACAAGGCTTCGGATGGCGCGCTCATGCACGATGATCAGTCGATGCTGATACAGCCACTGGTGCGCATATGACAGCAGTCGGTCCCGATCGGCGCAATGCAGCACTTCATCACGCAGCGCCCGCACAAGGGCTCGACGTTGATGTACCGTTATCCAACGAAACCCGAGCGTCTGGCAGGCCAGCAGTTGATGGTCGGAGAGCGTTCGCCCACGCGCGTAGAGCGCCCGCAAGGACGCTAGATCCGGCGTATTGATGCCGAGTTCCGTGCCGAGGTGGCGAAGCAGGACTGGTGGCAGGATACTGAACGCATCCAATAGGCAGCCGCTCATGCGCAAAAAGCCAATGTGCAGCGCCAGGCCCAGCTTCATCGTTGGGCCGCGCCGTCGCCCGATCAGTTCGTGCTCGGTGCGGCTGTATGTGAAGAACGTCTGCAATTCGAAACTGCTGAGTTCACGCGGCACCTCGCGCGCGCCCAAAAAGGTGCTCTGCCAGCCTTGCATCTCGTGCGCCTCCCGTGCCTAGGGCCAAACAAGATACGCCAAGCAGAAGCGAACAGCAAACCTCAAAAAATCAATAACTTAGGCATGAGCCCCCGCGTCGCTGCTGGGCTTGCGAACCGTCGCATATTGCACCGAAATCAAAGCTACCCCAGCGCGCGGAACACCGAGGAACCGAAACCACCTTCGCGAAGCACGGGGAGCCGTGCAGGGCCGGCGGAAAATGATCTAGGCGGCCGTGCCCGCAGGCACCCGAAATCAGGATTCGGGCTCGGTGCCGTCGCCCGGGGGACACGGCACTGCCGCTGGTGGCGGGAGCCAAGCTCGTGCCCATACGCCCCACCAGAGGCTGAAGGCAGGCGGTGCGAACATGGCTGGTTCCAAGGAATGGCTGCATATCGTTTACCCGTCCCCCCACTCGCGGGTGGTGGCAGCCCTCAACTTGGCTACCTACGATGATTTTTCGCTGCGACCACATAGGAGACAGAATGGCGAACAACGAGAAATCTTCACCACGAACCACCAAGGTGGCCGCCAAGACGCTGCCTTCAAAGACAGCATCGAAGAACGAAAAGACGCTTGCTGGATCTGTCCTGACCCAAGCCCCGGACAAAGCCAAGCCGGCGAAGGGCAAGAAGTAGGCAGGAAAATAGCCCGCGCGGTGCGAACCGTGCGGGCTCAAACTGCCGTGGATGCGGAGCTTACAGAAATCCGACCTTCCGTTTGGGAGCAAATGCGCCTGCACTTTGGTCGTAGACCGACCTGCTCAACGCTTCCTTGATCTGCTCGACAAACAATTCATAGAACCGAGTGAAATCGGGCTTGCCCCTCTCGAATTCGAGGACGTTATCGGAATCGGACCCCAAAGCCACTACAACGGACTGCGCTGTAATGCGGACGTTCGCATACACGTAGAAATAGCGCTTTGATAGATTGTTTTCGCCGTGAGCCAATGCTAGGGCAATGGCAAACTGCAATTCGCCCCTCTCGTTCATCTTATCGAGATCAAATGCCGAATTGACTTTTACTGGCGCCCCGTCCAGCGGTATTGCGTTGTATAGCCGCACCCAATCCTCATGCCGGCCGTCAAGCGTTGTGAAATGCTCCGGCAGACCAACATACTCCCGCAAGCCGCGGGCCAAAGCCCCAGCAACCAGTTGGCATTGAGTGAAGTAGTCATACAGCTCTTTCTGATGCTTGGCGTACAAATCAAACAATTCTGCTGCTTTCGTCCGCGCGTCACCCATTTCCGCTCCTGTGGTTCGGGAACGAGAATGATAGCTGACGAAAAAGCCCGCTGGGCGAACCATGCGGGCTAGCGTTACTCGCCTTCCAGACGCGCCAGCATAAACCGACACTCGCGAATTGTGCGCTCGCCCATATGCCGGCGCGGATTGCCGCACATCCAGCAACTGCACAGCGTCGGCGTCCACACGGCGCGGCCAATCTCTCGTTCGTTACGCAGCCCGCAGAGTAGTTGCGTCGATACACCTTCAGCCGCTCAACTCGCGCGCGGCGGTACGCCATTCCTTTCGCCATCTCGACTCCTTTTCGTAGGCCGGATTGCGGCGGCGGTGCGTGACCGGCTGCCGGAGCCCGAGCGCAACGTCATCTGGGCGCGGTATGCCTACCAGCTCGTCATGCTGCACTGGCCACGGGTCTCGTCGGGCGACAGGCCGCCGAAGTTGATTGTGCTCGTATTGGCCGCGCCGCGCAGCTGCTGGAGCCACACGTCCGGCCTTTCTCACCAGTGCATTGCTCATTGCTTCAAGTCTCCCACAGCGTGGGTCAGGAACTGGTCGAACTCGGCCACGGTGATGCGGACCATCCCGCCCCGCGCCTGCTTGGAATGGCCATATTCCAGCGGCAAGGCATAAGGCGGGTGGTTGACCAGGTAGACGGTGCTACCCATCCGCTATGCGACAGATCCAGGATAGCCGTGGCGATGGTCGACGCTCCGGATCGGTCCACCACGCCAAGCTGGCGCTGCTCCAGGGTGTATTGCACCTGCCAGTTGCCCCGGAAGCGGCCGGTATCCACGGGCTACTTCAGCACGAGGCTTCGCATCAGGTCCAGCGCAACCTTGCGCACCACCCGCTCCTGGTTGCCCTGGGCGCGCGCCACGAAGGCCGCGAATTGGCGGCGGAAGAGATCATTCGTTGCCATAGTTCAACTGTTGCCCCTCCTTTCGGAGGGTGGCACTCCGAGACAGCCTGTAGCTTGATTGTGGCTTGCCGAGATGTTCGGCGCTTTCGTCACTTTCACCTAACCAGAGGACAAGATATGGCAATCGATGCTTATAGCGCGGACCCGGCAGGCCTCCTGGCTAAACTTAAAAAGGCAGCCGGCCCGTCTGGCGACGCTGAGACATGGGGCCTGAACACAGACGGCGACTTCATTCACACGCCAGAACAATGGGCAAAGGCCGGCCTTTTTAAGTTCGCTGAATACAAGGATCATTTGTACTTCTACTGGAAGCCCGGCTCCGAGAAGAAGGACTATTCATTCGAATATCTGCACGGTCGTCTCATCGAATTCCTTTTGCGGCACGGCGGCAAGAGCATTACCTCCATGAAGACTTGGGATGCTCGAGACGAGAAAAAGTAATTTTGGCTATCGCCTAAGGTGCAGCTCGTACAACACCGGTGTGCCTGCCGGATTCACCGCCTTGACGTTCTTGACCGGCCAGACGTCCATTCCGCCCACCAACAGGTCACCAGCGACCGGTAGCGGCACGCCAGCGGGCGACAGGTAGCACTTCTTGTCGCCGATCTCGATCAGCCTGGCCACGCGCGGCCGGCATCTGCTCGACCAGATCAACCAGATCCTGCGCCACTACGGCTACGCCGTGAACGAGACCACGCACGACTGCGGCGAGATCGGCGGGCTAGCCCAAAGCCGCAAGCGCTTCCTGCTGGTGGCGCGGCATATGGAGAAGGTCCCGGCCTTCCGCGCCGACTGCAGGGCGTCGGTACCATGCTGGGCCGCATGCCGCTGCCTGGCGCGCTGGCCGGCGGCCCGATGCACCGCGTGCCGTCGCTGCAGTGGAAGACCTGGGTGCGGTTGGCGTTTGTCGAGGCCGGCAGCGACTGGCGGAGCCTGAACAACCTGGCGGTGGAAGATGGGCACCTACGTGACTACCTCATCTTGCCGGACATGCGTAACGACGCGCTGTGCGTGCGCGAATGGTCGGAGCCGACCGGTGCAATCGCTGGCTCCAGCCGGCCGCACAACGGCGCCTACTCGATCGCGGATTGGCGTCAAGTCACCCGGTCAGGGCACCTTCAGCGTGGCCGACCCGCGTCACCCCGGTCCGGCCAAGCACAACAACGAATTCCGGATCGTGCCTTGGGACCAGGCCGCCGGCGCGGTCACCAGCGCCCACGGCACCGCGCCCACGCCTTCAAGTCCTTCGTAATCAGCCCAGCGTCAGCGAGCTTGTCGATCCGCTTCTCAAGCTTCCAAGCCCGACGCTACGCGAGTTCCTGGACAACATGGTCGAGGTGTTCGACCTGTGCCGCGAGCCGCGCGAACTGACCGGCCGCTACTCCAGGCGGAACAGCTTCGCGCGCGAGACGAAGTACTCCGCCGGCGAGCACGGCCAGAAGGCGCAGCATCGGGGGCCGCCAAGACGTCGATTACAGCCAGACCCGAAACAAGCGCTCGGTCTGGACTATTCCGACGCAGTCCTTCACTGGCGCCCACTTCGCCACCTTCCCGGAGGCGCTGGTCGAGCCCTGCGTGCTGGCCGGCAGCCGCCCGGAGGACATCGTTTTCGACCCCTTTATGGACTCGGGCACGGTGGCCAGCGTGGCGCAGCGCCTGGGCTGGCGCTGGCCGGACGCCGAGTTGAACCCTGAATACATTGCGCTGCAGGCCGAGCGCACGCGCCAGCCGGGCCTAGTGCTGGAGGTAGCAGCATGACCCACCGCTATCTATTCGTTGCGATACAGCTTTCCGAGCGGCCGGCCGCGCGGGAAGAACAGTTCTGCGGGAAGGAGAAGAGGGTCGCCCGTCAGGCCACCTCGAATCGCCATTTCTGCTTTCTCGGCAATCACTTGCCGGTGCAACTCGAACTCGCGCAACAGATCCGCTGCGGTATTCGGTTGGTCCGGATCCTGAGGGGAATGGGAACTGCTGAGGTCGTTAAGCACCTCCCGGCTGACCAAGCAAAAGTGGTGCTGCCCGTCGACCATGATGCCGAACTTAACAGCTTCACCACCATCGTCGAGCCGAAAACCCTGCATGCTATCCGCCATGTCAGTCCTCTATGTCAGTTTCGAGGAATCCTAGCATGACCAAGGAACGCCCGATCCTCTTCAGCGCCCCGATGGTGCGCGCGATCCTCGACGGCCGGAAGACGCAGACGCGGCGGTTCTGGAGAATGCCACGTGGCCTAGAGTGGTATGTAAGCGGCAGCATGCGCGGTGAAGAGACCGGCGACATCTGCGACCCAGCCAGCAACTGGTGGGGCCACGTCGAGGAGATGCGCTGCCCCTACGGCGAAGTCGGCGACCGCCTTTACGTGCGCGAGACGTGGGCGCAGCCGACCACGCTCGATCCGGGCCCAACCGTCTACCGAGCGGACTACCCCGCCTGCGTGCCGAGTGGCTACGAGAACGAGCCGCCGGCCGAGGGCGCGCTATCGGCTGACCTGGCCACTGGGCGCGAATGCATCCTGGACCCGAGCATGGGCAGCTATCGACTGCACTACCGCGACATCTGGAACAGTATCAAGGGCGCCGGCGCCTGGGACGCGAATCCCTGGGTGTGGGTTGTGGAATTTCGGAGGGTTCAGCCGTGATCGTCAACCCAGGCTTTCGCCCATGCTATCCCGGCTGCCGCAGCACGCTCAAACGAGGGGTAGTACCCCAAGGGGTCCGAGACTTCCACGAGGCGACCACCCATTTCAACTGCACCGGATGCCTCGAAGGATCCATCGCCAAGCTGCTTCGCAAAGCCGCGGACGGTATAGCCCTGGTAGCTCTCGATTGTCATGACGACCTCCGATTGGAACGGGAGATCGTAGCATGAAGAGGGAAACACAACCGCCCCGTCGACCGGTTTTCCTAGACGGGCTCCCAGCCAGTGGGAGTGCGCCAAGATGGCAGCCCCTCCTCAGCCGCAACACGCGGGCCGCGCAAGATCACCTTGCAAAAGCTTGGCGCCCTGCTTCGCTGAGCTGCTGCAACTCTTCCACAGACAAGGGACTGCCGCGATCAAAGGAATCGTCCACACGCATGAAGGCCGCCCCTGAAGAAGGGGCCACGCCCACGTTGCCATTGCGGCGCTCTGCGAGACGCAGGATATTCGGAAGTCTCCGCAAGCTCGCGCCGCCATTCCTTTCGTTGGCACCAGCGGCTCCATGATGGCGCTACCATTTTGTCCAGTTTCCTTGCGGTCTGCCGTTAATCTGTCGGTCAATAACTTCCAACACATTGCTGTGAAACACAATCCCACTGCCAGTAAAAAGTCCCAAGTGCTTCGTGGGCGAAACAACATAGGGCGGCCAGAGACCTCCCCAGCGACCACGTCGAAATCCGCCATATGGCGTACTCCCGCAGGGCTCTCCATCCTTATCCTGATTCTGTCTACCGTGACCTATTACATAGGGGTTGTGTATCACGATACCCGGTTGGCCGCATACGGAATTGACTGGAAGATGTTCCGCGTCGATAGGCTCGACTACATCTATTTCGGCATCGCCGCTACGCTTAGCGTACTAACCAACGGTTTGGTTGCATTCGGCAAGGAATGGACGTTCTTGGTTATCCTAATGCTGTTTGGGATTGGTATAGCGCTGCTTGTTCTTGCAATTGACTACTTGAGCAGTAAGAGCGAAGCACTTAGGAATGGCGCAACCAAGATATTTGGGAGCAAGGCCAAGAGTATTGCCTTCATCGTCGCTTGTGCGACGATGTTCCCAATGCTGATGTTTGGTCCCATTTTTCTGCTGTCATTGGGATTGGTTGTTCCCGCCGCACTTGGGGACTCCGCTGCCATGCGTCAAGTCGCCGAAGAGCGGGCTGCTATGGCTGAGGGATGTCCCGGGCAGCGAAGCCGCGTGCGATGCATTGAGCTGGTGGAGGGTGGGAGAACGCTAACAACGGGTTTTGCTCTTGAGATCAACAAGGAGCGGGTCGCTATACATGATGGGTTGGCGACGTCCCTATGGAGCATGAATGGGCGGGAACTGATTGGAGCGAGGCCTCTGGCAATCAAGGCAATGAAGCAGAAGATTGCTGAACAGAGGGAAGAATCGGGCCAGCCAAAGTAACCCGTGGCTCCCTTCGAGTAGCGCGCGGCGCTCGGTAGCGCTGGCGCGCACCTGCGCGACGGCCACTTGCTCGCGGGTGCGCTCCAGCTCCGTCGAGAATTGGGTACGCAACGCCTGCAACTGGCGTTCCAGTGCCTCATTTGCGCTGGCCCGCCTCGTTGCACGGGACCTCGCGTGGACTCGCATGAGCCCCATCGCGCGAGCCAGACACCAGATCTTCGTTTTCTCGGTAGTTCAATTGTAAGGGGCTCACGAAGGCCGTTCTCGACGATGGATTGAGTGGCGGGTAATTTGGTGCCCACCAAATTATGGTGGGGCACCAAAGTGGACAAAACATTGAGTGGGCGTGTTGCAGGAGGCCGATACAAGCGGCCGAATTTTCCTGTCGAATTCAAGCGGGAGTTGGTGGAGCAGACGCTCGAGCCAGGGGCATCGGTAGCATTGATAGCCCGGGAGAGCGATGTCAACGCGAATCTGCTGTTCAAATGGCGGCGCCTATATCTGGCTGGGGCGTACGGTCCACCATCGGTTGTCGAGCAGCGGAACCCGGAGCCGGACAGCACAACGTCCTTGCTGCCAGTCAGCGTTATTGCCGAGATGCCTGTGCCGGCGGTGAATGCGCCGATTCGAGAAGCGACGCCGGGGCCAGAGAACAGTTGCGAGGTTGAATTTGATCGAGCCCTCCTACGCATTCGCGGGGACGTTCCAGCGGCGGTGCTGCGGCTGCTCATTCGGGAGTTGTCGCGATGATGGCGCTGCCGGCGGGCACGCGCATCTGGATTGCTGCTGGCGTTACCGACATGCGTTGCGGGTTCCAAGGCCTGGCGGCCAAGGTGCAGGCGACGCTGGAGGATAACCCGTTCGGTGGTGACCTCTTTATCTTCCGGGGGCGCCGCGGTGACACATTGAAGTTGCTCTGGGCCACTGGCGACGGGCTTTGCATGTTTGTGAAGCGGTTGGAAGCTGGGCGTTTCGTCTGGCCACAAGCCGATGGCGGCAAAATCCACCTGACCCAGGCGCAATTGTCGATGCTCCTCGAAGGGATTGACTGCAGACAGCCCCGCCACACAAATAGGCGGTTTGCCATATTGAACTCACGCTTGAGTGGGTCATCAATGTACATCAGGCTGCGGAGGTGGGTCCAACTCAATTGTCTACTCAGTGCGTAGACAATGTCCTCGCTCGGAAAAGCCTCAGCAAAGCGCAGCATGTGCCGCAAATTCTTAGCGCTGAAGCCACGACCGTGCTCTGCCTCCAACCGCCGCGACAGAGAAACGACGATCTGCTCGCCGTATTCGGCGCGTTCGCCGCCCAGTACTTCCGAGCGGATACGCAGGCCGACGCGCCAGTACAGCATCGTCAGCGCCGCGTTGACGGTGACGGCAAGCCCCGCACGGGCTTCGCTAATGAGACGCCGGATGTCCCCAGCAAGCGCGTCGGCATTCACTGGCCCCTGTGACGCTACCGCTGGAGGGACTTGGGCCGCGACTCGTTTGCGCGTCATCGCAAACGGTCCAAGCCGCCGTTGCGCAGTTGGCCCACTCGCTGCACTCCTCGCCCCGCTTTGCGGCGGCACATCAATTTGAATTGCCTTCGATTCATTGTTTCATCTCTACAGCCGTTGATTTTGGCCAAGCTGATCATCCGTGCAAAACCGTGCCAGCTTTCAGCGGGGTACCAACGCTACTTCA
Organism: Cupriavidus sp. GW822-FHT02D05; assembly: GCF_058802485.1. NCBI lineage: Bacteria > Pseudomonadati > Pseudomonadota > Betaproteobacteria > Burkholderiales > Burkholderiaceae > Cupriavidus > Cupriavidus sp. GW822-FHT02D05. The sequence continues at coordinate 252,520 of NZ_JBXAOE010000006.1, read as the reverse complement.
TGGCTTCCCCGCGGCAGATGCTGCAGTACCTTGGCCTCTTCAGTAGCGCTTCCTAATAGACCCTCGCACGATTCTAGCAGTGCATGCTCCCGTCGACGCTTCCACCCGGGATGCTCCTCCGGGTTTTGGCTCTGCGGCAGTGGTCAGCTATTGCTTCGTAGCGACGACCCGGAAGTGTTCCACCGTCTGCCCGGCGTGGACCGCCCGCTGCAGCCACTCCGGCATGGCGCCGCGGCCGTCCCAGCCCTGCCCGTGCGCGTTGCGATAGCGCACCGCACCAGGCGCTGGGGTCGGCGGAGGCTCGGCAAAGCAGCCCGCGGCCTGCAGGTGGGACAGGGTCAGGCCGTGCTGGGCCATCTGGATGCGGATCCAGGTAATCGCTTGCGCGCGCTCGATTTCGATCGACATGGTGTAGGTGAAGAGATTTGGGGCGGCGCCGGATCCCGGGTGGTGCCGTCTGTGGCAGCGTTGGACTCAGGGGGGTTCTAGGTGATGGCTGCTGCGGGAATCCGTGCCGGCGGGAGGGCGTGGTCGCCTTCGCTGCTTGAGTTTCAATCAAGTCGACTGACCCCGTCAGCCATCTGCCCCCGCGCGGCTTGTACGCAGCCTTATCCCGTGGCGCGGTGGACAAATTCGTCGCCGCCCGCTGAGTTCTCTGTCATACAACATCACAAGGCCCGTCTACCGGTTTTTCCCGTGGCGCGCTGGACAAATCCTCGCCCCCTCCCCTCCTCATGCCGGCCCGGCCTTGAACTTCAACTTGGTCTTGGTCGCTGGCACCTGGCGCCTGGTCGTTGCCAGGCGGCGCGCCGCGGTGGTCTCGGCTTGTGCGCGCTCGGCTTGCCGCAGCGCCGCTTCCAGTTCGGCCCGCAGCCCGTCTTGTGCCGCCTGCCCTCGTTCGAGCGCCTGCTCTGCCTGCGCCAGCTGCCGGCTGAGCGTGTCGTATTCGGCCTGCAGCCGCGCCCGTGCCTCGGCGCCGGCCACGGCCGCCTCCTGCGCCCTCGCCTGCACGGCCGCCAGTTCGGTGCGCAGGTCCGCGACCGCCTGCTCGGCCTTCTGCCGCAGCGTGCGCTCCTGGTCGATTTCGCGCAGCGCGCGGCGCTCGGTGGCGCTGGCGCGCTCCTGTGCCACCACCACCTGCTCGCGGGTGCGCTCCAGGTCCGCCGAGAACTGCGTGTGCATCTCGCCCAGTTGCCGCTCCAGCGCCTCGACCTGGCGCTTGCTCTCGTCGTGACGCGCCTGCGCGGCCGCGTGGGCCTGGCGCTCGGCGTCCAGTTCCCCTTGCAGCGCCGCGCGCGCACGCTGGACGGCGTCGCGCTCGGCCCGCACGGCGGCGGTCTCCTGCTCGGCCACCACCACCGCGGCGCGCGCCTGGTCGCGCTGTGCTTCCGCCTCGCTCGCCTGTAGCCGCGCCTCCGCCCGCAAGGCGGCCAGCTCGCCGCTAGCGGCCTCGTTGGCGGCCTGCCAGATCGACTGCACGGCGTCGGCCGCGATCGCCTTGAGCGCATCCGGCAGCCCCGGCTGGTCAATGGTCACGCGCATCTTGCCGCGCAAATCCTGCCAGAACTGCGCCAGCACCTCGGTCGGCGTGCCCATGCTGCCCTTGCGCACCAGGCCGTAGAGCTTGTTGGCGGTAGGGGTGATGCCGTAGCGGAAGAACAGCAAGGCGCAGACCTCGCGGTAGAGCGCGCGGGTCTCGGGGAACTGCGCACGCAGCGCGGCCACGTCGGCGGCGAGCTGGGCCTCTGGGGCGGCGTCGCCAGGCGTGGGCGGCGGGTGATCGAGCGGGCTGGCTGTCATGTTCTACGTGGAACGTTCGTGGAGTTTTCTATTATATTACTACGTAATACGTTAGTTTACTGAATAAAATAGCAACTCTTTAGACATAAGTGTCATTCTGTCTAGAATTACGGCTACACTCACGTCATGACGCCCACCGCACCGATGGAACCCACCCCGCTCCCCCACACTGCCTTCACCGCCCTGCCGGCCACCCCGATCGAGCGCCTGCGCCTGCCCGCCGCGCTCTCCGGCGCCGCCGGCAGCAACCGGGCGCGCGGCGGCACTCCGCAGATCTCGGCCACTGACGATCTGGCCGCCGTCACCGCCTGGCTGGCACGCTATACCGACACGCCGGCCACGCTGCAGACCTATCGGCGCGAGGTGGAGCGGCTGCTGCTGTGGGCCGTCCTGCAGCACGGCAAGCCGTTGTCGTCGCTCACGCATGAGGACCTGCTGCTGTACGAGCGTTTCCTGGCCGATCCGCAACCGGCCTGGCGCTGGGTGATGGCGTCGCGCAAGAAGCTCGCACGCGGCGCGCCGGACTGGCGGCCGTTCGCCGGCCCGCTCTCCCCGGCCAGCGCGCGGCATGCGATGGTGATCCTCAATACGCTGTTCGCCTGGCTGGTGGACGCCGGCTACCTCGCCGGCAATCCGCTCTCCCTGGCACGCAGCCGGCGCGGCCAGTCCAAGCCCAGGGTCACGCGCTACCTGAGCCACGCCATGTGGCAGGTGGTCAAGGACACCATCGAGGCGATGCCGGGTGCGAACGACACCGCCACCGAGCGCGAGCGGCTGCACGCGGCGCGCTGCCGCTGGCTGCTCACCGTGCTGTACCTCGGCGGCCTGCGCGCGGCAGAGGTGGCCGAGACCCGGATGGGGGCCTTTTTTTGCCGGCGCGACCGGGAGGGCGTCGAGCGCTGGTGGCTGGAGGTGACCGGCAAGGGCAGCAAGACGCGGCTGGTGCCGGCCACCGATGAGCTGATGGTGGAACTGGCGCGCTATCGCCGCGCCCACGGTCTGCCGCCCGCCCCGCACCCCGGCGAGGAGCGCCCGATCCTGCTACCGATCATCGGCAAGGAAAAGCCCTTGTCGCGCGGCGCCCTGCACCTGGTGCTCAAGGAGATCTTCGCGCTGGCGGCCGAGCGCTTGCGCACGCGCGGCCCCGAGTGGGAAAACCGGGCCGAGGTGCTGGCCAGTGCCTCGGCGCACTGGCTGCGCCATACCGCGGGGTCGCACATGACCGACCAGCAGGTGGACCTGCGGTTCGTGCGGGACAATTTCGGGCATGCTTCCATCGCCACGACCAGCGCTTATCTGCATACGGAGGACGATGCGCGGCATGAGGCCACGCAGGAACGTCACCGGATCGGGTGGACGCGCGAAGGGTGACGGGCGGCCATGGTCAATGCCCCGCCGCGGCGTGGGCGGCGAGGCGAATCGCGACGGACTGCTAAAATTGCACGACGTTTTTAATGGTTGGGCATGATGGGCTTCGAACAACTGGCGGCACTGAAGGAACAACTGGCAAAGCAGGCGAAAGCCGCGCCACCGGCCAAGACGCGTCGCGCACCCCCGACGGTTTCGGCCCGCCCAGCGAAACCCGTTAAGCCTGTCGATCCGGTATTGCAAGCCATCGTGAAGCTGCAAAAACGCTTCCCGCAAACCTTTCCGAAGAGTCCGGCACCCAAGGTACCGCTCAAGATCGGCATATTCGAGGACCTCGTCCAGCACGCGCAGGAACTTGGCCTAACGGAGCCCGCATTGCGCGATGCGATCCGCACCTGGTGCCGCGGCACCCGCTACTGGACCTGCCTGGTGGAAGGCGCGCCGCGCGTGGATCTGGCGGGTCAGGAGGCGGGACACGTGGCCCAGGCCGATGAGAAGCGGGCGCAGGGACTGCAAGCCCAACGTTCCGCGCGCGCTGGATAGCGTCAAGCAGGATGCCCAGTTTACAGACAAACATCTTGGCCGCTCGGCCGAGGTGATTATCGCTGGTCAAGTGGTCATGGTTGTCGCTCCATCCGGGTTGTCAGTGGGTAATTGACGGCGGCGCTCCTTCTGTTTGTCGTTGGCTTTGCCACGCCGATAGCTTTCAACATTCAGCTCGAAGATCGTCGAGTGATGGACGAGCCGGTCAATGGCGGCCACCGTCATGCCTGGGTCCGGGAAGACGTCATTCCAGCCGGAGAACGGCTGATTGGCCGTGATCAGGAGACTTCGCCGCTCATACCGCTCAGAGATCAACTCGAACAGGACGCTGGTTTCGGCCTGATCCTTCCTCACATTCGACAGATCGTCTAGGATGCTCAAGTCGAAGCGGTCTAGTTTGGCGAGCGCCGAAGGCAGTTGCAGACTCTGACGAGCAACCTGGAGCTTCTGCACGATTTCGCCGGTGCGCGTGAACAGCACGCGATATACGGCGTCGATCAGGGGGTGTCCGATGGCACCTCCAAGATGACTTTTGCCCCCGCCAGGCGGCCCGAGCAGGAGAATCGTGGCACCTTCTCGAGCCACGAATCGCCGGTGACCAGCGCCAACACGTGCACCCTCGATACCATGGGGACAACGCCGAAGTCGAAGGTGCCGAGCGTCTTGGTCGGATCCAGGCGTGACTCGGTGCGATGACGCTCAATTCTTCGTTGGGCCCGCTCGGCAAGTTCATGCTCGAGTAGTGTTAGTAATGGGAACTACTTTGGCGTCACTCTACGGAACAGTACAGACGGTGCTCGCGACCCGCTTACGCTGTTGCGGGCCCGGGGCTGTTCTCCTTCCTGCTCGCCTTCACGGGTTATGCAGGGGCATTTACGCTGCTCGGCGTGTGCATGTTCGCGTCTAGCCTGAAGCTGATCCGCTTTGAACCGCGCCACACCATCTAGCCGCAACTTCGAGAATATCCGCCGACTGATGAATGACGCCGTTGTGTGACAACACGTCCGACAGCAACACTGAGGTGCGTGGGTCACGAGGTCGCGCGCTGACCAATACGGAGGCCCCCGCCCCCCGCAACTCGGTCTCGGCGCGGGCGGCCTGCGCAGTTTCGACCGCCTGCTGCGCCTCGCGCTTCTGGCACACCACGTCGTCGAGCTGAACGGCGACGGCCGCTTGCCACAGCGCACGTATCGCCTCGGCGATCTCGAGCGGAATGTCGGGCAACGCCAGGTCGGCGAGGCCCGCGCGCACCACCTCGGCCCTCGATCGCGTTGAGCGTGCTCGACAGCATCGCCGGGTCGCCGGCGCCGAGGCGGGCGCACAGCTTGCGCACCGACACCACGTGACGTGAGCGAGCCTGCAACCAGGTGCGACACGCCAGCTCGCCGTACATTCGGCGACTGTGGGGATGATGGGCGTCTCCAGACGTTCCAAACGGTTGTGGACGGCTTGGAACAAGCGCCCGAGTCGCTGGTGCAGATGTTCCGCGGCGGCAACCGCGTAAAACTGTTGGTCGGGCTGATTGCTTGGTGAGTTCTATCTTGGAACCCTACGCACTGCACCCGGACCGTTCAGCCGATTGTCTCTCATTGAGCGCGCTGACTATCGACGCCGCTCGGCATTTCTATAGCGCATTCGGCGTGCCGTGAGCACCGTAGCGTCTTTTAGTGCGAAAGAACATGCTCCCAAATCTCGCACCCGGCTTCAACGGGGTGAGCTTGACCGCTACGGGTCAGCAAGAGGCGGTCGTGCCTACCCGACAGCGGCCATGACGAACCTAGAGATGAGTTCATAGGCGGTACTGTTTACCGCGCTCACGTGCTTGGGCACATGCCGGTTAGTTATCATTTGCGCACGATTGGTGAGATGTAGGACCGTCCACGCGCGCTGCGAAAGAGGCGGCAGAGCGCGGCGTCGCCGCTATCGTCGGCAGCGTCACGGCAATGGTGCCAAATGTCTTCCGAGATGAAGGCCCGGAGCTCAACGGCAGCCGCGAGATAAACAAGCGTTTCTTCCGCATCACCTCTTGTGAGTGCCCGGCGCAATAGCGTGATGGCCACATCGCGGTCATGGTGGCTGACCAGAGGCTCGAACGGCGCCGCCTCAACCATGGCCTCCCGGATCCGGTGCATTAGGCTCTGGCCCATACTTGTCTCCTTTTATCGCTTCCCTGCTCTGCTGCGGGTAACTCCGAAGTATCGGCATCCGACCCTCCTACTGCAATTGCGTAATAATCAGCAAATGATGCGGTTTTCGCATGCACTGCAGGTATCACTCATGAGACGCAACATTCCCAGCACTATTGCGCTGACGGTTTTCGAGGCAGCAGCCCGGCAAGGCAGCTTTGCCCGCGCTGCAAACGAAGTCTGTCTAACCGAAAGCGCAGTTAGCAGGCAAATCGCGACGTTGGAGACTTTTCTCGGCGTGAAGCTCTTTACGCGCGTTCGCAAACAAGTGGTCCTTAACGATGCGGGCCGCCTTTATCTCAAGAACATTGCGCGGAACCTATCTGACATTGAGGCACACACATCGGCACTGATGTCTCACAAGGGCGTCGGCGGGGTTCTGGAACTCGCGGTTATTCCTACCTTCGCCAATAGGTGGCTTCTCCCTCGGCTGCGAGACTTCAAGGAACGGCATCCTGACATCATCCTGAATCTGTCCGAGCGGCCCCTTCCCTTCCGCTTCGACGATACGAACTTTGACGCAGCCCTTAACTTCGATCACCCATCTTGGACCAATGTGGTGAAGGTGGACTTATTTGCCGAGGAGTTGGTCCCAATTCTTAGCCCCCGATACTTCGACGTGGAGTCGTTGTCGACTCCTTCGAATCTGGCGGCGGTCCCACTGCTGCATAAGTCCACAAGGCCGGAGGCGTGGAAGCACTGGTTTGAATTGGCCGGAGTAGCCGACTTCACGCCTGTTCCGGGCATGCATTTCGAGCTATACGGCATGGTGATTGAAGCTGCTCGGGCCGGCTTAGGCGCTGGGCTAGTACCGCGCTTTTATGTGCAGGACGAGATTGCACGCAACGACTTGGTGGTGGCGTTCGACCTGACGCTCAAGCATGAGAAGCGCTACTGTCTCGTCTATCCCGAACGCAAGAAGGACTCGGAACTGGTCCAGGTGTTCCGGGACTGGGTTGTTGGCATTGAGGCGGAATTCAGTGCGAGACTAAAGTAACTCCTTTGTGTGCCCCATACGGCACGTATCGGCCAGATACTTGCGTCGAACGCACGAGTAGTGGAGAAAAACTCGTTTTACGCCCTAGTGGGTCGTCCGGAAAATAACTAGCTCAATAATGCAGAGCGAGTTCAAGATGTTTCTTTCGACCATACCAATGGCGGCGCGGGACCCTATCCTTGGGCTGAACGAGCAGTTTGCCCAAGATCCTCGCAATGACAAGGTCAATCTCGCCGTTGGCGTCTACTACGACGACTCCGGCAAGATACCCCTTCTCGATTGCGTTGCGGAAGCGGAGGCTTCGCTCGTTGCATCCCGCCTTGCCCGAGGTTACCAGCCAATCGACGGGCCAACCGCATTCCAGGATGCCGTGCTTCCCGTCGTGTTTGGGCCAATGGCCAACCTCTCGGATGCGCGCCGAATCGCGACGGTACAAACCGTGGGAGGTACCAGCGCATTGCGGCTGGCGGCAGACTTCCTCAGACAATGGGGGGGTGCTGATCGCGCGATGGTTAGCGACCCCACCTGGGACAATCATCGCGGCGTCCTTGGTGGCGCCGGACTCTATCTGGGTACATATCGCTATCTGTCCGCCGGCGCCAAGACGCCGGACTTGGACGGCATGATTGCAGATCTCTCGTCGGCTGCTCCAGGCAGCGTCGTGGTGCTCCACGCCTGCTGCCACAACCCTACCGGATATGATCTACCAGCAGAAGCGTGGTCGGCAGTCATGGAGACGATTGCGCGCCGACAGCTGATTCCCTTGTTGGACATTGCGTATCAGGGTTTTGGCGATGGGCTCGAGGATGATGCGGCCGTTGTCCGGACCTTCCTTTCGTCGGGTCTGCCCTTCCTGGTTGCCACTTCGTTCTCAAAGAACTTCTCGCTGTATGGCGAGCGCGTTGGCGCCTTGTCAGTCGTCTGCCCCGACACGGAGGCTGCCCCACGCGTTCGCTCCCAGCTTAAGGCCCTGATCCGCACAAACTATTCCAACCCTCCCTCGCACGGCGGTCGCCTCGTAACGACCGTACTGTCAACGCCCGGACTACGAGAGCATTGGCAGGCCGAGTTAGAGTCAATCCGACTTCGCATCCTTCGAGTCCGCCAACATCTGGCCACGGCTCTTCAGTCGTACGGCATCGACAAGGATTTTTCATTCATCACGCGACAGAAGGGCATGTTCAGCTATTCAGGGCTCGACGCGGTGCAGATGCAGCGTCTACGTGAGGATCACGGGATCTATGGCGTAGACACCGGGCGTATCTGTGTGGCGGCTCTGAACAGCCGCAACCTCGAACAAGTTGCCAAAGCGATGGCCTGCGCCTTCCAGGCGCAGGCAGCCGCGTTGAGTTCGTGACAAAACCTCATCTTCTCTGGAGTTCTTCTCGTTTGTCAGCAAGTAGCGCTGCGACCAGAATTACATACAGGAAGCGACAAGTCGCTGACCATCCTACCAATCACAGGGGACACTTCCATGCAATACCAGCTCTTCATCAATAACGAATTCGTCGATCCCGAACAGGGCGAATGGTTCGATTCTCTGGACCCGTACAACGGTGAGCCGTGGGCACAGATCCCGCGCGGCACCCGTGAGGACGTGGACCGTGCAGCGCAGGCTGCGCATGCCGCGCTGAATGGTCCATGGTCAAAGCTCTCCCCCACGACGCGGGGTATGCTGCTCTACAAGCTGGCCGGGCTGATCGAAGAGAACCTCGATCTTCTTACCGAAGTCGAGGCGCGTGACAACGGCAAACTGCGCACCGAAGTTCGGGGTCAAGTCGGCTATGTGGCCAAGTACTTTTACTATTACGCCGGCATGGCCGACAAGATTCACGGCTCCGTTGTGCCGATGGACAAGCCGAAGGTCTTCAACTACACGCGGCAAGAGCCTATCGGCGTAATCGGTACCATTACGCCTTGGAATTCTTCCCTACTGCTGTCCGCATGGAAAGTGGCACCCGCGCTGTGCGCAGGCAACACCATCGTGGCCAAGCCGTCAGAACACACGTCCGTTTCCCTGCTGGAGCTTGCAAAGCTCTTCGTTCAGGCTGGGTTCCCCCCGGGCGTGTTCAATGTCATCACCGGTTTTGGCAAAGACGTTGGCGAGCCGCTGGTCGAGCACCCGCTCGTTCCAATGATCGCCTTTACGGGCGGTGACGAAGGCGGCCGCCGCGTCAACATGGCTGCCGCCAAGCACTTCAAAAAAGTGACTCTGGAACTCGGAGGCAAGTCCCCCAATATCGTTTTCGAGGATGCCGACCTGACCAATGCCGCCAACGGCGTCATTACGGGCATCTTCTCCGCCGGCGGTCAAACTTGCATGGCCGGCTCGCGCCTGCTGCTGCAGGAGAGCATCCACGACGAGTTTGTTGAGCGCCTGATCTCCATTACGAGCAAGGCCAAGCTGGGAGATCCATCGCGCTCCGATGTCCAAGTGGGCCCTGTGGCGACCCGCCCCCAGTTCGAGAAGGTCGTCGACTACATTCGCATCGCAAAGGAGGAAGGTGCGACGTGCGCATTCGGTGGCAATGTACCCACCGGACCTGAATATGGCGCGTGCCAGTTTGTGGAGCCCACCATCTTCACGAACGTAACGAACAACATGCGAATTGCGCAGGAAGAGGTGTTCGGTCCCGTGCTGTCGGTGCTCAAGTTCAAGGACGAAGATGACGCACTGCGTATTGCCAACGATATCCGCTTTGGCTTGGCAGCCGGGGTATGGACGAAGAGCCTGCACCGCACGATGTACATGTCTGAACGACTGCAAGCCGGCACAGTTTGGATCAACAACTATCGTTCTACCAGCTTCACGACGCCATTTGGCGGGTACAAAGACAGCGGCCTGGGTCGGGAAGGCGGAATCGAAGCGGTAAAGGAATTCCTGGAGACCAAGAGCGTCTGGATCTCCACGGACCTGGAAATGCCGGACCCGTTCATTCGCAAGTACTGAACCCCTTCGAGAGGAGACATATCATGAGCACTGCAAACAGTGCCGCGCGCTTCGATGTAGTGGTAATCGGCTGCGGCATCTCTGGACTCTCTGCCGCTGTGGCTGCAGCCAGCCAAGGCGTAGGCGTGGCGGTTCTCGAACGTGCCACGTGCGAAGAATTCGGCGGCAACACACGTTGGACAGAAGCTTACTTCCGCATGAAGAGCGATTCGGAAGTCAGCGACGATTTCGATGAGTTGCTCAGCGCCAATGCAGGTGACAATCTTGATCCTAACGTGATTCGAAGCATGGCCGCGCCGTACGAAGACTGGCCCCCGTACGTCAAGGCCCACGGCATGCCGGATCCGGAACTGCTCTCGACGTTGTCATGCGAGGCGGGACCCACTGTGCAGTGGCTGCAGTCCTTTGGCATTCGCTTCGACGCGCTGCCAACGTACTTTGTCACTGCTGCTGCACCGCGATTAATGCCGGTCGGTGGAGGGCTTGCCATGATCGAAGCCCTGCACGCGCACGCTTCCGATCTTGGCGTGAAATTTTTCTACGAAACCACGGCCACACGACTGGCGCGACGCGATACGAGTGGCGATCTTCGTTTGAGCCTTGTCGATGCGCAAGGGGATGCGTTTGAGCTGCTCGGCCGCAACGTAGTCATCGCCTCGGGCGGCTTTGAGGGCAATCAAGAGATGCTGACCCAGTATCTCGGCCATGCAGCCAGATACGTCCGACCGGTGGCGCGGGGCGGGTACTACAACAAGGGCGAGGGCATTCGGATGGCGTTGGACCTCGGCGCGGCGCCGGCCGGGGACTTTAGCTCTTTTCATGCCGAGCCCCTCGACCCTCGATCAGCTCAAGTCGAGGCGCTGGTCATGAATTTCCCCTACGGGATCCTTGTCAACAAGCTTGGTCAGCGCTTTACTGACGAAGCGCCGGGCCCCGTCGACGTGCACTATGACCATATATCGCGAGCCTTCAAGGACCAGCCCGACGGCCTTGCCTACGTAATCTTCGATGAACGAATCAATGACGTGCCAAATTGGAAGAAGGGCATACGCACCGATCAACCACCGTTGCGAGGGGAGACAATCGCCGAGCTGGCCGCTAAGTGCGGCATCCCACCAGATGCCCTTGAGCGAACCGTACAGTCGTATAACAGCGCCTGCCAAGCTGGCGAGTTTCGTCCCCTCGAGGTCGACAACCTCAGCACCGTCGGCATTGTGCCGCCCAAGTCAAACTGGGCACGCCCGATTGACACCGGCCCGTACTTCGCCTACCCGATCATGCCTGGCATCTGCTTTACGTTCGGCGGCATCAAGGTCAATCGCAATGCACAAGTCGTAGACTCTGATGGCAAGGCGATTCCAGGGCTTTATGCCGCTGGGGAAGCGTCGGGGCTCTACTACCAGGTTTACACCGGCGCCACTTCCGTGATGCGTGGCGCCGTGTTTGGCAAGCTCGCCGGCGAACATGCGGCCGCACAGTCGAAAAAGCGTTGATATCGATGTGGTCCCCACAGCCGTTTTAGGACGGCTGCTCCCAGAACACAAGCTACCAAAAGTAGCGAGAGACAATCATGAAACTCGGAACTCAGATTCCACGGCTCACCGGAGTCGTGCGGGCAGGCACGCGTGTAGCCACGGCAGCCCTTGCCTTCGTTGCGACCCTTAGTGCCTCGCAGCCGGCCCTTTCCCAGCCTGGCTGGACTCCTAACAAGCCCATCCGTCTGGTGGTCCCCTATGCGCCTGGTGGCGGGACCGATGTCTTGGCCCGGTTAGTAGTTTCCGGCATCGGAAACAACCTCGGGCAGGCAATTGTGGTCGAGAACCGGCCCGGCGCGAACGGCGTCATTGGTGCCAACGTGGTCTATGGATCGCCGGCAGACGGCTACACGCTTCTGTTTGCTGCGGCTGACTTCATCTCCGTGGCACCGCACATTCACAAGAAGGTGGTGCAATTCCAGCCCAACGGCTTCCGTCCCGTTGCCCCCGTGGCAAAGATGGGATTCGTCTTGGCGAGCAGGCCTGACGCTGACACAAAGACTGTGCAGGATGTTGTCGCGAAAGCCAAGAAAGGCTCCCTCTCTTATGGGCACTGGGGACCGGGCAGCATGGCGCAGATGGGCATGGAGCTTTTGAAAACAAAAGCTCAAATTGACAACATGCTCGAAGTGCCCTTTGGAGGCGCGGCGCCCGTCATGACCGCAGTCATGGGAGGCCAAGTCGATTACGCGTTTATCCCGACGCCACTGGCAGTTGCCAACAAGACCAAACTGCGACTGTACGCTCTTAGTTCTCCAGAGAGGTTTCCGTCGATCAAAGACGTCCCAACTCTGACGGAAAGTGGCTATGCCATCGATGCCGATACTTGGTTCGGCATACTGGCGCCGCCGAACACGCCGCAAGCGGTTGTGGATGCGATTCAAGTCCAAGTCGCCCGGGCCACCAGCCAACCCGAGTTCCGAGCGCGAATGGCGGACATGGGTTATACACCGATCACTATCGACCTCAAAAAGTTTGGCGAATTTGTTCAAGCCGAGAACCAACGTTGGGGAGCCGCCGTCAAGGCCGCTCGCATTCGCGTGGAAGAGTAAGTGTTGCAGATCACTAATTCTGCGAATGGTGCGTACTAATATTTTATTAGGTCAACCCTATTCTTCCTATGTGCCTTCGGATCCGAGCAGAGACATCCTGATTATGAGAGCAGTCCAAAACACGCCGCAATGAAAAAGCCCCGCGCGGCGCGAACCGGCGGGGGCCGCGCGTGGATCTGGCGGGGCAGGCGGCGGGACACGTTTCACTGGCGGATGCGAGCCGGGCGCAGGGACTACAAACCCAACGTGCGGCGCGTGCGTTATCTCAACCCGCAGCTGCGCCGGAACCCAACTGATCCGTCGTGGGGTGCGCGCACCTGCGCGGGTGTCGTGCGCCGACGAAGCACGATCCGGCATCGCACTCCTGCGCTGGATGACTGGGATCCAATGCTCCCTGTAGCTGCCACGGATATCACCCCAGCCCCCTCGTCGCGCCCGCGCTTCCTGCTCCCGGTCTTGCCCTACGCGCCTCACATGCACCTGGACGCTCGAGCTCGGAAGTTGCCCTCCTCCCCGAACCACATCGCCCCAAAAGATCCGCGCCAATCGGTATGACGTCACGCTGGCGCACCAACCCTGGAGCCCGCTCCACTGGGGAGGAAGGAAGAGCACTCGTTCGGATGGGAAGCCCGTAACCATGGAGCAAACCCACATGACGCAGGATGCGGTTTAGTTGGACTCCGGTGCCGGTACTCCCACAGAACATTCACGTTCGTGAAAGAACCCACTTCCCCCGATGCCCGCCGGCGCAAGTTAGTTCTTTTGGTACAGCGGACGGCTCGCCCCGTCAGTTCAGGAGAAGGCCGTCGGCGCCAATACAGAAAACTGCAGCGCCGTCTATGCCTTCGCCCTGTTCGCACCTCGTCACCAAGTAGTGCATGGCGTAACTCCTTGAGCAACCTTGATGAATTGACATGCTCTTTGCCTCTACCGCCCGCACGCCATGAAGCATCCGCTTCCACTGAGTTTGAGCGCCCACGCGCCCGCGCTGCGACAATTCAGATTGTGCCGACGTAACCAACGGAGAATCCACTGGAGTTCAAACCGCTACAGCGACGATGAACGACCGGATCACGAAACTGAGTCTTTCTGGCGAGCCCTAAAGTCCGCCCAAAGTGGCAGTGGGATTCCCTTTTCCATAGTCTTTCGAGGCTCCCCACCTTAGACTGGCGGCATGCTTTCGCTCGTCGGTGTATATTCCATCCGCTACAATTAGCCGGCCTAAAACCGACTCAGCGTGCAGCTACACGCTTCGGTGCCGCGAATACGAGCGGACCATCGCTGGCGCCAATGGCTTGTGAATAGAGGCGGATCGTCGGTCCTTCGGTTTCTACAATCGATTAATCAATGAACCGCATCTACCGCCTTGTCTGGAACCGCACCTTGCGGGTCTCCCAGGTTGCCTCCGAACTCGCCGTCGCGTCCTGCGGCGGCTCCCCATCCGGCCGTGCCGTACGGCGAATGCCAGCGTGCTGGGCGCTCAAAGCCCTGCATCCGCTCGCGTTGACGCTCGGCATTACCGGCGCGGCGGTCCCGGCATGGGCGGCTAATTGCATCCCCGGCGCAACGGCGGCTTGCAGCGCGACCGGGGGCACCGGCGCGCCCGGTCGCGGGGGCAACGGCGGCGCCGGCAACGGTGACGGCGGTGGCGCCAGTACCCTTGTCGGCGCTGACACGGTCCAGATCGCGGGCAGCCCAGGCGCCAATGGCGTAGGCGGAAGCGGTGCGGCGGGCGAGAGTGCTGGTGGAACAGGCGGCATCGTGGGCGTGGACGCGGGCGTGTTTACACCGGGCAGCGTGGTCACCGTCATCGGAGGAATCTCTGGCGGCCCTGGGGCACAGGGACCGGACGGCTTCAACTTCGCGAGCGGCGGCGGGGGCGGCGGCACGGCTTTATATTTTGTCGGCGGAAGCTTGAACGTAATTTCGGGCCCAGTCGTCAAAGGTGGTAACGGCGGCGCTGGCGGAAATGGTACCAGCGGCTTTGTTTCCAATGCCGGCGGCGGCGGTGGCGGCGGCACCGGCATTACTACCACGGCGGCGAATGCCACCATCACCAACGCAGGCGATATCAGCGGGGGAAGTGGTGGCAACGGAGGTGCAGGCGGCTTCGGAGGTGGCGGTGGCGGTGGCGGCGATGGCTTGTTGACGCTCGGCGGCAATACGGCCATTACCAACACGGGCAGCATTACCGGGGGCGCCGGCGGCAGCGCCGGGGTCAGCAGCAATGGCAGCCTCACCACCGCAGGCACCGGCGGCGCCGGGGTCAATCTCGCCGGAGGGGGAAGTACCTTAATCAATCAAGGCAATGTCACGGGTGGCGCCGGAAGCGGAGCCGCGGCCGGGGCCGGTGTCATCGCTAATGGGAATGACACTATCACCAACAGCGGCACGATCAGTGGCGGTCTGTTCAGCGACGGCCTGACCCGCGCCGCGGCGATCCAGTTCAACGGCACCGGCAATACATTGAATCTGCTCACGGGCTCGAACCTCGTTGGAAATATCCAGTTGAGCGCCGGTGCGACAGCGACCATCGCTGGAAAGAGCACAGGGCTGACGCTTGGCAATGCGATTGTGCTGGGTGCAAGCACGTCCGCCGTGGGTTTCGACACCAGCGCGGCCAACCTTCTAGTTTCCGGCGTCGTCTCTGGCACCGGCAGCCTGACCGCAACCGGAGGGGGCACTGTCACGCTCACCGGCGCAAACACCTACACAGGTGGCACAACGATCAGTACAGCCACACTGCAAATCGGTAATGGCGGCACCACAGGCTCAATCGCGGGTAACGTCATGAACAACGGGACGCTGGTTTTCGGCCGGAGCGATAGCGTGGCCTTTGGCGGCAACATCAACGGAACCGGCGCCTTGGCGCAAGCCGGCACTGGCACGCTGTCACTCTCGGGGGCCAACAACTATACTGGCAGCACGACCATCGCGGCTGGCACCCTTGCACTCACCGGTACCGGTAGTATTGCGGCGTCTGGCGGCGTCATGAACAATGGAACGTTCGATATCTCGGGCACCACCAGCGGCGCATCGATCGCCAGCCTCTCCGGGACAGGTACCGTCGGCCTCGGCGGCCGCACGCTGACGCTGACCAACGCGGCTGGCGCGTTCAGCGGGAGCATCGGCGGTGCGGGTGGCCTCACGCTCACCGGCGGCACGCAGACCCTCAGCGGCGCGAATACCTACAGCGGTGGCACGACCATCAACGCGGGCACCCTTGCGCTCACCGGTAGCGGAAGTATTGCGGCGTCTGGCGGCGTCATGAACAATGGAACGTTCGATATTTCAGGCACCACCAGCGGCGCATCGATCGCCAGCCTCTCTGGGACAGGTACCGTCAGCCTCGGCGGTCGCACGCTGACGCTGACCAACGCGGCTGGCACGTTCAGCGGCAGTATCGCCGGCGCGGGTGGCCTCACGCTTAACGGCGGCACGCAGACCCTCAGCGGCACGAATACCTACACGGGCGACACGACGATCAAGGCGGGCGCGCTCGCTCTATCGGCTGCAGGTAGCCTTGCCTCCGGGACGAACGTGAATCTGGCGGGCTCCGGCGCGCTGCTTGATCTCTCCGCAGGCGGCAACCAATTGATCGGTAACCTGTCGGGGGTCGCAGGCAGCCGGTTGGCGCTCGGCGCCAATTCCCTGACGGTGAACACCAGCGGCGCCCAAACGTTTGGCGGCAGCCTCGTCGGGACCGGCGCGTTCGTGAAGCAAGGCGCGGGCAGCCTGACGCTGAATGGTGTCAGCAATAGCTTTTCCGGCACGACAACCGTCATCGGTGGCCTGCTGGAAGTCGGAGATCTGAACAACGCCAGCGCCATGCTCGGCAGCAACGTGACGGTCGGATCCCAAGGCACCTTGCGCGGCCATGGCACCATCTCCGGCGACGTCACCAATGGTGGCATTGTGATGCCAGGCGGGTCGATCGGCACGTTGACGGTCGGTGGCAATTACACACAGGCCAGCAATGCCACGCTGACGATCGAGGTGAGCCCGACCGAGGGCTCACAGCTCAGGGTCAACGGCAGCGCCGCCCTGAACGGCGCGCTCGCGGTTGTCTACGATCCGGGCACCTACACTGCGCGGCAGTACACCCTGCTCACCGCAGTCAACGGCGTGAGCGGCCGCTTTACCGGCGTCAGCAGCACGGCAGCGGTCGGAGCCAATCTTGGCACGCTAAGGCAATCCGTCAGCTATGGCACGAATGACGTCAACCTGATACTCGATGCCGCAGCCGCGCCCGATGCGCCGGTCGTGATCGCGCCGCTTGGCACCAGTATCTACACCGCGCTCGGCACGACCGCACTGATCCGCGCGCAAACGGTCAATGCGACACTACTGGAACGGCTGAGCACTAGCCCCATGAAAGATCCGGCTTCGTCTGGTAGCTGGATTACCGCAATGGGTTCGCGCACGAAAGTCGGGGGCACAAATAGCCAACCGGGCTTCCAGGCGCACCAATACGGGTTTCTGGCGGGCATCGACCATCCGGTGGGCGAATCCACGCTCGGTGCCGCTGCCGGCTACATGCACACCAATATAGGCGAGGATCGCACCGGCAACTCGGGCATGACGGACACGCTTAGACTCGCGCTGTACGGCAACGGGTGGTACGGTCCGGTCGGCTTGGCTGCGACGGTCGGATACGGGCTCGACTTCCTGTCTCAGAAGCGGCCCTTCGGTTCGGTCGGCACCGCGGAAGGCGATCATATCGGTCAGGAGTTCACTACTGCGGCGCAGGCTAGCCTGCCCCTTACGGTGGGCGGCATCGTGTTGACGCCGAATGTGGGATTGCGCTATGCGTATTTTCACGGCAACACGTTCAGCGAAGGTGGAGCAAACGGGCAGAACCTATTCGTGGGAACGGACAACGCCCGCAGCCTGCAACCCTTTGCAGCGATCACGCTGGACAAGGCGTTTGGAGACACGGCAAAGCCGGTCAACGTAAAGCTGAGGCTGGGGTACGCGCATGAGATGCTGGCGGGCGGCCGTGCCGTCACGGTGTCCGCCCTGGACGGCACGGTGTTCGCATCCCCGGGCACGGATCTGCCGCGCTCGTTTCTCACGACCGGCGCAAGCGTCAGCCTCCATCCGTCCAAAGCCCTGACGGTTTCCTTCGCGTTCGACGCGCTAATCAATACCGGCCATGCATCCGCACAAGCTGCAAGCGCAAAGCTCGATTACCGTTTCTGAAGCGGGATGCAGAGTTCGGAGTTAAGTCACCGCTGGCGTTGCCATTGGCGGCAGTTTTCGAGGTCCGTGAATTCTTCAGCACGCGCGCCGTCGCTGACGGCAATGGGCATCGAACAACTGGCGAAACAAGCCAAGGCCGCGCCATCGGCCAAGGCGCCTCGCGCTCCTCCTAAGGCTTCGGCCCGCCCATCGAAACCCGTTAAGTCCGTCGATCCGGTGCCGCAAGCCATCGTGAAGCTGCAAAGTTGGTTCTGTCAACTTGTTGCAACTGCGGCGGAAAGACAGCGGGCACCCAGCCATCAGAAAACGCAGGACGGATTTCGGGTGACCTCGGTGAACTCGCACCAGGCGACGAATCTTGCCGCGAGTTGTTTGCGGTAGAGCGAGGCGCGCAGCAGATGCCGCTTGAGCGCGAAGTGTTGCCGAATCAGCCCGAAGCACGAGAGAAATTCCTGCGCGCGTTTCGGGTCACGAAAGCCGCGCACACGACGCTCGCGTTCGCGTGTCGGTTGGTGGCTGTTCTCTGCACGGTTGTTCACGCGTGCAGCCGCTTTGACGAAACCGTGCTTCACCTGAGCGAGCTCAGCAATGTCAGCCCTCGCCGCCAGATAGCTGCGCAGCTGGTCGGTCACGAACTTGCGCGGCACCGGGTTTGAACGCAGCACCCTCCGGAAGAAGCGCTTTGCCGCGGCCTTGTCGTGTTGCTTTTGCACCAGCACATCGAGTTCAGCATCATGCTCATCGACCGCGCGCCATAACAGATATGGCGCACCGCGCAGCGTCACGAACATCTCATCAAGATGCTATACGCAGCCCGGCTTGCGCCGTGCCGCTTTGGTACACCGGGCGAATCCCGCCCCGAATTTGTCGCACCAGCAACGGATCGTTTCATACGTGACCACGACACCACGATCGAGCAACAACGCTTCGATGTCGCGCAGGCTCAGGCTGAACCCGAAATAACAGCGAACCGCGCAGCTGATAACGGCAGCAGTAAAGCGGTGGCCGTGATAATGAGATTTCGTCTTCATCATCGCGCCATCTTACGCGACCGCCTCATCAACGTGACAGTGCCAGAGGGAGTCAACACCGTCATCATTTCAATCGGCGTTGGCACAACTTGTCGGCTTCGGCAAATGCCCGCTACCGTGCGCTCTCAGAACTGCGCTTCGCTCAACGCATTGAGCGGCACCGCGCCCGCCACGATGGCATCGCGCAAACCCGATGCCTGTGACAGGATGTGCTCCGCGAAGAAATGCGCCGTCGAGATCTTGGCGTCGTGGAAGGATGGATCCTCGCCACGCTTCGCATCTGCCGCAAGCATCGCGCGGCCAAGCTGCCAGCCCGAAAACACGATGCCGCAGAGCTTCAGGTAAGGCACGCTGCCGGCAAACACGGCATTCGGGTCCGACTTGGCATTGGCCACGACGAACGCCACGACGGTCTCCAGCGCGGCGCGCCCCTTGGCCAGTTGCGCCTGTACCGCGGTGAATGCCGCGCTACCATGCTTGCCCAGCGCCGCCTCGGTCTCGGCGATCTGCGCGCAGATCGCACGGGCCACCGCGCCACCGTCGCGCAGCGTCTTGCGGCCGACGAGGTCGTTCGCCTGGATCGCGGTCGTGCCTTCGTAGATCGGCAGGATGCGGGCATCGCGATAGTGCTGGGCCGCGCCGGTCTCCTCGATGAAGCCCATGCCGCCGTGCACCTGCACACCGAGGCTGGTCACATCGATCGACAACTCGGTGCTCCAGCCCTTGACGATGGGCACCATGAACTCGTAGTACGCCTGGCTTTGCTTGCGCACCGCGTCGTCGGCATGCTGGTGCGCCGTGTCGCACGCGGCCGCGGCCACATACGCTACCGCGCGCGCGCCTTCGATCAGCGAGCGCATGGTCATCAGCATGCGCTTGACGTCCGGGTGATGAATGATGGTCACAGCCTCGCGTGCGGAACCATCGACCGGACGGCTTTGCACGCGCTCGCGGGCAAAATTCACAGCCTGCTGGTAGGCCCGCTCCGACACGGCGATGCCTTGCATGCCGACCGAGAAGCGCGCCGAGTTCATCATGATGAACATGTATTCCAGGCCGCGGTTTTCCTCGCCGACTAGCGTGCCGATGGCGCCACCGTGGTCGCCGAACTGCAGCACGGCTGTGGGGCTGGCCTTGATGCCCAGCTTGTGCTCGATCGACACGCAGTGCGCATCATTGCGCGCGCCCAGCGAACCATCCTCATTCACCAGGAACTTGGGCACGATGAACAGCGAGATGCCCTTGACGCCCTCGGGTGCCGTGGGCGTGCGCGCAAGAACGAGATGGACGATGTTCTGCGCCATGTCGTGCTCACCGTAGGTGATGAAGATCTTGGTGCCGAACACCTTGTAGGTACCGTCACCCTGCGGCTCGGCGCGCGTGCGCACGGCCGCCAGGTCCGAGCCGGCCTGTGGCTCGGTCAGGTTCATGGTGCCGGTCCATTCGCCGGAGATCAGCTTGGGCAGGAAGGTGGCCTTCTGCGCGTCGCTGCCCGCGGTCAGCAGGGCTTCGATGGCGCCGTCCGTCAGCAGCGGGCACAGGGCGAACGACAGGTTCGCCGTGTTCAGCATCTCGTTGCAGGCGGTGGCGATCAGCTTGGGCAAGCCCTGGCCGCCAAATTCCTGCGGATGCAGCACGCCCTGCCAGCCACCTTCGCCAAACTGGTGGAACGCGTCCTTGAAACCGGGCGTGGTGGTAACCGCGCCGTCCTTCCAGCTGCTCGGATCGGTGTCGCCGATACGGTTGAGCGGCGCCACCACTTGTTCGTTGAATTTGGCTGCCTCGTCGAGCACCGCCTGCGCCGTCTCCGGCGTGGCGTCCTCGAAGCCGGGAAGCTTGCTGACTGCGTCAAGATCAGCCAGTTCGTTCATCACGAACAGCATGTCCTTGAGCGGGGCACGGTAGGTCATTTTTTGGGGACTCCATTTTGGGGACGGGGCGCGGTGCATCTGGCCGGATGCCGGCACTGCATGGTCTGGGTACCGGATCGTAGCGCCCGCCGCGTCATGCGGGAATAACCAAACCTGCCCATTCATTGACAAAACCTGCCGCTTTGCGTCGCGCGGGTCGCCTGCCATGCACCCCAGTTCGATTGGCCGGATTTGTCACTAGTTCGGCCATTCCTGTCAGTGCCGGAGGTGGCGGGCACCTCTAGAATGCCTCGCAGCCGGCGTCGCCATGACCGATGAATGCAACCGGCATAACGACAAACCGCCTGTCAGGAGACAAGACTATGGACCTGTTCGGTCAGATGATGTACACGCCTTTGCAATTGTCCGCGCTGCTGGGGCAGGCGGCGCGGCACTCCGGCACGGTGGAAATCGTATCCCGGCGCGTCGAGGGCGACATTCACCGCTATACCTACGGGGACTGCCATGTCCGCGCCATGCAACTGGCCAATGCGCTGACGGGCCGCGCCATCGTGGCCGGAGACCGCGTCGGCACGCTGGCGTGGAACGGCTATCGCCATATGGAGCTGTACTATGGCGTGACCGGCATTGGCGCGGTTTGTCATACCATCAACCCCCGCCTGTTCCCGGAACAGATCGCCTACATCATCAATCATGCCCGCGACCGCATGGTCTGCTTCGATGCCTCCTTCCTGGGCCTGGTCGAGCAGATCGCGCCGCAATGTCCTCATGTCGAGTCATGGGTCATGCTGTGCGACGCCACCAGCCTGCCGCAAGCACCTGCGCTGCCGCTCGAAAGCTATGAGGCCCTGATCGGCAGGCAGCCCGGCCATTTCGACTGGCCCCGCCTGGATGAGCAGCTGGCGGCAGTGCTTTGCTACACCTCCGGCACCACCGGCAACCCGAAGGGCGTTTTGTACTCGCACCGTTCGCTTTGCCTGATGGCCTATGCCTCGGCGCTGCCGGACGCGCTTTGCCTGCGTGCGTCGGACTCCGTGGTGCCTGTCGTGCCGATGTTCCACGTCAATGCTTGGGGGCTGCCGTTCTCCGCGGCGCTGGTCGGGGCGAAACTGGTGCTGCCGGGTCCGGCGCTCGACGGCGCGTCCCTGTCGGTGCTGTTCGACCAGGAAGGCGTGACGGTGTCGGCCGGCGTGCCCACGGTCTGGCTCGGCCTGGCCGACCATATGCGCCGCACGGGCGAGCGCTGCAACAGCCTGGAGCGTGTCATCGTGGGCGGCGCGGCATGCCCGCCGCAACTGGCCAAGGCGCTAGGCGAACTGGGCATCAAGTCGGTACACGCCTGGGGCATGACCGAGCTGTCTCCGGTTGGCACTGTGTTTTCGCCCTCGCAGGGCTTCGCGCAAAAGCCGGAGCAGGAGCGCGCGCAGCTCGAGGCCAAGCAAGGCAGGGTCGTGCCGGGTGTCGAGATGAAGGTCGTCGACGCCGATGGTGCCGAGTTGCCGTGGGACGGACGCTCGGCGGGCGACCTGATGGTGCGCGGCCATTGGGTCGTGGAGCGCTACTTCGGCATGGAGGAAACCTGCCTGGAGAATGATGGCTGGTTCGCCACCGGCGATGTCGCTACGATCGACGCCGACGGCTATATGCAGATCACGGATCGCAGCAAGGATGTGATCAAGTCCGGCGGCGAATGGATTTCCTCGATCGAACTGGAAGGCATCGCCGTTGCGCATCCGGAGATCGAACTGGCGGCCTGTATCGCCTGTGCCCATCCCAAGTGGGACGAACGCCCCCTGCTGGTCGCGGTAAGGCGCGCCGGCAGCACGCTCGATGCGCAACAACTACTGGCCTTCTATGAAGGCAAGGTAGCCAAGTGGTGGATCCCGGACGATGTGATGTTCGTGCCGGAACTGCCGCTGACCGCGACCGGCAAGCTGCATAAGCTGGTGCTCAGGCAGCGTTTCGGCACCCATTACAGCGGTGCCGCCTAGCCGGGCCGCTCAGGCCATGCCGCGGTACGCCTTGGGCGTGCTGCCGGTCCAATGCCGGAAGGCGCGGTGGAACGCGGTCGGGTTGTCAAAGCCGACGTCATAAGCGATTGCCGCGATGGCATCGGGCGAACGCGTGAGCCGCTGGATCGCGATATCGCGCCGGACGTCGTCCTTGATCGCTTGGAACGTCGTGCCTTCGTCCGCAAGCCGGCGGCAAAGCGTGCGCACGGAATAGTGCAGGTCCTGGGCAACCACTTCCAGCGTCGGCATGGCGGGAAGGCAATCGGCAAGGAATTGCCTGACCCGGTGGCAAACCATCTGGTCGGCAAAGGAGACGAAGATCCAGTCTTCCGGGGCGCGCGCTAGGAATCTCTGCAGGTCGGCCTTGCGTTGCCGCACGGGCATATCAAGGTAGGCCGCCTCGAAACGCATGCGTGTCTGTGCGCTACCGAACTGAACCGGCCCCGGAAAGAGAAAGAGGTAGTCCGTTGCGTGCGCGGGACGCGCAAAATCGAACTCCGCCGCGATCAGCGGGATCCGCTTCCCAACCAGCCATGAGGCAATGCCGTGCACGAGCTTCATGATAAGTTCGCGGCCGAGTTCGGTCACGCTGGGGCCCGCCGGATCCGCCTCCATGGCAACCCAGCCGCCTTCGCCGTCGCGGCCCGAATCCAGGCGGAAATCATCCAGGATCAGGTGGAAGAACTGGCCGAACCGGTGCAGCGCGACTTCCAGCCGCGGGGCGTCGAGCAGGCTCAGGCACAGGTATTTCAGCGTGCCGTTGCGCAAGGGGCGGCTGAAAATGCCCGGCATTTCGTCGTCCAGTTCGGTCGCGAGCAGGCGGTAGAGCGTGGAGAACTGCTCCTCGGTCACGCGGGAGCCAGGGCGGCGCAGCAAGCCGTGGGGGATGCCGGAACGCTCCGCCAGCCGCTCAATGGCGGCGGGATCGGCGCCCGACAGGAAGCCGTTGACTAGCGAAATGGGAACCGTGCCAGAAATATGACTCAAGGGTAGGTCGACGTCCGGACCGCAACGTCATTTCCGGTGTGACCAGGGGGCATTTATTTTGTCATAAGCTGGACTGGCTCGTCACTTTTTTGGCTTTCCGGCGATGAGGGCTCTGTCGCAGTAAGGGAGCGAGGCAAGCAGCGCCCCTGGGGTACAGGTGGCTTATGCTGCCAGTGAATAGAATTGCTCTGCAGCGGACGGATTGCTCCCTTCGCGGCACTACTGCATCTGGCCCTTGGCAATCATGTGTATGAGCTCGATGCCGCCCAGCAGGATGCGCGCAGCGAAAGTCCTTGAATCCCAGCAGCGGTCGACGCATGCGCTTAGCGGGTCAAATTCGCTTGATTATCACTGCAAGTGATTAATTGCATCCCTTGAGAGCGGATATGGATTGCGAACACCGTCGCGCGGGCTCAAATCCTGGCTCAATCTAGCGCAGCGCGAATGAGTTTCTGCACTAGCCAGCCGCAGCCCGGTCAACACGCTGCCCACTACGCCCGGTAGCACCACCCGCATCAGCATCTCCCAGCGCGTGGCGGCCAGGCTGTGGGCGAGCGTGATCCAGCGGGGGTCAAGGTTGCGCACCCCGGCGGCGGTATTGAGCAGAATGGGCCAGACTCCGGCGAAGGCCAGCAGGAACAGCACCGGGAGGTCGCCCACGCCCAGCACCATCACGACCACGGGCAGCTGCTCGTTGCGGTTCAAACAGGTCCGCGCAATTGCGAGAACCCGTTAAAAAGCCTGGGATGCTCTCTGCCACCGCCAGGACACCCGTTTATCTTCTATGGGTATAGGAAGATGGGGTCAGGTGTAGGCGATTGATTGCGCTTCATAAAACAGCTGCATTGACGATGCCGTCGGGACCGATGAAGCGGCTACCATCAAAAAATATCCCCAATCACCTGCCGCAACCATGCATGCCCCTGATCGGTCTGGTAGCGCTCATGCCAATACAGGGACACGCTAAGGGCCGGCAAGGAAATCGGAACCTCCCTGATCACTGTATTAGTACTGCGTACCAGCGCGTTGGCGACGCTGCTAGGCAACGTCGCAATCATGTCTGACCCGGCGACCACATGCGGGCAGGCCAGATAGCTCGACAACGTTACCGCCAGTTGCCGGCTCCGGCCTAACCCTTCCAGCGCTCGGTCGATCCGCTCGCTAAAATAGCGGGTATGCGCGGCCAGGTCGATGTGCTTGTAACGCAGGAAGGCGTTGAGGTTCCAAGGGCGCTCCAGGGAAGGATGGCCGGCGCGCATCAAGCATACGGTGGGCTCCTCGAACAGGAAACGCGCGCGCAAGTTCGGCGCTGGCTCGGGGTAGTAGCCCGCAATCATCTCGACATGGTTAGTCTCAAGCATGCTGAGCCCGTGCTGCAGGCGCGCGGGCAACACGCGTAACTGCATGTGAGGCGCCTCCTGCGCCACCTTGGCCACGACTTTGGGCAACATGGAGAACTGTACATAGTCGGTCGCATAAATTGAGATCACCCGCTTGCTGCTGGCCGGTGAGAATTCCTCACGCGGCGCGGTGGCGGCTTGCCATTGCTGCAGGATAGGCGCAAAGGTCCGATGCAACTCAAGCGCTCGTGCGGTGGCCTTCCACTGGGCACCTTCGCGCACTAGCAGCGGATCGTTGAACAGCCGCCGAAGGCGGCTCAGCGCCGCGCTCATGGCGGGCTGGGAAAGCTGCATCTGCTCGGCCGCGCGAGACACGTTGCGGCACGAAATCAGTGCATCAAAGTGGGCGACAAGGTTCAGGTCGGCACTTTTCATGGAATCGGTCCATTAGGAACACAGCTTAAGCGAGCGCCGTGCCAGCGTCAGAGGCTGTCAGTGGACATTGGCAGCCATGCCAGCGGCGGCGCGCAGTATTTGTCTGATGGATACCAGTATAAAGGCGACAGCATCGCGTGGCGGCCGGCCGGCTGCCTAAGATGGCGTCAACCGGCTTCGTCGTACCAGTCCCGATTCGACCCTGGCCATGCATCCGCGCACTGGGCTGGCTAGCCTGCCAGCCCGAAGCCAGTGAGTGCATGCAGGCAGTTGCGCTGCCAGTTTCCCCACTACGGAGAACTAAGTGATGCCTACCCTGAAGCACCTGTTGTCCTGCCTCCCCATCTTGTGTCCACTCCTGCTGGGCAGTACCAGTGCGCACGCGCAAGCCCCCTGGCCTGCCAAGGTGATCCGTCTGGTAGTGCCGTTTGCCGCTGGCGGCTCGACGGACCTGATCGCACGCAAGATCGCGGAGGATCTGGGGGAACGCGTCAAGGGCACCGTGGTGGTAGAGAACCGGCCCGGCGCGGGCGGCACGGTGGGCAGCGAGTTCGTAGCGCGCCAGCCAGCGGATGGCTACACCATCCTGATGGGTTCGGTGAGCACCCATGCGGTGGCGCCCAGCCTGTTCGCCAAGTTGCCGTACGACCCGCTTAAGGACTTCACGCCGCTCACCATGGTCGCCACTATCCCCAACGTGCTCGTAGTGAACAACGCGGTGCCGGCCGGCAATATGAAAGAGTTCGTGGGCCTGCTAAAGCGCGAACCGGGCAAGTACGCCTTTGCCTCCAATGGCCAGGGCACATCGAACCACCTAGCCTACGAGCTGTTCAAGTCCACCGCGGGGGTATCGCTCACTCATGTGCCCTACAAGGGTTCGGGCCCCGCCATGGCCGACCTCATCGGCGGACATGTGAACAGCATGATGGATGTGGTGATGACATCCTACAGCTATATCAAGGGCGGCAAGCTCAAACCCATCGCCGTGACGTCGCTCACGCGCTCGCCGATGCTGCCGGAGGTGCCCACGGTGGCGGAGTCCGGCTATCCGGGATTCGAGGCCATTGTCTGGTTCGGCCTGTTCGGGCCGCCAAATATGCCACCCGAGATCGCGGGCCGCCTGTCGCGCGAGCTGATGGCGGTCATGCACGACAAGAAGATGAGCGCCTACCTCACCGAGCAAGGCGCACAACCGTCAGGTATGTCGCCGGCGGAGTTCACCCAGTTCATCCGCGCCGATATGGCCAAATGGCACAAAGTGGCGGTAGCCGCAGGCATCAAGCCC
Source organism: Cupriavidus sp. GW822-FHT02D05 (assembly GCF_058802485.1). NCBI lineage: Bacteria > Pseudomonadati > Pseudomonadota > Betaproteobacteria > Burkholderiales > Burkholderiaceae > Cupriavidus > Cupriavidus sp. GW822-FHT02D05. The sequence goes on along the minus strand of NZ_JBXAOE010000006.1, from coordinate 225,926 downwards.
GAATGAGATGCTGCCGGGCTGCCCTTGTCGCCCGGCGGGCAGCCAAAGCGCGCGTTCAACTCCTGATCTTCCAACATCCCGATTCTCCCCGTCCTCACCAGCGCAACCCAGGAACCCAACATGTACCGAATCGGTATCGACGTCGGCGGCACTTTTACCGACTTCACCATGATCGACGAGGCGGCCGGGGCCGTGCAGTTCCATAAGGTCCCCTCCACCCCGCACGACCCGTCCGAGGCCATCGAGCGCGGCATTGCCGAACTGCTGCGCGACCACGGCGTGGCACCCGCCGAGGTGGCGCACGTGGGCCATGGCACCACCGTGGCCACCAACCTCATCATCGAGCGCAAAGGCGCGGCGGTGGGCCTGATCACGACCCAGGGCTTTCGCGACATCCTGGAAATCGGCCGGCAGACCCGCCCTCACCTGTTCGACTACAGCGTGACCAAGCCGCCGGTGCTGGTGCCCCGCGCGCACCGCGTCGAAGTGCCCGAACGGCTGGATGCCCAGGGCCACGTCGTAACGCCACTGGACGAGGCGGCCGTGCGCCGCGCCGCGCAAGCCTTCCGCGCCGCCGGCCTGGAGGCAGTGACGATCTGCTTCCTGCATGCCTATCGCAACCCTGCGCACGAGCAGCGCGCCCGGGCCATTGTGGAAGAGGTCATGCCCGGCGCGTATGTCAGCCTGTCGAGCGAGGTGCTGCCGGAATTCCGCGAGTACGAGCGCCTTTCCACCACCGTGCTGAACGCAGCCGTGGGCCCGCGCATGGCGCGTTACCTGGATCGCTTCATGGCACGCGTGGCCGACCTGGGCATTGCCCAGCGGCCCTACACCATCCACTCCAACGGCGGCCTGATGTCGGCTGCCGCGGTGCGCCAGTATCCGGTGCGGACCTGCCTCTCTGGCCCCGCCGCCGGCGTGGTGGGCGCGGCCGCGGTAGGCCGCGCCATTGGCCGGCCCGACCTGGTCACCTTCGATGTCGGCGGCACCAGTACCGACGTCTCGCTGATCTCCGCGGGCCGGCCCCTGTTCACATCGAACCGCCAGGTGGCCGGCTATCCGGTCAAGACGCCGATGGTGGATATCCACGTGATCGGCGCGGGCGGCGGCAGCATTGCCTGGCGCGACGACGCCGGCTCGCTCAAGGTCGGACCACACAGCGCGGGGGCCGTGCCCGGGCCGGTGGGCTATGCGCGCGGCGGCACCGAGCCCACCATCACCGATGCGGAAATCACGCTGCAGCGCCTCAACCCGGTCGCGCTGCTCAAGGGCCGCATGCCGGTGGACCTGGCCAGTGCCCGCCGTGTGATTGCCGAGCAGGTAGCGGCGCCGCTGGGGATCTCGCTGGAAGACGCCGCCGAGGGCATCATCCGCATCGCCAACGCCAACATGAGCCGCGCCATCCGCGCCGTGTCCACCGAGCGCGGCTACGACCTGTCGCGGTTCGCGCTGTACGCCTATGGCGGTGCCGGTCCGCTGCACGCGGTGGAGGTGGCCGAGGAATGCGGCATTCCCGTGGTGATCGTGCCGCAAGAGCCTGGCACCATGTGTGCGCGCGGCATTCTGCTGACCGATATCTCGTTCGACTTCGTGCGCAGCGAGATCTCGCTGGCCGATGGCGCCGGCTGGGGAGGCGTGGTCAGTGCATTCACCCAGCTGCGCGGCGAGGCGCAGGCCTGGCTCGAGGCCGAGCATGTGGCGCCGGAAAGCCAGCGCCTGCACTACGCTATCGACGCCCGCTACGATGGCCAGAACTTCGAGGTCCAGGTGCCGATGGAGGCCATAGACGGCGACAAGCTGGCGTCCTTCCTGGCGGCCTTCGAGGTCGAGCATGCGCGCGAGTACGGCTACCAGGTGCCGGGGCGCGCGGTGCAGATCATCAACTGCCGGGTGCAGGCGGTCGGCAAGGTCATCAAGGCCCCGCTCGCGCCGGCCCGCGCCGGCGGCACGCTGACGCAGGCGCTGCAGGGAGAACGCGAGGTCTACCACGGCCGCGTGCATGGCTGGCGCCTGACGCCGGTCTACGACCGAGACCAGCTTTGGGCGGGCCTGCGCATCGATGGCCCGGCAGTGATCGAGGAAATGAGCTCGACCACCGTGCTCGGCCCCACCCACCATGCCGAGGTTGACACCTTTGGCAACCTCATCGTCACGGTAGCCGGCGGCCAGCGTGAGCCTGTCCCCACCATCAATGCAAGCCAGGAAACCCAGGAAGGCGAACATGTCCACTGAATCCACCCGCGCCGCAGCACCCAGCCAGGATGCACTCGCCGACCCTATCGAGATGGAAGTGTTCAGCAACCGGCTGCTGTCCATCACCGAGGACATGAACAACACGCTGGTGCGGGCCTCGTTCTCCACCAATATCAAGGAGCGCAAGGATTGCTCGGTGGCGCTGTTCGATGCCACCGGGCGGCTGGTGGCCCAGGGCACGCAGATTCCGCTACACCTGGGCTCGCTGAACGGCGCCATCGAGGCCGTGCTGGCGCAGTTTCCCGCCGATACCATCCGCGACGGCGATGTCTTTATCTGCAACGACCCCTACCTGGCCAACGGCAGCCACCTGCCCGACATCAACATCGTCACGCCGGTGTTCTGGGAAGGCACGCTGCGCTTCTTCACCGCTAATATCGCGCACCATTCCGATGTGGGCGGCGCGGTGCCGGGGTCCATCGCCGGCACGCTGCGCAGCATCTTCGAGGAAGGCGTGCGTATCCCGGCCTGCCGCATCGCGCGCAGTGGCGAGCTCAATGATGACCTGTTGCGCCTGGTCTGCAGCAATACCCGCGACCCCGAGGAGCGCATGCTGGACCTGCGCGTGCAGATGGCCACCAACGCGCGCGGCGCCGAGGCGGTGCGCGGGCTGCTGCGGCAGATGGGGCTCGAGGCCGTGCTGCGCTCGGTGGAAGACGTGATCCGCTATACCCGCCGCCGGCTGGCCAACCGCGTGGCCGAGCTGCGCGAGGGCAACTACACCTTCACCAGCTACCTGGACGACGACGGCATGGGTGGCGATCCGGTGCCCATCTGCGTTACCCTGACCGTGGCGGAAGGGAGGCTGCATTTCGACTTCACCGGCTCAGGCAAGCAGGCGCGCGGCGCCATGAACCTGCCGATCAACGCCTTGCGCGCCACCGTGTACTACGCCGTCAAGGCGTTGCTGGACCCGGAACTCGTACCCAATGCCGGCATGTTCGACCCGATCACCATCAGCGCGCCGCGCGGCACCATCACCAACCCCGAGCCGCCCGCCGCGGTGGGTGCGCGCTCCATCACCGCCCAGAAGGTAGCGGGCGCCATCTTCGGCGCCTTCCGCGGCCTGCTGCCGGCGGAAAAAATCATGGCCTCGGGCAACGACTCATGCCCGGCCATCGTGTTCTCCGGGCGCCTGCGCCAGCGTGCGGGCGACTTTGTCTACCTGGAGACGATTGGCGGCGGCAGCGGCGCACGCTATGACGGCGACGGCATGGACGCGGTGCACGTGCATATGACCAACACGTCCAACCTGCCGGTCGAAGCGCTGGAGAACGAGTATCCGCTGCGCATGGATGAGTACGCGATGATTGCCGACTCCGGCGGCGCCGGCCGCACGCGCGGGGGCTTGGGCATCGCCAAGCAGATCCGCGCGCTGGTGCCAGGCATTGTCTTTTCCGCGCGCTCGGACAGCCATACCGTAGGCGTGCCTGCTGGCGTGGACGGCGGACGCGATGGCCGGCGCGCAAGGCTGGTACGGAACTCGGGCACGGCGCAGGAAAGCGAGCTGTTCTCCAAGACCGCCAATATCGCGCTGGAAGCCGGCGAAAGCGTGCGCATGGAGACGCCGGGCGGCGGCGGCTACGGCGATCCCGCGCAGCGTAGCGCGCAGGCGCTGGCGCAGGACCTGCGCGATGGCAAGGTGACGCCCGCCGCGGCACGGCAGGCCTATCCCGGTTACGTCGACGCCCAACCCTGAGGCGCGAACGGGACACGCGGCGCAGTCGAACCTGCGCCGCGTGAACCGAGCTTCATGCCACCACCAGGTGCGGTTCCAACTGCGCGATCGCGAACGCGCGCGTGTGGGCGATAAACGATTTCAGCAACAGCGACGGCGGCCGCTGGGTCGAGAACAGCACGGAAAAATCCGTCGTCAACTGCGGCTCGAAGACGCGAAAGCAAATGCCCTTGCCGCGATACTCCAGCGCGGTGATCGGATCGATCAGCGCCACCCCCAGTCCCGCCTCCACGAACGCGCAAATGCTCCACGACACCTGCGTCTCGACCTGCAGCTGGCGCTCGATCCCATAGGATGCGAACAGCGCATCGATTTGCAGACGCGAATCCAGCGCGCGTGGATGCGAGACGAATTTCTCGCCCGCCAGGTCGTGCGGCCGGATCACCTCTTCGCTGCATAGCCGATGCCCAACCGGCAGCGCGCACACCATCCGGGTGGAGATCAGCCGCTCGCCATGCGTGCTGGGGTGATTCATCGACAGGATCGCCAGGCCGACATCGCAGCGCTGCCCCACCACCATGTCCACCACGGTACGAGATGAGTGCGTCAGCATGGAGATCTGCGTCTGACCGTGCTGCGTCAGGAACTCCGCGATGGCGCGCGGCAGGAACGACAAGGCCAGCGCAGGCGCCGCGGCAATCTGCAGCGAGCCGCGCTGCAACTCGCGGATGTCCTGGGCGGCCAGTGCGATGCGCTCCACCCCGACCAATGAACGCTGCACTTCCTCATAGAGCACCTGCGCCTCGGCGGTCGGGTACAACCTGCCACGCACACGTTCGAACAGGGCAAAGCCAACAGATTCTTCAAGGTCGGCAATGAGCCGGGTGGCGGCCGGCTGTGAGATATGCAGCATTTCTGCAGCGCGCGTCACCGTCTGGCAAAGCATGACGGCGCGGAAGGCTTCGAGTTGTCGGATCTTCATGCCGCAAGTCTATAACACCATGTTATGGATAGGCCAAAAAAAAGAATTTTTCAAGCGTCGGCAGCCCCTCTAATCTATGTCAGGCAGCAATGTTTTACATAGCATATTTCCGAATTTTCTGTTGCGGTGCAACCATAACTTTTATGCATTGATTTGGTGAGGCATCGCCCATTACTGGTGCGCACGGAGGAAGGAAAAGATGAAGCAGCACATTGTGGCGGCAGCCATCCTGGCGGCATTCTCGGCATCGGCAGCCGTGGCGCAGCAGCCCACTTTGTATGTGGGTTCTTACGGCGGCTCGACCGAGAAGCTGTTCAAGGAAAAGATCATCCCGGCCTTCGAGGCAAAGGAGAAGGTCAAGGTGGTGTACGTGTCAGGCAACTCCACCGACACGCTGGCCAAGCTGCAGGCGCAAAAGGGCAAGCAGGAGCTGGACGTGGTCCTGCTCGATGATGGTCCCATGTACCAGGCGGTGCAGTTCGGCTTCTGCGACACGCTGAAGGATGCGCCGGTATACAAGGAGCTGTATCCACTTGCCCGCCTCACCGACAAGGCCACCGCCGTCGGTGTGGTCGCCACCGGCCTGGCCTACAACACCGAGGCATTCAAGAAGGCTGGGCTGCCGAAGCCGGATTCATGGGAAGCGCTGGCTGACAAGAAGCTGAAGCAGAAGATCGCCATCCCGCCCATCAGCAATACCTACGGCCTGCAAACGCTGGTGATGTTCGCCAAGCTGCGCAAGGGCAGTGAGCAGAGCATCGATCCCGGGTTCACCGCACTGACCAAGGAAGTGGGGCCCAACGTGCTGGCCTGGGAACCGTCGCCGGGCAAGATGACCGAACTCTTCCAAAATGGCGATATCTCGCTGGCCGTGTGGGGCAGCGGCCGCGTGCAGAGCCTGAAGGATACCGGCTTCCCGGTGGAATTCGTCTACCCGAAGGAAGGCGCTCCCGCCTTGATGATCGCGGCCTGCCCGGTGGTGCAAAGCGATGTGCCCGCGCAGGCGCAGGCGCTGGTCCAGTACCTGTTGACGCCGGATGTGCAAGCCATGCTGGCGGATTCACAGGGCTGGGGCCCCGTCAATGCCAAGACCGCGCTCGATGCCAAGGTATCGGCCAAGGTGCCCTATGGCAAGGCGCAGATCGACAAGCTGCTGCCGACCAACTGGACGCTCGTCAACGACAAGCGCACCGAGTGGACCAACCGGTGGAACCGCACCGTGGAACGCTGAAACAGCGCCCTTTCCCGCAATTGCCATGATCGACGGAGCCTCTTGCGGGGGGCGCCGCGCCAACCACGAAAAGACCATGACGTTCCTCACCCTCAACAGTCTCGCAAAGGCCTATGGCGGCTTCCACGCCGTCGAAAATCTGAGCCTGGAAGTCAAGCGCGGCGAGTTCCTCTCCCTGCTTGGTCCATCCGGCTGCGGCAAAACGACCACCCTGCAGATGATCGCTGGCTTTGTGGAACCCACACGTGGCAGCATCCGGCTCGATGGTCGGGACATCACCGCCCTGCGCCCGGAAAAGCGTGGCATGGGCGTGGTGTTCCAGAGCTATGCGTTGTTCCCGCACATGACAGTGGCTGCCAATATCGCCTTTGGACTGGAGATGCGCGGCGTGGCCGGCGCCGATCGCAGCCGGCGCATTGACGAGACGCTTGAGCTGGTGCGCCTTGGTGGCCTTGGCAAGCGCTACCCGCGCGAGCTGTCCGGCGGCCAGCGCCAGCGCGTGGCAATCGCCCGCGCGCTAGCCATCCGGCCTGAGGTGCTGCTGCTGGACGAACCCATGTCCAACCTGGATGCCAAGCTGCGCGAGGACATGCACATCGAACTGCGCGCGATCCAGCGCCACCTTGGCATCACCACCATTCTGGTGACCCATGACCAGGTCGAGGCCATGACCATGAGCGACCGCATCGCTGTGATGCATGGCGGGCGTATCGTGCAGCTGGCCGCACCGTTCGAGGCCTACGAACGTCCGCAGTCCGCCTTTGCTTCCGGCTTCCTCGGAAAGACCAATGCCATCCGCGGCGTGGTGGAAAAGACCAATCCGCGCTGCTGCGAGGTGCGCCTGGGCGCCACGCTCGCGCATGTACCGCATGAAGGCCGCGAGGTTGGCAAGGACGTGCATGTCTATGTGCGGCCCGAGAAGATCCGCCTGGAACCGGCGGATGCCGGCGGCATCCCCGCCACGGTGCGGACGCGCCTGTTCCTCGGCAACCACTGGATGCTGGAAGTGCAAACCACGCTCGGGCTGCTCCGCGTCAGCCAGCCCAACCATGGCACCGCGCCGCCCGAAGAGGGTTCGGCGGTCAGCGTGCTGTGGTCGGACGATGACCTGCGCGTACTGACGGCGGAGCAACATCATGGCTGACACCACCGTCTCCACCCTGCCCTCCGGCGCACCGGCCTTGCCCGCCAAGGCCGCCGCCGCCAGCAATGATACGCATGCCGGCTCGGCGCCCTGGCTACTGTCGGCACCCGCGCTGCTGCTGTTCGCCGCCATGCTGCTGGTGCCGCTGGCGCTTACCGCGCTGCTGTCGTTCCATGTCTTCGACGGCACGCATGGCGTGCTGCCGGACCTGACCATGGCCAACTACCTTGAAGTGCTTGGCGACAGTTACTACCACGAGATCTTCCTACGCACCGCAGGCCTTGCGCTGGCGGTAACCGTGCTGACCGTTCTCCTGGGCGTGCCCGAGACCATCATCCTGGCGCGCATGCAGAGTCCCTGGCGCGCGTTGTTCCTGATCGTGATCCTGGGGCCGCTGCTGATTTCGGTGGTAGTGCGCACGCTTGGCTGGGCCATCCTGCTGGGCAACAACGGGCTGATCAACGAGGCCCTGCAATGGATGGGCATTGTCGACGAGCCGATCAAGCTTGTCTTTACCCTGACCGGCGTGGTGATCGCGCTCACCCACGTGTTGATCCCCTTCATGGTGATTTCCGTATGGGCCGCGCTGCAAAAACTCGACCCGCAGGTCGAGAACGCTGGTCTGGCCTTTGGCGCGTCGCCTTTCACCGTGTTCCGCCGCATCATCCTGCCGCAGATCCTGCCGGGCATCCTGTCCGGCGGCATCATCGTGTTCGCCCTGGCTGCATCGGCCTTTGCCACGCCGGCCATCCTTGGCGGGCGCCGCCTCAAGGTGGTCGCCACCGCGGCCTATGACGAATTCCTCAATACGCTGAACTGGCCGCTCGGCGCGACCATCGCCGTGCTGCTGCTGATCGCCAACGTAATCATCATCGTGGGCTGCAACCGGCTGGTGGAGCGACGTTTCCGCCAGGTGTTCGAAGGCTGAAGAGAGAAATCATGCGCAAGAACGGACTGTTCTCCCTGCTCTACCACAGCCTCTTCATCGCCTTCATCGTGGCGCCGCTGCTGGTGGTGGTGGCGGTCTCTTTCACCGGCAAGGGCTATATCTCCCTGCCCACTGACGGACTCTCGCTGCGGTGGTTCCGCGCCATCGGCGACGCCCACGAGATTGTCAACGCGTTCTGGCTGTCGCTATGGCTGGGACTGGCCTCGGCCACCATTGCGGTGGCGCTGGCCGTGCCGGGCGCGCTGGCGCTTACCCGCTATCGCTTTCCGGGGCGCGGCGCGCTGATGGGTTTTTTCATGTCGCCGCTGATGATCCCGCACGTGGTGCTGGGCGTGGCCTTCCTGCGCTTCTTCACCACGGTGGGCGTGAGCGGCTCGTTCTTCTGGCTGGCGCTGACGCACGTGGTGGTGGTGATGCCTTATGCGCTGCGCCTGGTGCTGGCCGCCGCCACCGGGCTGGACCGAGACGCGGAACGTGCCGCGCTGTCGCTCGGCGCGAGCCGCTTCACAGCCTTCCGGCGCGTGGTGCTACCGCTGATCCTGCCTGGCGTAGTGGGTGGCTGGATGCTGGCCTTTATCCAGAGCTTCGACGAGCTCACCATGACCGTGTTCGTCGCCACCCCGGGCACGACCACATTGCCGGTGGCCATGTACAACCAGATTGCCCAGACCATCGATCCGCTGGTGGCCTCGGTGTCCACGGTGCTGATTGTCGGTACGCTGGTGCTGATGGTGCTGCTGGACCGCATCGTCGGGCTCGACCGTGTGCTGATCGGCAAGAATTGAACGCCCGCGCAAGGCGTGTTTCGCAACCCACTCTCATCATGACCACAAGCGATCTTATCGTCATCGGCGGCGGCCTGGTCGGCACCGCCATTGCCTACGGGGCCGCCCGCAACGGCGTGTGCGTGACCGTGCTGGACGAAGGCGACGATGCCTTCCGTGCCTCGCGCGGCAACTTCGGTCTGGTCTGGGTCCAGGGCAAGGGCTACGGCATGGCACCCTATGCCAGCTGGACCATGGGCTCGGCGCAGCGCTGGCCTGCGCTTGCCGCCGCGCTGCTGGCAGACACCGGTATCGATGTGCAACTCAAACAGCCGGGCGGCTTCCACCTTTGCTTCTCCGCCGAGGAGATGCAGGCGCGCGAGGCGCGGCTGCAGCGCATTCGCGATGACCTTGGCGGCGACTATCCGTTCGAGATGCTGGACCACGACATGGTGGCCGCGCGCCTGCCCGGCATCGGGCCGGACGTGGCCGGCGCCAGCTACACGCCGATGGACGGCCATGCGAATCCGCTCAAGCTGCTGCGTGCCTTGCACACGGCATGCCAGCAGCGTGGCGTACGGATACTGCCCCGCCACGGCGTGGGACAGATCGGGCGCGATGGCGCGGGCTTTGTCGTGGAAGCCGGCGGCACGCGCTTTGCGGCGCCCCGCATCGTGCTGGCATCTGGCCTGGGCAATCGCGCGCTGGCCGGGCAGATCGGGCTGCATGCGCCGGTGGCACCCAACCGCGGCCAGGTCCTGATCGGAGAGCGAGCCTCACACTTCCTCGATCATCCCACCACCTATGTGCGCCAGACCGACGAGGGCACGATCCAGCTAGGCGACTCGATGGAAGACGTCGGGTTCGATGATGGCACGACAGTGGACGTGCTCAGTGCGATCGCTAGTCGCGGCGTGCGCAGTTTCCCCGCGTTGGCCAGTCTCAAGCTGGTGCGCGCCTGGGGCGCGCTGCGCGTGATGACCCCGGACGGTTTCCCAATCTACCAGGAGAGCGCCGCCTGCCCCGGCGCCTTTGTCACCACTTGCCACAGCGGCGTCACGCTAGCCGCCGCCCATGTCTTTCGTGTAGCGCCGTGGGTCAGCGGCGGCGCCAGGCCCGAAGGCATTGACGTGTTCACTGGCGACCGCTTCCTCAATACCAACCAGGTTTTCCATCATGCCCACTGAAGCCCTGTTCCGCCCGCTTGCCGACGGCGCCGTCATGGTGACGATCGAATTCAACGGCCAGCCCCTGCGTGTGCCCTCCGGGCGCAGCGTGGCTGCTGCGCTGCTGGCCGGCGGCGTGACTCCCTTGCGCACCACGCCGGTCAGCGGCGCACTGCGCGCGCCCTACTGCATGATGGGCGTGTGCTTCGAATGCCTGATGGAGATCGAGGGCCAGCCAAGCCGTCAGGCTTGCCTGGTGCAGGTGTGCGAAGGCATGACCGTGCGCAGCCAGCATGGCGCGCGCGACCTTGCGCTCGAGTTCGCAGCGCCGGAGACCGCAACCGAGAAGGAGGCCGACCATGCCTGAGGAGCAATTCGATATTGCCATCATCGGCGCCGGGCCGGCCGGCATGGCCGCTGCCGTGGCCGCCTCCGCCCACGGCGCGCGCGTGGCGCTGCTGGACGAGCAGGATGCCCCCGGCGGCCAGATCTATCGTGCCATCACGGCAGCCACGCCGGAGCGGCTGCGCATCCTCGGGCCCGACTACGCGGCCGGCGCCGCCCTGGCCGAGGCTTTCGCCGCCAGCGGTGCACAGCACATCACCGGCGCGGCGGTGTGGCAGGTCACGCGCGAGCGTGTCGTGCATTATCTGCGCGATGGCGGCGTGGCGAGCCTGCGGGCCGGGCAGGTCATCCTGTGCACCGGTGCCATGGAACGGCCCTTCCCGATTCCAGGCTGGACCCTGCCCGGCGTGATGACTGCGGGCGCGGCGCAAATCCTGCTCAAGAGCGCCGACCTCGCGCCCGCCGAGCCGGTGGTGCTGGCCGGGTGCGGCCCGCTGCTCTACCTGCTGGGGTGGCAGTATGTGCGCGCCGGCGTGCCGATCCGCGCCATTGTCGACACCACCGATGGCGCCGACTACCGCCACGCGCTCTCCCACCTGGGCGGCGCACTGGCCGGCTGGCGCTACCTGAAAAAGGGCCTGGCGCTGATGCGCACGCTCAGCAAGAGTGGCGTGCCCTTCTACAAAGGCGCCACCGGCCTTGCCGTCGAGGGCGACGACGCGGTGCGCGCGCTGCGTTTTACGAGCGGCGGGCGCGAACAGTGCATCGAGACCCGCACCGTGCTGCTCCACCAGGGCGTGGTACCCAATACGCAGTTCACCTGGGCCCTGCGTGCCGCGCATCGGTGGGACGATATCCAGTTGTGCTGGCAGCCGCAAGCGGACCAATGGGGTGCGCTCGACATTCCCGGCATCTATATCGCCGGCGATGGACGCGGCATCGGCGGTGCGCTGGCAGCACGCCTGCAAGGCGAGCTGGCCGGGCTGGCGGCCGCGCATGCGGCAGGCCGCCTGGACGCCGCCGGGCGCGACCGCCACGCAGCGCCCGCCCGCGCCGCGCTGCGCTCGCACCTGCAGATCCGCCCCTTCCTCGATGCGCTGTATCGCCCCAAGGCCGCCAACCGCGTGCCGGCGGACGAAGTCGTCGTGTGTCGCTGCGAAGAGGTCACGGCCGGCGAGATCCGTGCGTTTGTCGAACTGGGCTGCGGTGGTCCCAACCAGACCAAGTCCTTCGGCCGTTGCGGCATGGGCCCGTGCCAGGGCCGGCTCTGCGGGCTGACCGTAACGGAGGTCATCGCGCAGGCACGCGGCGTGCCGCCGCAGGAGGTGGGCTACTACCGCATCCGCCCGCCCATCAAGCCGATCACCCTTGGCGAGCTTGCCCGTGAAGCCTGATGCCAAACTAGGGGCCGATGTCATCGTCATCGGCGGTGGCCTGCAGGGGACTTCCAGCGCGCTGCAACTGGCGCGATGCGGCCTGCGGGTGACGCTGCTCGAAGCGGAATACTGCGGCCGGCACGCTTCCGGGGTGAATGCCGGCGGGGTCCGCACGCTGGGCCGGCATGTGGCCGAGATCCCGCTCGCACTCGCCGCACGCAAACTGTGGCACCGCCTGGCCGAGCTGACCGGCGACGACGCCGATTTCGTACCGAGCGGCCAGCTCAAGGTGGCGGAGAGCGAGGCCGAGCTGGAAGTGCTGCGTGGCCGGGTGGCGCAGTTGCAGGCACTGGGATTCACGCACGAGGCGCTGGTGGACGCCCGCACCGTGCACGAACTGGTGCCATCCATCGCGCCTCACGTCACCGGCGCAATTTGGGCGCACGAAGATGGCCATGCGCTGCCCTACCGTGCCGTGACAGGCTTCCGGCGCGCGGCCGAGCGCGCCGGCGTGGCGATCCACGAAGGCACGCCGGCGCTGCAGGTGGAGCGCACGGGAAACCACTGGCTAGTCCGCACCACGCGCGGCACCTTCAGCGCCTGCCATCTCGTCAACACGGCAGGGGCATGGGCCGGCGAATTTGCAGCACAGGTCGGCGAGCCGGTGCCGGTGCAGGCCGGCGGCCTGATGCTGATGATCACCTACCGTGTTGCGCCCTTCGTCAAACCGGTATTGGGCGCCACCGGCCGGGCCCTGTCGTTCAAGCAGTTCGCCAACGGCACTGTGCTGATCGGCGGCGGGCTGCGCTGCGAGGCGAATGCGAAAGCCCGCCACGGCGAAGTCGACATGCTCAAGCTCGCGACCAGTGCACAGACCGTTACCGCGCTGTTCCCCCACCTCGGCCCGCTTGCGATCAACCGCGCCTGGGCGGGCGTGGAAGCCTTCATGCCGGACGAGATCCCCGTCATCAGCCGCAGCCGCACAGCGCCCGACCTGGTGCATGCATTCGGCTTTTCCGCGCATGGATTTGAGCTGGGGCCCATCATCGGCCAGATCGTTGCCGAACTGGTCACCGAGGGGCATGCCTCACTCCCTGTCGAAGCCTTCGCCATCGATCGCTTTGGCAAACCCCAGAGCACGCAGGCTGCAGCCCGGCGCGATTAGGCTAATACCGTCTTCATTACCTTCCACCACACCACCCTCAACCAACCACCAACAGGAATCGCACATGAGCCAGATCCAGCGCTATCAATCCACCAAACGCCTGTCCCGCCTGGTCGTCCACAACGACATCGTCTACGTAGCCGGCGTCACCGCCGGGGACACTACCGCCGACATCGCCGGCCAGACCCGCGACGTGCTCGCGAAGATCGACGGCTATCTGGCCAGCGTCGGCGCCGACAAAGAGAAGCTGCTGTCGGTGCAGATCTGGCTGAAGGACATCGCCCGCGACTTCGACGGCATGAATGCCGCCTGGGAGCAATGGATCCCCGAGCACGCTGTACCCACCCGCGCGACGTGCGAGGCCAAGCTGGCACGCCCCGAACTGCTGGTCGAAATCATCGTGACGGCGGCGCTCTAAGCCAGGGGCGAGTGCATGGGCCATCAGGCGCACATGCTAGAGGCGCTAACCGGGACGCTCTACCGGTCCGATTAGCGCCGCTAGCGTATTAATGATTGTGGCTCGCGAGTAGAAACTGTAGGTAGGCCTTGGCTCCGGAAGCTTCCCGAGCCTGTAATCCATGCCAAGCTCAGCATCCGGCTTTGTCTCCTCGCGCCACCGGCGCACGGGCTGGGCGGGGACCTTCCGTTCGATACCGAATGGGGGCTCGACTGGGCGCACGGCGGACGAATGTTGCGGCACGTCGATCGCTCTTTCACGCCTCTGGCTCATGGGCGCCGTGAAAGAAAATAAATCCATATCCCGACGTCGCGCGCATCGCGGCTGAATACTGCCGGCACGGCGGTCGAACAGCACGACACATGCGACGTAAGAGTGGAAGCTTCTCGGACGCCACCATCCTCCTGCACCGCGACCCGCTTGCCCTGAGCATTTTTGACCCGATCGTCAGCGCGGACGGGATTCTACGACTAGCAAGTACGCTGGTCGCACCCGGTCCCAATTGGACAAGGTCAAGCGATTGCTGGGCGCTGCAAGCGGTAGGCCCTCTTATCATCGAGCGGCCCTGCCCAGCCTCCCCAGCCATTTGTCGGGGGGACTATTTTTCCCCTCGGACAATCCCTCCATTAGCGGGATACCGAAACTGCTGCAATGCAACATACTTGCCAACGGCGACTTGACTGACCCCGTGTTGCCATTCCTCGAGGGTGTGGGCGCCAACCCTGCCGCCTACACCCCTTTTTCTACCGGCTTCCCGTTAAATCCCCCGAGGGAAACCAGCGTTACTGCGTCGATGCCTTGATGTTGGTGCGCGTGCCGCGCTTGATCAACTCTCCGGCTACGAGCCCTCCTGGGGACGCCTTGTCTGACCCGGCAGTCACTAGCGTGGCGAGGACGGACCGCAAAAAATCCATCTCTTTATATTTCTCAGTACGCGCAAAAACGACTACCCGCTTCACTAATGCCGCGATATGAAAGAAACGCAACTAGTGAGCGGGCAAACCTAGACATGCGGGGATATTGCCGCGTCGCTGACTCCAAGAGACAGCTTTGGCAGCAACTCCTCAGGCCAAGGAATTTCAACTCGGCAAACGGATTCCGGTGCTCGTGCTCACGCCTCTGGAATCAGAAACTTGTCGCGATTCTTCCCCAGCCACGCCGGTGCACGACCACGCCCGGTCCAAGTGGCGCCGGTCTTCGGGTCCATGTACTTCGGCGGCAGCGAGGTTTTCTCTTTTGCCGGAGCCTTAGCCTGATCGCTAGCTGCCGGGCGCCCACGGCGTCGTTTCGGAGCCAAGTCCTCAACGGTAAGTTCGTACTCCGCCATCAAACCCTGGATCTTCGCGATAACTCCAGCGACCTCGCTTTGACGAACCTCAGCGAGTTGGGTTTCGAGCTTTTCTTTTTCTGCCAGCAATTGTTTGTAGGTAGCCATGTCGATCTCCATCAATTAAGAACAGTTCGATATCCTACAGCACATCACCGAACTTTCACCAACTCCTTTCTTTTAGTCCGCCGGGTACCATTAAGCCCGAATTCTAGCGAGTGAATTCAGAACAAGCAGCCAATGTACAGAATGATGTACGGACAAACAAGCCTTTCGGAAATTGCTGAACAAGGAAGGCCGGGGCGCCCAGAACGCAAACAAGGTCCTCGTTGTAATCGTGATACTGGGGGAATCTGGCCAATGCCAGGGCGAACATCCAACTAGCTGAATGAACGGTGTTCCAGAAGAGCGAAGAAATCGCAGCTCCCCTCTCTCCTTGTGCCACCGAGTCCGCCCCCGCACTCCGCAGTGCCTGCACCTGTCAATCGCCGAGGTAGCCATCGAGCTCAGGGCCCCGCCGGCGGCTACAATACTATGATGGCGCAGGGCGTGGCCCATATGCGCCGAGAAAGTGAGTGGAGGAGTGTATGGCGACAGCTCGAGCTGGCACCAAAGGAGAGGCACTAAGACTCCTCGGGACAGAAGGCGTGACGGTGGTGGAACTGGACTATGAGGCTGGCTGGCAAGATGCGATTGAGCTTGGTCGGCTCGGCCAGAAGGCAGGGATACGCGTGGAATATCGCGGGCAAGAGAACGTCGCAGTCAAATCTCCAACGGCATTGGTTGCCGGCCTAATGCGGCCAAAATCGACCTTCCGGCAGCGAAACCTCTATTGCCAGTTTGAGTTGAGCGAACTGCCGACAGCTGCGCTGGAGAGTTTGGAGGCGAAGGCGTCCAAACTGGGGGACTATATCCTCGCCGGGCGATTGATGCGGGAAGTGGAGGCGGTATGGGAAGATTAAATACCTTTCCCCCCGCCACCGCACTTGACACATTGGTGCAGAAAACGCGGGCGAGTACAGGCTCCCCCAAAGAGGTGCAATGTGCCGTGTAACTACGGTCAGGCCATAGCTTTGACGCCGCTGATTTCGTTACCCTGCTACTTCGAGTGCAGACACTCGACAAGACAGTACTCAACTACCCGGCCACCGCACAGCACTCCACGGATTCCCACTGTCAACTTGAACAGCGCGTGAGTGGGACGATGCTGGCGCAAAAGTCGCTCGGTAAGCACATCATCCACATTGCCCTCGATATGCGCTTGTAGTCACCGTTCATCGGATCTTTTGCCTCGGCATCAGCGCGCTCGCTACTAGATCGGTCGGCGGCGCGCCTACTCGGATAGGTCGTCCAACTCATAACTGGTACTGCGCCCGCCTGCGTCCGATTTTCGTAATATCCCACGTGCGAACAGATCACTGATGTCGCGCAGCGCGGTGTCTGGAGAGCATTTGGCGATCGCCGCCCACTTGGAGCTCGTGAGCTTGCCTTCGAAGCCATCGAGCAGTCGGTTGAGCAGTTTCACTTGCCGCTCGTTCAATGCCGTGGGCGCCCAGCGCTGCCAGAATCGCGTCTTGACCAGCACAGCATCAAGAGTGTGCTGCGCCTGATCAAAGGCGCGATGCAGCGTATCAAGGAACCAGGCCAGCCACTCGGTGACATCCATCGACCGCTTCTGGGTCCGCTCCAGGATATCGTAGTAGGCCTTGCGCTCCCGCTGGATCTGCGCCGACAGGCTGTAGAAACGCTGTGGGCTGCCATCGGCACGCGCCAGCAGCAGGTCGCCGATCGCACGGGCTATACGGCCATTGCCGTCGTCAAACGGATGCAAGGTGACGAGCCACAAATGACCCAGGCCTGCCTTGAGCAGAGGTGGATCGTTCGATGCATCGTTGACCCAATCGAGAAACTGGCTTGTTTCAGCTTCCAGGCGATTGGCTGGCGGCGCTTCGAAATGCACACTTTGTCGGCCAATGGGGCCGGACACCACCTGTATCGGACCGCTGGTGTCGTCACGCCAGCCACCGACCTTGATCCGGGCAAGGCCAGAGTAGCCGGTGGGAAACAGCGCGGCATGCCAGCCGAACAATCGCGCCCGGGTGACCGGTGCATGGCAATTGGCGGTCGCGTCGAGTACCAATTCAACCACGCCTTCGACGTGACGATCGACCGGGGCCAGTGCGCCAATGTCCACACCTAGGCGACGGGCGATGGACGAACGCACGGATGCGACGCTGAGCTGTTCGCCCTCGATCTCGCTGGTCTTGACCGCGTCCTCGGTGAGCGCTGCGAGACTCGCCTGATCGCGCAGAGCCATGCCAACATCGGCCAAGCGCCCCATCAGTAGTCCTTGGGCACGACTAACCTCGGCCATACGCACTGCCAGGGCAGCCAGATCGTAGTGCCAGCTCGGCCAGTCACTGGCCTGCCAGACGTAAGTGCAATCGCCGCTTTTCATGCGGAGATTATGGGCTAGTTTCTCCGCAGACTCAAGTTATTCACCGCGCCTCGTGCGGTGATAGTCCCTGATATTCACGGCAGGAAGGCAAAGCCGGTCGGTCGCCTGCGTCAGCGCGAGGCAGAGCTTCCGGCAAGACTACGACGCGGAAATGTGACGCGGCCGCTCTGCTTGTCGATACCAGGCTAGACCCGTGACGTGCTATTCGTGGGCCCATTCAGCGCTGGCGCCGGCACGCCATCCTCCGATTTAGTGTTCAACAACGTCCTGTGCCCATAGCCTGCGCGAATTGCTCAGTGGGACACGCCAGCGTTCGCATCCCAGCATCGATGCCACCCATTGGCGAGGCGCCTCGACAGCGCCCTCCATGTTGGCGGAAGCCTTGTCGGCCAGTTCGGCATCCTCCAGTGGCCGGGCCGCGCTACCTGCCGGCACCTGGAGTTCGTGGGTCATGACCCGCCCATCGTGATGACGCACCATGACACGCGCGCCCGGCTGCCTGCCCGGCCCGCGCATGCGCCGGTCGAGATCTGAATCGACCGTCGCCCTGACCCTACGCATCACGGCGTGCAAGGCTGGATCTACACGCCGCGCGTCGGCATACCACGCCGCGCCGCACGGCAGCCGTAGGACTGTGGCGGCGATGGTATATGGCAGGCTGAACTGCGCATCCGTGGCATTGGTCGGCGCCATGTCCATGAAATCCTCGACCAGCCTCGCGAACGTCGAAACTTCGATTTCCGCGATATCTTGCGCATGCCAACCGGACTGCATGAGGATGACTTCGGTGCATTCGAGTGCGCAGGCCAGCCACCGGCAAGCGGGATAACGCTTGATGCTGCCATACGAGAGATACCACTCGTCTCCGGGTAGCGCCGCAAGTATGGCCGAGTTGAAGCGATCTGAACCCAGCATCCGCCAGTAGCCCTGCTCGCCGTCGAATACGTCGAGACTACCGACGAACCCCGCCTGCGCCAGGCAAGCCGCCTGTACGCCAGCTTGGGCCGCCGATGCCACGCCGTCCTTCAATGTGACCAGTGGTCGAGCCTGCCAGTTGTACTTGTGCAGGCTTGGCACGCAGGTCAGCGTTGCGGCGAGTCCAATGGCGTGATGCAACTGCGCTTCATCGAAACCCGCGATGCGTCCGTAAGCGATCGCGGCCCCGATGGCCTGATGCTGCGCGATGCCATAAGCCTGCGCGAAGCGTTCGGCACTGGGCTGCATGGCGTGGATCAGGCGGTTGTTGACCTCGAAGCCAGCAGCCAGCGCTGCCAGGAACGTCTCGCCGGTAACGTCATGCTGACAGCCGTCCAACGCGGCCATCGCTGCGGCAACCAGCGATGCACCGGGATGCCCCATGCCTTTGCCATCGATCTCGACCCCGTCGTCATGATCTAGGCCGTTAATGATCATCGCGTTGGCAAGCGCAGCGGCTGGCGCCGCATGCTGGCTATCCAGGCCGAATACATGGCAGGGGCCGCTGCCGCTTAACACGTGTACGGCGCGCCACGCCAGGCTCGCGGCTTCCGAATCGCTGGCGGCGACGCCGCATGCGACGGCATCAACCACGTGCTGCTTGACCTTCTGGCGGACCCAGGCGGGCAAACGTTCGTACGTCAGGTCACTGGCAAAGCGAACGACCTGGCGCGTAATACTCTGTGTGTTCATTGGGGAGAGTCGGGTTCAGCGGCGGAAATAGCGCGCTTGAATGCGGCGGTCCACGGCGCCCGCCAACAAGGAAAGCGGCAGGATCGCGACAATGAAGAACAGCGCCACGAAGGTCAGCACTTCGAGTGGCCGGAACGTCGCCGTACTGAGCCGCTGGCCCTCGTAGAGCAACTCTCCCACGGCGATGTAGCTGCCCAGCACCGAATTCTTGACCGCCATCACGCACTGCCCCACGAACGCCGGTAGGATCCGCAGGAACGCAATTGGCCCGGTGATCCGTATCAGCGCCTGCAGCGGCGTCATGCCGACAGCCAGTGCCGCTTCGATCTGCCCATGATCGACCGCCTGCAGGCCAGAGCGAAAGATCTCGGCAAAGAACACGCTGCCATAGAGGCCCAATGCCAGCACGCAGGTCCAGTAAGCCGACAGCTTGACATCGACCAGGATCGGTAGGCAGTAGTAAGTCCAGACCAGCAGCACCAGCGGTGGTACCGCCCGTACCACTTCGATCAGCGCCTGCGCCGGCCAGCGGAGCCAGCGGCTGTGCCCGGCACGCAGTGGCGCCAGCACCAGCCCCAGCAGCACGCCGAGCGTGACCGAGAGTGCCAGCACCTTCAGGGTCATCAGGATACCGTCGCCCAGGATATCGCTATATTCGAGGATAGCCCCGAAATCCCATTGATAGTTGGGCATATTCATATTCCTTGCGGCGCGCCTACCGACGCACCGATAAACAGGCGCACAGGTGCATCAGCGGGACGTGCGAGCAACGCCGCTGGCGCGCCGTCATCAGCCAGGTGGCCCTGATCGAGATACAGGATCCGGTCGCACACATCGAATGCAAAACGCATTTCATGCGTAACCACCAGCATGGTCGTGCCGCTGCTGGCCAAGTCGGTCATGACGGCCAGCACCTCGGCAACGAGTTCGGGGTCCAATGCCGAGGTCGGCTCGTCGAACAGGATCAGTTGCGGTTCCATGGCAACCGCACGCGCAATCGACACGCGTTGCTGCTGGCCGCCAGACAGGGTCACCGGGTACACATCGGCCTTGTCCTTCAGGCCGATGCGATCGAGGATCGCCAGGGCCCGTTCGGCGGCCTGCTCGCGCGACAGCTTTAGCACGCTAAGGGGCCCTTCCATGACGTTCTGGAGTACCGTACGATGTGGCCACAGGTTGAAGTGCTGAAACACCATGGCCATCCGCGCACGCTGCCGGGCGAGCACCGCTGTAGGCACGGACTTGCGCTGCGCCCCGCGGAAGCCGATCGCTTCGCCGTCCAGCAGCACTGCGCCAGCATCGGGCTTCTCCAGCATGTTCAGGCACCGCAGCAGCGTTGATTTTCCAGACCCGCTGCGTCCGATCAGGCCAATTACCTCACCCGCGCGCACATCGAATGAGATGCCCCGCAGAACCGCCCTACCACAAAACGACTTGGTCAGATCCGTGACACGCAGCAGCGGCTGCGTACTCGCCTCGCCCATCACTTGCCGGTCACGATGTACTTCGCCCAGATGCGATCCAGGGTGCCGTCTTTTTCAAGCTGGTCAAGCCGCTGGTCGAGCCAGTTTCGGAATGCATCCCGATCCTTCCGCAGACCGATATTGGTAGGCTGCGATATCAGTGGCGTTGGAAAGACCATGTGCCCGCGGCCGCGTTTAGCCACATATTGCGCCATCTGGATGTCATTGGTCAGCAGTGCGTTGGCCCTGCCACTTTCCACTTCCAGCTGCATCGCTTCGCTATTGGGGACGATCACCCATTGCGCGCGATTCAGCTTCGGACGCAACAGAGTGGCGGCGGCGGAGCCGTCGATGGCGGCCAGACGGATCGACGGGTCGTTGATTGCATCCCATGACTGGTAGCGTGCCGTTTCCTTTTCCAGCGTCAGGACACCCATCTTGTGCGCGCCGATCGGCCGCGTAAAATCCACAGCCTTCGCGCGCTCGGGTGTCTTGTTGAAGCCGCCCAGGAAGTCGAAGCGCCCGGATTGCAGGCCCGCTGCCGCGGTCCCCCATTGCGTGTCGACATACTCGATTCTCACCCCCGAAGACGCAAAAATTGCCTGCGACAATTCGGGCACGAGGCCAGTCCACTTGTTGGTCCGCAAGTCTTTCTCGTACCAGGGGGGTGCCGACACGGCACCTACACGCACCACGTTGCCGCCCAGGATCGATTGCAGCAAATCGGCTGCGAATGCGCCACTGGGGGCGAGCGTCAGGCTGGCTGCCGCAAGCAGTCCCAACAATCCCCTGGAAATGAACCGCTGCCTCATGACATACTCCAATACTCATAGAAGCCCACAGTTTATGAACTTTGGGTAAATCCACAAAATGCGGATTTCTGCCATCCTTATTTGTTTTTTGCTCCATGACGCCCAAGCAGCTTGAAGTCTTTGTGGAAGTGGTCCAACTGGGCTCAGTGACCGCCGCCGCGCAGGTACTGAGCATGTCCCAGCCTGCTGTCAGCAAGAGCCTGACCCTGCTTGAACAGCATATGGGTTTCGCACTATTCGAGCGTGTTGGCGGGAAGATGCAGCCAACCCCAGAGGCGAGACAGATCTTCGAGGAGGCGCGGCGCATGCAACAGGGCATGGCGAGGTTCGGCCGCTTCATTGAGCAGGTGCGCCAGTACCGTGTGGGCCAACTGCGGGTATGCGCCACACCCGCGCTGGCGATCAATGTCTTGCCCCAGGCGGCCCGCGCATTTCGGACCGCATTTCCAGACTACGGGCTGGCGGTCGACATGTTCCTCAACAACGAGATCGACGACGCCATTGCGCACCGGCAATACGACCTGGGCTTCGTACTGCAGCCGGCGGACGATGCAGTGCCCGCAGACCAGGTGGTCAGCCACGGACGTATGGTGTGTGTTATGTCCGAGCGCTACCCCCTGGCGCGGCAGAAGCAGGTGCGCTGGGAGGATCTGGATCCACGCGAATTGGTATACATCACCACCGATCCGCGCATCGTGGCCACCATCGGTAGCGTGGTGGAGGGCTTTCGCGACAGGCCCGCGTCCGCGCTGGAGACCAACCGTTACACCATCGCCGTCAATCTCGTCAGGCACGGCATGGGCGTCACGCTCGTCGACGAGTTTGCGCTGGCGGGCGCCGATTTGCAGGGCTTGGTGGTGCGACCCTTTGCTCCGGAGATACCCGTGATGGTCCGTGCCATCACGGGCAGCCGGCGCGTGGTGCAGGGCGCTGCGAGCGTGTTCATCGATACGATGCGCAGGTTGTTGCAGCCGATGCGATGAAGCGGTAGCAGTGCCATCGCCCCTTCGTAGCTGGCGCGCTGCTTGTAGGCGGCGTAACGGGCCTGCGCCTTCTTGGCGGTGTCGTCGACTATCACCGTGAGCATGGAGAACGACTGGGCGCTGTCGGGGGCGCGGCCGGCCGCTTCCAGCTCCGTACGCAGTGCCTGCACCGACTTG
The DNA here is from genome assembly GCF_058802485.1 of Cupriavidus sp. GW822-FHT02D05. Lineage (NCBI taxonomy): Bacteria > Pseudomonadati > Pseudomonadota > Betaproteobacteria > Burkholderiales > Burkholderiaceae > Cupriavidus > Cupriavidus sp. GW822-FHT02D05. The sequence goes on along the minus strand of NZ_JBXAOE010000006.1, from coordinate 203,528 downwards.
CGCAGGCCCCTGCGCGTGGGCACGCCAACGAAGGCGCATTCGGCATGTCTGGCCGCGAACCGCGTGCCGCGTGCCGAGCCTCCGGCCTGGAACAGCACTGGCGTACGCTGAGGCGAGGGCTCCCACTGGAACACGCCGTCGAGCTGAAACTAGCGTCCATCGTGTTTCATGGCATGGATGCGGGCAGGGTTGGCGTACACGCCGAGCTGCGCGTCGCGCTGGCCCAGGCTGCGCGAGGATTTCCTGGCGCGCCTTGACGGTTGATCTGGCACTGATTGAGATGGCGGCCACCACGGGCCGGCGGGCGTCCTCCCCCGCCCCGCACTGGTCTGCTATGCTGGAGCCCACCAGCGCTGCAGCCAGCGCGCGCAGCTATCAAGCAGGAAACCCAGCAGTCCGATCACCAGCACGGTGGCAAGCAACTCCGAGTACGCCAGCCGATCACGCGTATCGAGGATGAAGTAGCCCAGGCCGGCATTCACCCCCAGCATTTCAGCCGGCACCAGCACGATCCACACGACGCCGATCGACAGCCGCAGCCCGGTCAACACGCTGCCCACTACGCCCGGTAGCACCACCCACATCAGCATCTCCCAGCGCGTGGCGGCCAGGCTGCGGGCGAGCGTGATCCAGCGGGGGTCAAGGTTGCGCACCCCGGCGGCGGTATTGAGCAGAATGGGCCAGACTCCGGCGAAGGCCAGCAGGAACAGCACCGGGAGGTCGCCCACGCCCAGCACCATCACGACCACGGGCATCCAGGATAGCGGCGAGATCATGCGCAGGAACTGGAATGCCGGCGACACGGCGGCATCCACCAGCGCCGCTCCGCCCACCAGCAAGCCCAGCGGCACGCCGACGGCAAGTGCCATCGCCAGTCCCAGCAACACGCGCCGAAGGCTCACCAACGTATTCTGCGCAAAATCGGGCTGGCACAGCAGTTCCGCCACGCTGGCCAACGTGGCGCCCGGCGTGAAGCGCGTGGCCAGCCCTTGTGCCTGCCCCGCGCCGGTGGTCAGCCACCACAGTAGGAGCAGCACCGCCAGGCCGGCCAGTCCCGGCCACAGCCGCGCCGCCACCGAGCGCATCATGCCGCTGGCGGACCAGGCATCGTTGGCAGGCTCGTTCACGCTGCAATCTCCTCCTGCCGCAAGAAGCCCTCGCCAAAACCGAAGGCCTTGAGCCCACCCACCTCGGCCAGGCTGCGGCGCACGAAGCGATCGTCTACCAGCTCACGCGCGGCGCGCTGCGGCTCCAGCCCGGCCAGGAAGGCACTATTGCCCTCGATCAGAGTGCCCTTGAGCCGGCGCACGAGTTCTTCCGTGTAACTGGGGTAGGGATAGGGCTGGAAATCGATGCGCTTGTCGTTCCAGTCGGCGTGATGAATGGCGCCGCTGGCCAGATAGCGGGCACGCTCGCCCGCATCGGGAACCAGCACCCGGCGCAACGCATCCAGGGTGTGTGGCGTGTAACGGTTGGCGCCATCCTTGGACAGGAGCGCGGCTGCCTCGGCGCGGTTGTCCTGAGTCCAGCGCTGCGCCTTGACAATGGCATTGACAACCTTCTGCGCCCACACCGGGCGCCGTTCCAGATCCTGCTGATGCATGAACACCACGCAGCAGGCATGATTGCGCCACACGTCGCCGGTGAAGCGCAGTATCTTGCCGATCTTCATCGCCTCCGCTGCGGCGTTGAACGGCTCAGCTACGATATAGCCCTCGATCTGGCGTGAGGCCAACGCGGGTGGCATATCGGATGGCGCCATCACCACCAAGTTGACCTCATTGGACGCCAGCGCCCCGCTCTTGCGGCTCACCGGCACCAGGCCGTCCTTCTTCAGCATTGTCTGCAGCACGACGTTGTGAATCGAATACCAGAACGGGATCGCTACCGTCTTGCCACCCAGGTCGCGCAGCGATCCGACCTGCGGCGCCACTGTCAGCCCGGAGCCGCCCACGTGATTCCACGCCACCACCTTGGCGGGAACCTGGCTGCCGAAGCGCGCCCAGACGGTCATCGGCGACAGCAGATGCACCACATTGACCTGGCCGGAAATGAAGGCCTCCACCAGCTGTGCCCAGCTGCGCAGCAGCGTGGGCTTCTCCGCCTGGATGCCTTCCTTGTCGAAATAGCCATTGTTGTGCGCCACCAGCAGTGGCGTAGCATCGGTGATCGGCAGGTAGCCGATACGCACAGGTGCATCCGGCTCGCTGGCCGCGCGTGCGTTCAGTGCATTGAGCAGCGGCAGAGCGCCGCCAGCGGTGAATAGCGCGGAGAGCTTCAGCAGCTCGCGCCGGGACATCGGAACCTGGCACATCGTTGACCTCGTCTTGGTGTTTCGTGGTGTGTGTCGCGCCGCCTCAAATGGCGGCGGTATGGCGCAGCGGCGCTGGATGCGCTGCCAACGCGGTGGAAGTCCTGCCGCCGGGCCGCAGCAGGCTGCGCAGTGCCCGTACGATCTCCACGCGTAGGGCCCCCAGGGCTTCGACCTCCGCATCCCGCGGATGGGGCAAAGCGATGCGCCATTCGCGCAACACGCTGGCCGGCTCGCCGGGCACGGCCCCCAATAGGACGATGCGGTCGGATAACAGCAGCGCCTCGTCGATGTCGTGGGTGATCAGCAGCGTCGCCGGGCCGTACTCGCGTACCATGCGCAGCAGCAGCGCCTGCATGTCGGAGCGCGTGATCTCGTCCAACGCGCCGAAGGGTTCGTCGAGCAGCAGTGCCAGCGGCTGGCGCGCCAGACAGCGCGCCAGGGCCACCCGCTGCGCCATGCCGCCGGACAATTGCGCGGGGAAGAGGTGCTGCGCATGGCTCAGCCCGACGGCAGCCAATGTGCTGGCCACACGCTGATGACGCCCGGCGCACGCCAGGGCTGGCTGATGCCGAAAATCCAGGCCGAACCCCACGTTGCGCGCCACGGAAAGCCATGGCAGCAGGCAGGCATCCTGGAATGCCACGGCAATGCGCGGATGCGGTGCGTCCAGCACCTCCCCCTGCATGTGTACCCAGCCTCGCGTGGCCGGCTGCATCCCGGCCAACAGGCGCAGCACACTGGACTTGCCGGCGCCGCTTGGGCCGATCACCGACACCACCTCGCCGGCTGCCAGCTGCAGGTCCACATCGCGCAGCACAGTGCGTGACACCGCGCCGCTGCCGTAGACCAGCGTCAGGCCCTGCCCCTCCAGCAGCGCGCCGCTCATGCCGCCACCCGAGGGGCTAGCACCGCTTGCCTCGCCAGCTCTGTCTTCAGTTGCACCAGGCTGGGCGTGACGATGGGCAGGAACGCCGCCTCGCGCCAGCGCCGCGCAAAGCCATCGGTACGCGCGTTCAGGTAGGCTGCACCGCCGCGCGCTTGCAGCTCCAGTTGCATCGCCGACGCGGCTAGCTCCACCAGGCGAATGCGGATGCCAAATAGCGTGCGGGGAGCGGCGAGGAAGTCGCCGATTCCCAGTCCCTCATGCAGCGTGCGTGTCTCGCCGACGAGCGCGGCGGCAAGCGCATCGAGTTCTTCATCCAGTACGGAACGACCGCTTTCGACACCGCCGCGTGCCGCCGTAATGCCGCGCCGGGCGAGGCCGATCGCCAGGCCGCACTGCAGGCCCAGGAAGGCCGGCCGTACACGCGGCAAGAACTGGTGCGCGTCTTCGTGCAGCAACCAGCCGGCATCCAGTGCGACGCCATCAAAGCGCACGGACGCGGTATGACTGCTGCGCAGGCCGATCAGATCCAGGTCTTCACTGCGCGCCACGCCCTGCAGGCCCGAAGGAATGGCATAGACGGCGGCACATCCGCCGGATGCGCTGGCTGCGGCCACTGCCACCGCAAAGCCCGCGGGATGCAGATTGGTGGCCCAAGGCACCACGCCATCGATCAGCCAGACGTTGCCCGCCTCACCGCCGCGCGCGGTCACCTGTAGCGATTCGATGCCACCAAGGAACTTCATGGCATTGGATAGCCCGGTGGCACCGGCAAGGCGGCCATCCAGCAGCGTGCGCAGGCAGCGTTGCGCCAGTGCGCGGTTGGGTGTCTGCAGCACGTATTCGATGAAGGCGCGCTGGCCCCACAGCACGAATGCCGCCGTCTGCGAGTATTCGGCCACTGCCGCCACTGCCTCTACAGCATCCGATAGGGTGCCGCCATTGCCGCCCAGGATCTGCGGCACGCCGACGCCAAATAGGCCGGCCTGAGCCAGGCGTGGCAGTACCTCGCCCGGGTCGGCGGTGCCGTTGTCCAGCCCGTCGGCATGGGCGGCCAGCCATTGCGCCAGGTCCGGCGGCAGCACGCTTGAGAATGTGGAGAAGGTCATCGGCGTTCCTCTGCGATTCAGCGATGTCAGGCCGCGGCAGGCGTCCACCGGTACGCGTCCAACTCAGGGTTCAAGGGTGTCTGCGCCAGGCTGTTGCCGAAGTTGCACAGCGTGGCCAGGCTCACGCCCAGCACCACATCCAGTGTCTGCGCCACGGTGAAGCCTGCTGCCAGGAAGGCATCGAACGCGTCCTGCGGCACCGCGCCGCGCATGCTGATCACGGCGCGGGTGAAGTCGGCTAGTGCCTCCAGCCGGGCTTCGGGCAACGCGGCCTGGGCGCGCAATGCGCCCACCGTGCCTGCATCCAGCTTGGCCTTCTTCACCGCGATTGCCGTATGGCCGGCCACGCAGAAGCCGCAGCCATGCGTGGTGGCAGCGGTGAGTTGCACCACCTCTCGCTCGGCCAGTGTCAGTGAGCCGCGGCTATTGATCTCCGACACGGTCAAGTAGGCCTCCAGCGCCGCCGGCGCGTTGGAAAGTACGGCGATCAAGTTGGGCAGGTAGCCGTTGTTGGCAATGGCGCGCGCCACCAGAGGGCGGCTGGCTTCGGGGGCGGTCTCGGCGGATTGCAGCGGGATACGGCTCATGGCGTCACATTGGGATTAGGTGGAACATCAGCCGATTTTGCGACGAGCGGCTGCCAGGAGCCATGCGCGAGCGTCGCGATTCCCTGCCATTTCGTCTGCGTTCCACTGGCCAATGTGCCATGCCCGCCCAGAGGGTGGTGCTACGACAGCGACAGCCGCTGCCCCTGTCGCCGCATGGCTCCCGGCTGCACGCCGGTTACCTTCTTGAAAGCGCGCGCGAAGGCTGCCTCCGAGCGGTAACCAACACGCTCCGCCGCCTGAGCGATGCTGCAGCGGCTGCCCAGAAGCTGTTCAGCCACTTTCATCCGCAGCAACAGCAGGAAGGCAGCCGGCGACTGCCCGCTAGCCTCGACAAAGCGCTTGCAGAAGGTGGCGCGGGACATATGCACCAACGCCGCCATGGCCTCCACCGTCCACGCCCGTTCGGGATGCCGGATCAGCGCCAGCATCAGGCCCGAGAACTCGGCGCTGCGCAACAGCGGCCACAGCCCCTGCGCCACGTCGTCGCGCGCGGCCAGGTGGCGCACCACATAAAAAAACAGCAGATCGATCAGCCGCGCGATCAGCGGCGAAGGCTCGCTGCCGCTACGCCGTGCCTCGGCGAGGATCAAATCAAACAAGGCGCGGGTGGCAGCCAATCCATCGTCGGCACCGTCACGCTCGCCGCCCTCCCCTCGCAACACCAAGTAGTCGGGGAACGGTGCCAGCAGCACCTCGCTCAGGCCGGGGCGGAAATCGAAGAAGCCACAGGCAAGTCCAGTCGACGACAGCGATGGCGGCAAGAGCGCATCCAATGACAGCATCTCGCCGTCTGCCACGCAGGCCTGCGGCTCGGCATGTGGCCCCAGATGGTGTGGCACGTCGCGTAGGAAAAACACCGCATCGCCTGCCCCCAGCAGCGCGGGGGCCATATCGCCGGGCAGGTGCAACCAGCAGTCGCCATGCAGCACCAGATGAAACCCCGCACGCAAGCGCCCAGCAACCGAGGCGCGCCAGTTGCCACAATACTGCCCTAAGTGAAAGAGGGTGGTCTCGAGTTCGAGGCTGCTCAGAACCCAGTGGACCACGCGATCCGTGTGGTTCATGATGTGCTACAAAGTTTGCCGCGAAGACGAGCGCAGCATGCCCGCCGAACATAACGCAGGCGCCGTGCGACACGGAAGGTACTTATGCGTATTTGCTTATGCGGGCTAGCGATAAGGCCCGCTTCGAATTCGAAATCGGAGTTGGCTAGAGCGCCGAGGCCCGGTGTATCCCATGCTCGGACCCTGGTACACACCCGTCCGAGTAAGCGTCTACGCAAGTATTCGTAGGAACATCGTGGGAGGCCATGCTGGAATCAGTGCTGGAGCGCTTCCGATTCTAATCGCTCGCGGCGCTGGACGACGCGATCGTTGCTTAGGCGGCGCTGCTAACTGCCATAGGCGCATGCAGAGAACACTCTCCCGCAAGTGAACGCTTAGCCACCGCCCCGAACGCCCCCACCAGTGCATTCTCCGTATTGGTCAGCGAGGCCATCACCAGGGGATATCGCAACGAAGAACGGGATTCCGTCACGTCGATATAGACCACGCCCAGTGCCTGCACCCTTGTCATGGCCCTGGGCACAATGGCAATGCCCAGATTCCCGGCGACCAGCGTGATGATGGTCTGCATCTGCGACGCTTCCTGAACCACGCGCGGAAAAAATCCCGCGCGCTGGCAAGCCGCCAGAATCACCCCCGAGTAGCCCGGCCCTTCCGCGAAGGGGAACGCGACGAAGGCTTCGGCCTTCAGCTCTTCCAGTCGCAGGCGCTTGCGCCTGGCCAGCGCATGCGCCGCCGGAACGGCGACCACCAGTGTTTCCTCGCACAGGATATCCAGGCTCAGGTCCTTGGGCTCATACACCGGCGGCACCACGATGGCGACATCCGTATCGCCGCGCCGCAGCAGCTCCAGCTGTTTGCCGCTGCTCTCGCCTGTCAGTATCAGCTTGACCGCGGGGTACTCCTGCTGGAATCGCCTGAGGATGTCCGGCAGCACGTCAAGCGCCGCGCTCGGCACGAACGAAAGCCGCAAGGTCCCGAACATGCCGCTAGCCGCACGCCGCGCCGATTCGACCGCAATCTCGGCCTGGGCAATCGTCCTGCGCGCCTCCACCAGGAAGACTTCCCCGGCCGGGGTCAACCGCACCATATGCCGGTTCCTCTCAAGCAGTTCGGTGCCAATGGTTTCTTCCAGCTTCTTGATGGCCACTGTCAGGGGCGGCTGGGACATGTGCAACACCTCGGCCGCGCGCCGGAAGCTCAGCAGCTCGGCCACGGCGACAAACTGTTGAAACTGGCGCAAGTCGGTCACGGTGATTCACTTCATGTATCAAGGATAGCTTTGAATAGTATTTGGAATATCAGGGCTTTGCAAACTACAGTGAGCCCATAAAGCAAAAACGCAATAGCCCCACAGGACCACACAATGCGCCCCTCCCTGCTTGAAGAACTCACCCCCGTTCCAAACCCGTACCCCATCGTCTCCACCGTGGCCTACGAAGATGTCTGGGGCCTTTGCGAGCAGGCCCGTGCGCTGGCGTGGGACCCGACGCAGATCGACTACTCGGACCTGGAGCAGGCCGACATTCCTGCGGAAGTGCGCGAAGCTGGCGGCGAGTGGTGGAGCCTGCGCGCCTGGATGGAACACGGCGCCATTCCCTACGGCGCCGAGCGCTTGCGCGATGCGATCTTCGAGCACCAGCCGTTCGAGGTGAAGCAGCACGTCGTCAACTTCATCGCCGAGGAACTGCGGCACCACGAGGCCTCGTTCCGCGTAGCGCGTGCCATATCCGGTTATCAGGAGTCGCCGCGCTCGGACTACTTCCGCGCCATCATCCCCCGCTTCCACGATGAGCGCGATGAGAAGCAGATGAGCTTCTTCGCCGGCCTGGCGGTAAACACCTTGTTCGAGCAGCTATCCGGCGAATTGCTGCAGGCCCGCTACGAGAACGCGCGCTTCGCGTCCATTAGGACGGCCTGCAAGCTGATCCTGCGCGACGAGGCGCGGCATATCCAGTTCGGACGCATCATCATGCGGCGTTTCTTCTCGGAAATATCGACGGATGACAAGGCGCTGCTCGGGCAGAAATTCGCCAAGAAACTGCGCGGCAGCCTGCTCAATGGGGTCTACGCCGTCGTCAACCTGCCAGAGGACGAGCAACGGCGCGCGGGCCGGGCACGCGCCCTCGCTGCCGAATACGGCCTGGGCGCCACGCATCCCGAACAAGAGATGGCGATCATTAAGCGCTCGCTGGACGAGATCCGCGAAGACGTCGGCTGCCATGGCGTGGAGATCCCGGCGATTGCCGAAGTCGACGAAGGCAAAGTCCCGCTGCTGTCCTGAGCCTTCCGCGCCGATCGCGCCTCATTCTTCCTCTGCCTTGCTTATGCTGACTTCTCTTTACCGGCTGCTTGCACTCGCCGTAACAACCACCACACTGGCCTTGCCGGTGCCTGCCGGCGCGCAGGATTTTCCGGACCGCGCCATTCACCTCGTCGTGCCCTATCCACCTGGCGGCACCGCCGACATCCTGGCCAGGCTGCTCGCGCAGAGGCTCGCCGAACGGGTGGGCAAACCTGTGGTGGTGGACAACCGCGCGGGTGCCGGCACCGCCATTGGCAGCAAGTTCGTGGCCCAGGCAGCTCCCGACGGCTATACGCTGCTGATGGGCACGGTCAGCTCGCATGCGATGAACCCCGCGCTCAATCGTGGCGTGGGCTATGATCCGCTCAAGGACTTCACGCCGATCTCCCGCGTGGCATCCGTGCCGTTTGTCGTGCTGGAGAACCCGTCGGTGCCGGCAAAAACCATTGGAGAACTGATCGCACTGGCGAAAGCCCGCCCCGGCCAGATCACCTATGCATCGGCTGGCGCCGGCACCTCGAACCACCTCGCGGGCGAGCTGTTGGCCAAGGCCGCCAACATCCAGTTGCTCCACGTCCCGTACAAGGGTAGCGCGCCTGCCCTGGCCGACCTGCTTGGCGGCCAGGTCAACCTGATGTTCGACCTCCAGGTCACCGCCAAGGCCCAGATCCAGGCCGGCACCGTCCGCGCCCTGGCCGTCACAGGAGCGCACCGCAGCAGCTTGCTGCCGGGCTTGCCCACGGTCGCCGAGTCTGGCGTGCAGGGCTTCGATGTGACCGCCTGGTTTGGAATCTTCGGGCCGGCCGCCATGCCCGCCCCCGTTGTGGATGTCCTCAACCGGCATCTCGTCGCTGTCCTCAGGTCCCCTGAGGTGCGCCAGCAGTTCGCCGCGCAGGGTGCCGAGATCGAATGGAGCAGCCCCGAGGCGTTCAATATCTTCGTGCAAAGCGAGTACGCTAAATGGGGCGGCTTGATCCAGAGCAAGCACCTGGCGGCGCAGTAGACCATGCACGCCCCATCCGCCTCCGCCCCCGAGCGTTACCCATCCTTCAAGGCTGTCGTGCATGGCAGCGAGATGGTCATCGCATCCCAACCGCTGGCCGCGCAAGCGGGGCTCGACATCCTCGCGAGCGGTGGCAATGCGGTGGACGCAGCCATCGCTGCGGCAGCCGCCATCGCAGTGGTCGAGCCCACCAACAACTCGATCGGCGGCGACGCGTTCGCCCAGGTCTTCTCTGGCGGCAAGCTGTATGGCCTCAATGCCAGCGGCCGGGCACCGATGGGTATCGACGTCGCTCGTCTTGCCAGGCTGCCGGCGATGCCGCAGCGCGGATGGGATAGCGTCACCGTTCCCGGCGCCGTCTCGGCCTGGACCGCGCTGGTCACGCGCTTTGGCCGGCTCGATCTCGCTACCGTGCTGGCGCCCGCGATCCGCTACGCACGAGCCGGCTTCCACGTCTCTCCCAGTGTCGCGCAGAAGTGGCGGGAACAGGTGCCCAAGCTGCGCAGCCAGCCGGGCTTCGAGGCGGCGTTTCTCCCCGGCGGCGCAGCGCCCGTAGCCGGGGCGCTGTTCCTGCAGCCGACGCTTGCGCGGACGCTCGAACGCGTGGCGCGCACCAACGGCAAGGACTTCTACACCGGCGAGACCGCCAGGCGAATCGCCTCGTTCGCCCGCGAAACGGGCGGTGTCCTTAGCACCGAAGACTTACGCCTGCACGCACCCGAGTGGGTCGATGCCATACAGGCGTCATACGGCGCGCTGCAGGTAAGCGAGTTGCCGCCAAACGGTCAGGGCGCGGTAGCGCTATTTGCGCTGGGCGTGCTCGCGCATCATGATGTTGCCCGCTTGCCGGCCGACTCGGCGGCCTCGCTGCATCTCCAGATCGAGGCCATCAAACTGGCGTTTGCCGAAGTCGGGCCGTTGATCGGCGACACGGACTGCGCGATCGGGCAGGTACGCGACCGCTTGCAAGCCCCCTGCCTTCAGGCCGCCGCGGCACGCATCAATATGCGGCAAGCTTCCGATTTCGGCCACACGTTCGGACCACTGGCGGGTACGGTGTACCTTGCGGCAGGCGACCGCGATGGCATGATGGTCTCGCTGATCCAGTCGAACTACATGGGATTCGGTTCAGGGATCGTTGTGCCCGACGCCGGTGTTTCGCTGCAGAATCGCGGCGCATGCTTTTCCACCGACGCCCACTCCCCGTCTTTCCTCAGGCCCGGCAAGCGGCCTTTTCATACCATCCTGCCGGGATTCGCCTTCGCCGGCGGCGGCGAGCCGATCGCCTTCGGCGCGACCGGTGGCACATTCCAGCCGCAGGGCCACGTCCAGATGATGGTGCGCCTGTACGATTACGCGCAGAACCCGCAGGCCATTGTCGATGCACCCCGCTTCAAGGTCGGGCCGGGGCGCCAGGTGGTGCTCGAACCCGGCTTTCCTGCCGATACCGTCTCGGGCCTCGCAGCCCTGGGCCACGACGTGGTCACCAGAACCGAGAGCACCTGGGACTTCGGGGGCATGCAGATCCTGCTCAGGAAGCGTGGCTCGTATGTCGGCGCCAGCGATTCCCGCAGGGATAGCCATATCGCGGTCAGATAGGGGCGCCCGGCGATCCTGCCTGGTGGAAGGTGCCCTGCGAGTGGATCTGGCAGGTCAGCATGCGGGACACGTTGCACAGGCCGATGCAACGCGGACGCACCAACTGCAAGCCCATCATGGAATGCGTGCGCTATCTCAACCCGAGTGCACCGAAACCGAACTGATCTGTGACGATGGTGCCGTGCCGTCGGCGCGGGGTTCCGGGGTTCTTGCGTCGACGAAGCGATCCCGGCATCGTATGCGTGTGCTAGGCAACTGGAATCGCCGAAAAAGATCCGCGTAAGGCGGTACGACATCCACTGTCGTACCGCCACCGAAGCCAACTCCACTGCGGATGTAGGAACGGCACCGAATTGGCGGGAAGGCCGCCACAGTGGAGCAAGTCCGCTCGAAACAGGATGTGCTTCGGTATAACTCCGGTCCGAAACTCCCGCGCAATACATTCACGTTCGTGAAATAACACGCTCGCGTTCCCCACGCGCGGAAAATCGCGGTTTAGTTCTGCGGCACGGTAGGCGGATGGGACAACCTTCGCCACCGCGTGGTATGGGATTCCGCACTATCTACGCCGATTTGCACAGCGAGGACGCTGCACGGCGCGAAGCCACACAGGCGCGTCAGTGCAGGATGGCCAGATGCTAGGAGCCCGTCCGCGCCCCTCCCAAAACCCAATTTAAGGTTGGGATAGGAATCCTGGCGATTAATTGCATTTTGATGATCAAAGGATGCTCGACATGGATGGTCCCCCGCCGTGCCCACGTGTGCAGCCAAGCGAAGTCGCCGCGTTGATGCTCGCCCCAACGCGCTCTCTAGAAGGCGACAATGGGGCCGGCTCAGACGACACGAAATGAAAGGGCCAGACGTCAAGCGATGCGAGGGATACAAGCAGTTCGTGAAGATCAGGGTGGATCACGCGAGTCTTCCGCCGCGCAGATTGCAGCGCTTTCATGTAGTCTCACCCGGACAGGCGCACGCGCACGAACGGAAGTGATAAAGGTGCTCAGGCTGCTGCTGGCCTTCGGTGCCGATCCTGGGCAACGCGGCATCAACGACGATAGCGCGCTGCACATAGCCGTAAGCGTGCGCAAGTTACCTTCGGTAAGGATGCCACTGGCGGCCGGTGTGGATGCGGCTAGCCGAACGCGCATCGATGAATGCAATACCCCATGCGAGAGGGCCGAGGCAGTGGAGCTGTCCGGGGGATTTCGCCGTTGCAGGCTGCCCATGAGGTGAGCGAACGGCTGTAGCGCCGAACAACCATCGACCCGCACCGAGCAATGTCCCTCTCGTCCACCATTCAAGTCATCGAACGGGATGCCACCTCGGCGGTGCACCACGCGTTTCCGGCTCACCGCCGTCACGCGTTCTTGGTGAACAGGTGTTGAAGAATCAGCCATGCAGATTCCAGCTTCGCGGGCGCGTAAGGCGCATTTGGGACGCCGTTATGTTGTCGCTTTCCCAGATTCGCCAGCGCTAACGCCCGCAGCATCATTCCACCAACGGCTCACGCCTCTGGAATCAGAAACTTATCGCGATTTTTCCCCAGCCACGCCGGTGCACGACCGCGGCCGGTCCAGGTGGCACCCGTCTTTGGATCCATGTACTTCGGCGGCAGCGAGGTCTTCTCCTTCGCCGCAGCCTTAGGCTTGTCACTCGCCGCCGGGCGTCCACGGCGTCGTTTCGGCGCCAAGTCATCGACGGTGAGTTCGTACTCTGCCATCAAAGCCTGGATCTTCTCAATGACGCCGGCGACTTCGCTTTGACGAACCTCGGCGAGCTGGGCTTCCAGCTTTTCCTTTTCTGCTAGCAATTGTTTGTAGGTAGCCATTTCGATCTCCGTCTATAAATAACAGTTCGATTATCCTACAGCACTTCGCCGTATTTTTACTAACTCAGTGAATCTAGCCCGCCCGGATGATCTTAGCCGGAACAGAGATAACTTCTGTGAATGCAGCCCTCTCGGTCTATTCTTCCCCGTCAGGAAAAGTGCGATTGCAGCAGAGTGGGTGAGCCAATGCGAGTTACCATGTGCAGACTGAGGCATGCACCAACAAGTTCTTCGCCGACCCTTGGCTGCCCCGAGCCGAATTTGCCGAACTCGAAGCCTGCAAGGACTCTGGTTATGACTGTGGCAGCTGGGGAATTGTCCAATGCCAATGCCATGGCTGGCATCCCACTCTGAATGAAGTGTGTTCTGAAAAAACGGCGACATCGCAGCGCCCTCTCCCCACCCGGTCTGCCCAACAATCCCCAGCCCCTGCGGATGTCAATCGCCGGAACGTGGTCTCAGGCTCGAGGCTCCGCCGGCGACTACAATAGTGTGGGAACACAGGATGTTGCCCAAAAGCGCCAAGAATGTGAGTGGAGAAGTCAATGGCAACAGTACGAGCTGGCACCAAAGGGGAGGCACTAAACCTCCTGGGGACGGAAGGCGTGACCGTGGTGGAACTGGATTACGAGGCAGGCTGGCAGGACGCAATCGAACTTGGTCGGCTCGGCCAGAAGGCAGGAATACGAGTGGAATATCGCGGGCAAGAGAACATTGCCGTCAAATCGCCGACGGCGTTGGTCGCTGGCCTATCGCGGCCCAAAGCGACATTTCGGCAGCGGAACCTCTATTGCCAATTTGATCTGAGCGAATTGTCTGGGGCTGTGTTGGAGAGCTTGGAGGCAAAGGCGTCCAAGTTGGGGGACTATATCCTCGCCGGAGACTTGATAAGGGAAGTGGTGGATGCAGTATGGGTAGAGTAAACACGGCTTCCCCTTGGCTCCCGGCCACCGTACTCGACAGTATATGATGGTAGTCCCTGCCAGAGGTGCGCGATCGACTTTTGAGGGTCCCACCGTCTGCGCGCCTCGCCGTTGAGCACCAATCAACTGCTGCAGACGTACGGCAGTGGCTGTCCACTTCGCGGATGCGGATCTTGAAGTCGTTCCGAGCCGAGATTCTCGGCGAGCCGTGCGTAGAGGACCGGCAGGCTTGAAAACGAGAACTCTTTTGCCCCCCATAAGGCGTCTAGACTCGCAAGTAGAATCGGAGGGAGTAGCCCTGTGCAACAATTACGCATCTGCGAGGCAAGCTGCCAAGACGAGTTGCTGCCACGTCTAGATGGCGTGGGGCCAGCACTTATGGCGTTAGCGAACAAACCGAATTTGCGGCGATATGTGGGGAATCTTTTTGGGCTGCGATCGTCGCACGGCTAACGCAACGGAAGCGGGGGCAGCGGCAACCCAAGGTGTTCCCGCAAGGTGCTGCCTTGGTACTCAGTGCGGGTCCGCCCTTGTGCCTGCAATAGCGGAACCACCCCATTCGCGAAATCGTCTAGTCCCCCTGGGAAATAGGCCGGCATGATATTGAAGCCATCGGCAGCGCCCTCGTCCACCCACATAGTGATATGCTCCGCGACCTGCCCTGCGGTGCCCACAACGACCTGGTGACCACGAGCGCTCGCAACCACTTGATAGAGCTGCCGCAAAGTAAGGTTACGGTCGCGCGCGAGCTTCTTCAGAAGCCGGCTGCGACTCTGGATGGATTCGGTGGATGGCAGCTCAGGCAAAGGTTCATCTAGCGGGTAGCCCGAAATATCGTGGCCCAATTGCTCCGATAGCAAGGCAGTCGCGTTGGATTGATCGGTGCCATTCTGCAATACGGCCAGCTTCTCGTACGCCTCCCGCTCGGTGCGGCCGACAATGGGCATCAGCCCTGGCATCACCAGGCAGTGGGCCGGATCGCGTCCCTGCTTGGCCACCTGTTCCTTGATTTCCCCATAGAACTGCCGCGCCGCCACCAAGTCCTGTTGCGCCGTGAAGACCACCTCGGCATGACGAGCGGCAAGTGCCTGGCCAGGCCCAGAAGAGCCCGCCTGGATCAGCACCGGATGCCCCTGCGGACTCGGCGTCACGTTGAGTGGACCCGCCACCTCGAAGAACCTGCCGCGGTGATTCAAGGCACGCATCTTGCCAATGTCGACATACACGCCGGCCTCCTTGTCCCTCACATAGGGATCGGGTTCCCAAGACCGCCACAACCCCTTGACCACTTCAACGAACTCATCGGCAATCGCGTACCGCTCGGCATGGTCGGGATGCCGTTCTCTACTAAAGTTCACCGAGCCATCGGCGAAGGTCGTCACGATGTTCCATCCGGCCCGGCCCTTCGATATCTTGTCCACTGTGGCAAACATGCGTGCGAGGTTGAATGGCTCGCTATAGGTCGTGGATGCCGTTGCCGCCAGACCGATGTGGCGAGTCACCATCGCCAATGCGGCCAGTAGCGTCAGCGGTTCCGGCCGCGTGATCATCGACGGGTGCGAATCGGGCGTGGTCAGCAAGCGGTCGCCAAAAAAGACCATATCGAATTTGGCGCGTTCCGCTGCTTGTGCAGCCCGCACGATCAAATCGATATTCTCCGTGCCGGACTCGGCGTCGGGATGGCGCCAGCCTGCGGCATGGTGGCCGGCGGCCAGAAGGAACAGACCAAGCCTGATGGGCTTTGGCGAAGGTGTGGACATATCAGTTGTGGTGAAGTAGGTTGCGCCGGCACCGACGAGCCTAAAGTTGCGTTCCACTGCTCTGAATGATGCGACGTGACAGGTCATGGACAGAGCGTATCGTGGCCTTGGTCTGCTCCGGCGTGAGCGAACGGGTTTCTACCTCAACACGGGCGAGCGCCTGGATAGTCGCGGGCTCTAGCAGGATTTCGTTGAGCCATCCCCGCAGCGCCGCCAGTACGCTCGCAGGTGTATCCTTCGGTGCGGAGATGAAGAAGGAGCCGCCCAACGCATTCTCCCAGCCGTTGACTCCAGCCTGCGCGATCGACGGCACGCCCGGCAATTCGGGCGATGTCTCGCTACCGAAGAAGGCGAGCGCCCGCAGCTTTCCTCCCTTGATGGATGCCGTGCTGAGGGGATCGAACACCACGTCCACATGTCCAGCGATGACGTCTGCCACGGCAGGCGCGCTGCCCTTGTACGGCACATGGCGCATGTCGATGCCCGCCAGCGACTTAAGCAACTCGCCGGCAATATGTCCGGGTGTGCCATTTCCGGAGGTCGCGTAGGTCAGCTTGCCAGGGTTTGCCTTGGCAAAGGCGATAAGTTCTTTCAGGTTCCGCGCGGGCACGTTCGGATTGACCGCCACCGTGGCGCGAGAGTTGCCGATGTAGGCCACCGGAACGAAATCCACAAACGGGTCGAACGTGGTCTTGACCAGTTGCGGTGCGATCGCGAGATTGCCAATCGACGTATTGAGCAACGTATAGCCGTCAGCCGGCGCATGCGCGACGTAGCCTGCACCCAGCGTGCCGCCGGCTCCAGGCTTGTACTCGACCAGCACGCTCTGCCCAGTCTTCTCCGCCAGTCGCTTGCTGATGATGCGCGCCACATTGTCATTGGTGCCACCGGGCGCGTAAGGCACGATATAGGTAATCGGGCGGGAAGGATATGCCAGACCGGCCTGCGCGAAGGAGGATGCGGCGCTAGCAGCTAGGATGATGGCTGTCGCGAGACGAATAGCGAAGATGGGCATGACAAAGGCCAGCGAATATGCGAGGGGCGAGTGTCACACGTGTAAGCGGTTAGCCTAACGAACATTTCCGAAGCAGGTAAGTTGAAGTCGTTCGTTGACGAAATCCCGACAGTGAGATATTCAATGCGCTTAGCTGGCACCAAGCTACTATGACCATCGATCGTAATATACAAGGCCTCCCGCATTGGGGAGGCGTTGCCAACAATCCGAGACCGTAGTGCGGGACTTTCGTCATTGGCCCCGAGCTACTTCAGGGCTTCGATCTGCAGGTTCAGAAATCCAGCCCTGCGCCGGCCGCTCCCGCCACGCCCACGGTCGCCTCATCCTTAGGCAGTTCAACGATCGCGGCATCCGTGGTAAGGATCAGGCCTGCCACCGAAGCGGCATTCTGCAAAGCGGTGCGTGTGACCTTGGTCGGGTCAACCACACCACCTTCCACCAGGTCACCATATTCGCCCATCGCCGCGTTGTAGCCAAAATTGCCCGTCCCTTCGGCCACGCGCGCTACCACCACGCTGGCTTCTTCGCCGGCGTTGGCAACAATCTGGCGCAACGGCTCCTCCAGTGCCCGCAGCACGATCTTGATGCCTGCCTGCTGGTCCGGGTTGATGCCCGTCAGATCCTTGATGGCCTGGCGCGCACGAATCAGCGCCACGCCAGTCTACCGTGGCGCTGCCCGGACTGCTCAAGCACCTGTTCGATCTGATCGGCCAGGATGCATTGATCGACACACCGGTCATCCTTGCCGCCACCGGCGGTAGCGACCGCCATGCGCTGGTCATCGAGTACCAGTTGAGGCCGCTATTCAGTTTCATTCAGGCGCTGACGCTGCCCATCGGCGTCTATGCCGCGACCGCGGATTTCGACGGCTACCGGAGGCAGTAGAGCCTTGCCGGCGCGTGTGTGCCTAGCCATCGAGCGTGCCGTGCCGCCGTTCGCCACATATCATGCGCCGCCGCGCAAAGCCGCGAGAGGAAACCATGACCGCTGCCAAGCAACTCCATTTCGGTGCGTTCGTCCCCGCCACCGGCCACCACGTTGCCGCTTGGCGCCATCCCGACACCGCCGTCGACGGCGGCATCAGCATCGGTCACTACAAGCGCATTGCGCAGACCGCCGAGCGTGCCGGCATAGACACGCTGTTCCTCGCGGACAGCGCCGCCGTATGGAACCGCGGTGATCTCGAATCGCAAAGCCGCAGCGCGGGCAATATCAGCTTTGAGCCGTTGACGCTGCTCTCAATGCTGTCCACCGTCACCAGTCACATCGGCCTGATCGCTACCCAGAGCACCACCAGGGCAAGCATTTCCAGGTGCGAGGCCTGCTCAATGTCGCCCGCTCGCCGCAGGGCCGGCCGGTGGTAGTGCAGGCCAGCTCTTCCGAACCCGGCCGCGAGCTGGCAGCGCGCACGGCCGAAGTTGTGCTCACCGCCGGGCAGAATCGGGCCGAGGCCGCAGCCTTCTACGCCGACCTCAAGGGCCGGATGGCGAAGTTCGGGTGCGCGCCGGACGGGCTCAAGGTTACGCCGGGCATCTTCCCGGTGGTAGGCCAGAGCGAAGCCCACGCGCGCGCGAAATTCCAGCAACTGCAAAGCCTGATCCATCCGAGCACCGGTCTGGCGCCGTTGTCCGGCATGCTGGGGGCATCGATCTGTCCGGCTTTCCGCTGGATGGCCCGCTGCCGGCGCCGACGGAGTCCGACACCAACGGCGGCAAGAGCCAGCTGACGCCGATCACGGACCTGGCCCGCCGCGAAAGCCTGACCATCCGCCAGACTTATGAGCGCATCGCAGGCGCGCGCGGGCATTGGCAACTGGTTGGGACCGTGACGCAGATCGCGGACCAACGCGAAGACTGGCTGCGCCACGACGCCGCGGACGGCCTCAACGTGATGCCACCCACCCCGCCCGCCGGGCGAGACGACTTTGTGGAGCTGGTGGTGCCAGAATTGCGGCGCCGTGGCTTGTTCCGCACCGCTTACACGGGAACCACGCTGCGCGAGAACCTCGGGCTGCGACGCCCAGTGAACCGATACGCCAACGCTGCTTGATGTGCCAGGGGGGCCAGCCCCTTCTCTCGGCTGCTGCCCAGCACGCAGCAAAGCTGCTCCTGCCGTTGCTTCGCCAACAGCATATTGGCGAGGGAAGGCGCGAAATACAGCGGCTTTCAACGGGTCTGGCAGCTTGGTACAGCGCTTGCTACTCACTACCACCGCCAGCGCGCAGACGCCATCGGCGGCCTCCCTCCCAATCTGTTTCGCAAGGACACACCATGAGCTACAAGCACATCACCGTCAGCCAGGTTGCCGGCCATATCGGCGCCGAAATCGGGGGCGTCGACCTGTCGGGGCCGTTGCATGACGACACCGTTGCCGAGATCCGCCGCGCCTTACTGAAATGGAAAGTTGTTTTCTTCCGCGGCCAACATATCGACCACGCCGCCCAAGTCGCCTTTACCTCGCGCTTCGGTGAAGTCACCTACGCGCATCCGCACGAGGACGAACCGATCGAGAACTTCCCGCAGTTGTTGCCCATCGATCGCAGCCGCTACGAGCGCCGCAACGGCATCCGCCGCAGCAGTTACGAAAGCCGCTGGCATACCGACGTTACCGCGGTGGTCAATCCGCCGGCCGGCTCCATCCTGCGCGCCGTCAATGTGCCGGCGTTCGGCGGCGATACCACCTGGACCAACCTAGTGGCGGCCTATGAGGGCTTGTCCGCACCGCTGCGCGCGCTGGCCGATGGGCTGCGCGCCGAGCACCGCTTCAACGCACGCGCCACGCTCCCATCGGAGAGCCGCATCGCCAAACGCATCGCTGCCCAGCCACTGGTTTCGATCCATCCAGTGGTACGCGTCCACCCCGAGACTGGAGAGCGCGCACTGTTCGTCAACCCGGGCTTCACCTCGCATATCGTTGGCGTCTCGCCGCATGAAAGCGAACTTTTGCTCGAGTTGTTCTTCGACCAGCTCGCCAAGCCGGCCTACACCACGCGCTTTCGCTGGAACAACGGCGATATCGCTTTCTGGGACAACCGTGCCACCGCGCATCTGGCGCCCCAGGATCTCGACCACATCGAGGTCGAGCGCGTACTCTACCGCACCACGCTGACCGGCGACATACCGGTGGGACCGGACGGCTTCCGTTCGAAGAGCGTTGAGGGCGAAGCCTTTGGCACCCGCGCGCCGAGTGCGCTGGCGCAGCCGGTCGATACACCCACTCGGCCGGAACCGGCCCTGGCCTGAATACCCGAGCCGGCAGGCCGCGGCCAACGGCACCGGCCTGCCACAGCAGACTCTCCTTTTCACAGAGAACATCATGAGCCAAACCACTTTGCTCGAAGCCGTTCCACGCCGGCAGGTCAGCTTCGCGCTCGACTCGCCGGAGCTCGCCGCCACCTATGAGCGGGTGGGCGTGCGCCAGTTCAACCACGGCAAGCTGCTGATCGACGCGCTCGCCCTCCATCCCGGCGAACGCGTGCTCGACATCGGCAGCGGCACCGGCCGGCTTGGTGTCTACGCGGCGCAAAAAGTGGCGCCCGGCGGCCACGTAACCGGCATTGATCCGCTGCCGCTGCGGGTGGACATTGCCGCCTCCAAGGGGCAGGCCAACTTCGCCGTGAGCGTCGGGCGCGCCGAGGAGCTGTCCGCCTTTGCCGACAGTAGCTTCGATGTGGTATACCTGAACAGCGTGTTCCACTGGGTGGACGACAAGCCCCGCGCGCTGGCGGAGATCTTCCGGGTGCTCAGGCCAGGCGGCCGGCTCGGCCTGAACAGCGGCGACGCCGACAAGCCGCACCAGTCAGGCGCCCTGCTGCGCGCAGCCACGGAGGCCGCCGGCGTCGATCCGGCGCGCCGCCCGCACGGCCGCAACCTCGGCGCAGTCAGCAACGCGCAGCTCAGCGCGCTGGTGGAAGCGGCCGGCTTTGCCGGCTACGATGGCGCGACTCGGACCATCGTTGACCTGGTACCGGACGCGGCCAGCCTGGTCGATTGGAGCCGCAGCAGCTCCTTCGGCAACACACTGACCGCCTTCGACGACGTGGAGCTTGCGCATGTGCTTGCGGCCCTGGGCGAACTGCTGGAACGCTACCGCACTGCCGAAGGCATCCGCCTGGAACGTTATCTGATATTCGCCACGGCACACAAGCCGCTGGCGTCCTGAGCCAGGCGCGGCCTCCAAAGATGCGCGCCTGGCTCCTGCACAATCGCTTCCTCGTCGTCTTCGCACTGCTGGCCTCGCTGATGGGCACCAGCGTGGGCGTCGCCAAGATCGTCACCTCGCTCTATGCGCTGGAGCTGGGCGCCAGCCACGCGCAGCTGGGGCTGATCGCCAGCGGGCAAATGATCGGCACGCTCGTCATGAGCGTGCCGATCGGCTTCCTGGTGGACCGTTATGGCCCCGTTCGGCTGTTCGTCACGGGCAGCGCGCTTGCGGGACTTGGTTATGCCATCGTGCCGTGGGCGGCCACGCCCTGGTTCCTGCTGGGCTGCAGCGCGGCGATCAGCTTCTTCATGCCGCTGCGCTTTGTCTCGCTCAACAGCGTGTTCTTCGAGCAGATCCGCACGCTGGGTGAGAACAAGGCGGGCTGGTACCGCGGCACCCATATGAGCGGCATGTTCTTGGTCGGTCCGGCGCTGGGCGTGAGCCTGGTCGCCTGGATTGGCTATCGCGGCACATGGTGGGCCATCGCAGCCAGCTTCGCGTTGACCATCGCGCTCTCGCCCATGGTGTTCGCGCGCTACGCCCGCCCTGCGCAGTCCGGCCCGCGCGGCGGCCAGGCCGCCGTACTCAGGCAGTTGGGCGCCCTGCTGCGTGACCGCGACCTGCGGATCACCAACCTCGTCGATTTTTGCGCCCAGTCCACCCATATGTATTTCAGCACTTTTATCCTGGTGATCGCGCTGGAGAGCATGCGGCTGGATGCCGCCCACGCCTCGGCCTACCTCACGGGCTCCGGACTGGCGTATATCGCCACTTTGTTCCTGCTTGGCAACACCACCGCGCGGCTGGGGCTGCGACGCAGCTACCTGGCCGGCTTCGGGCTGGTGGCGCTGGCGCTCGTTCTGCTCGGTCGAGCACCCGGCGCGGCTTGGCTGTGGCCCGGTGTGTTACTGCAGGGACTGGGGCTTGGCTTACTGCAGATCGTCAGCCTGACCCGCATCGCACGCATCGGCGCGCGCCTGGGGGCGGGGCAAGGTGTCCGGCGCTAACCTGTTGGTGGGGCCACTCGGCTCGCTCTGCGGCAGTGCGGCTGGCGGGCTGCTTGGCGATGTGGTCGGCCTGCAGAATGTGTTCTTTATTTTCCTCCCGCTCTATGGCCTGCTTGCGTTCTGGTTCCTGCGCAAAGCGGATAGCACGCCCGCCGTCGCGCCTTCGTCAAGCAACATGCCGTCGAGCTGAACGCGCCCTCCCTCGCACTCTTCCCATTCAGGAGCTTCCATGTCCCAATCCCGCAGCACTGATTACGATATCCATCCGCTCTTCCTGCAGCGCTGGTCGCCGCGCGCATTTACCGGCGAGGCGATCGACGAGGCGACCTTACTGCGCTTCTTCGAGGCGGCCCGCTGGGCGCCGTCTGGCTACAACGCGCAGCCCTGGCGTTTTATCTATGGACGCCGCGACACGCCTGCCTGGCAACCGGTATTCGCGGCGCTGTCCGAATATAACCAGAGCTGGGGGGCGAGCGCCTCGGCCCTGGTGGCAATCCTGTCGCGCAAGGTGTGGACGCCGCCGGGCAAGAACGAGCCGCAGCCCATCGCCACCCATTCCTTCGACGCCGGCGCGGCTTGGGCCAGCCTTGCCTTTCAGGCCACGCTGTCGGGCTGGCATGCGCATGGCATCGGCGGCTTCGACAAGGCCCGGCTGCGCGGATCGCTGGCCGTCCCAGACGACTACGCCATCGAGGCGGTGATTGCCATCGGCAAGCAGGGCGACAAGTCGCAATTGCCGGAAGCCCTGCAGGCGCGCGAGTATCCCAACCAGCGCCATCCGCTGGAACAGCTGGTGGCCGAAGGCCGCTTCTCCTTCGCCGCGGATTGACGCATCGCGCACCGGCCTGCCCGCCGCACTACGTGGACGGGCAGGCAAGCCAGCTTAGGCGACCGAGGCCGCCGCGGCCTCGCGCCGCAACGCGAAGAGGTTGGCGGGCCGCGTCAGCCCAAGGTTCTCGCGCAGCGTGCGTCCCTCGTACTCGGTACGGAACAGGCCGCGGCGCTGCAGCTCAGGCACCACCAGGTCGACGAAGTCGTTCAGCGACTCCGGCAGAACCGGCGGCATGACATTGAAGCCATCGGCGCCTTCATTGCGGAACCAGGATTCAATCTCGTCCGCGATTCGCTCGGGCGACCCCACAACCACCCGGTGGCCGCGCGCGCCAGCCAGGCGCTCGTACAACTGCCTGAGGGAGAGCTTTTCGCGCTGCGCCAGTTCCGTGACAAGTGCCAGGCGGCTAGTATTGCCATTGGTGCTTTGGGCAAACGGCGGCGGCGGCCCGTCCAGGTCATACTGGCTCAGATCCACACCGGGGAAATAGCGCGACAGGATGCCGAGTCCAACCGACGGATGGATCAGCCCCTGCAAGGCGGCGTACTTCTCCTCCGCTTCCTCCTGCGTGCGGCCGATCACTGGCGAGATCCCAGGCATAATCTTCAGCTCGTCGGGATGGCGGCCGTACTTTGCCAGCCGCCCCTTGACGTCCCGGTAGAACTTCTGCGCTTCTTCCAGCGTCTGCCACGCGGTAAAGATCACCTCTGCCGTGCGGGCGGCCAGCTCGCGGCCGGCGTCCGACGCACCCGCCTGCACCACCACAGGATAGCCCTGCGGCGGACGCGAGATATTGAGCGGCCCCTTGACCGAGAAGTGCTTGCCCTTGTGGTTGAGCGTGTGCAGCTTGCCGTTGTCGAAGTAGACACCACCCTGCTTGTCACGCAGGAAGGCGTCGTCCTCGAAGCTGTCCCACAGACCCTTGACCACATCGAGGAATTCCTCGGCGCGCTCGTAGCGCAGCGGATGCGCCGGGTGCTCTTCCTTGCCAAAGTTGCCGGCGGCGCTCTCGTTGCCGGTGGTCACCACGTTCCAGGCGGCGCGGCCCTTGGAGATGTGGTCCAGCGAAGCGAACTTGCGCGCCAGCAGGTAGGGCTCTTCGTAGGTGGTGGAGGCGGTAGCGACAAAGCCGACATGCCGTGTCACCGCGGACAGCGAGGCGAACAGCGTGACCGGCTCGAAATGCGCGATGCGGCCATAGCGGCTGCTCGCCTCGTCGTCACCTCGCTCCACCACGCCAACGCTGTCGGCCAGGAAGACCAGGTCGAACTTGCCGCGCTCTGCCGTGCGTGCGACGTCCTGATAGTGGTCAATATTGGTCCCGGAATCTGCCTGGGAGCCGGGATGACGCCAGGCGGCGATATGGTGGCCGGTAGCCTGTATAAAGGCGCCGAGCTTGAGTTGACGTTCGCTCATGGAAATACTCGCTTGGGATGGTCTGATTGTTTGATCGGCACCACGCGTGTGGCGTGGCGACCATCCCAAAGCGCAAACTCCATGCCATCCTCCAGGACCTCGCGCTGCCGTCGCGACAGCGGAGTAGCTGCTGCGCGGCGAGCAGCGCTCAACGCAGCAACTGTCTCGCGTGTAGCAGCGCGACCACCTTGAGCACGTTATCCTGCAACGCATCTCGGCCGTCCAGCAGCAGGTCCGGCGATTGCCAGCGCAGCCGCGCGCAGCGGCAGGCATCCAGCCATGTGGCCTGCAGGTGTGGCCAGCGCCCCTGTATATTGGTACCCCACAGGCGGTCGCGCATGGCAATGCGTTCGCGCCGCAGCGCAACCGGGGCGTCGACGCGGATCAGCAGGTCGGAGCGAGGATGCGGCCGCATGGCATCGAACAACATCGCCGGGCGGATGGCGAAGCGCAGGCCGCCGCTATCGCTGCGGCGGATAAAGCTGGTGAGGTCCACATCCGGCGTCGACGCCGGGCTGCCGAGTCGGTGCGCCAGCAACCGGTCGATCAGGCCCCAATCGTAGTCCAGTGGCCTCGTCAGGAAGGTGCGCAGGGTCATGCCGGGCGGCCGGGGAAGGAAGAAGTAATCGGTCGGCACGCGCCCCACGCGCCCTTCCCCAAGCGTCTGCGCGATCGCCATGCCAAGCGCGGACTTGCCCGCCCCAGCGGGACCGACCACGGAAATGCGTAGCGGAGGGCAGGGAAGTTGCATAGGCTGACAGTGGAAGTCCAGGGACACTGCGCCGGCCTCACCCGCGCAGCAGCTTGTAGCTCTGGTCATCGTCGCGCCGCGTGCCCGGTGTCCAGCCGATAGAATGCCGGTAGCTGCCAAGCAGGGCGGCGCCGGCCAGTTCCCGTTCGTCCACCGCCTTGCGTTTGTCGGCGAACGGCGCCACGTAGAGCGCATCCGTCGGGCAATAGGCCTCGCACATGAAGCAGGTCTGGCAATCCCGCTGCCGGGCGATCGCAGGGTTCTCGCCCGGCACCGCGTCGAACACATTGGTCGGGCAGATCTTGACGCAGAGATCGCAGCCGACACAGCGATCCTGGCTGATGAGCTCGATCATGCCGCCAGCTCCAGCTGCTGTGCCTGCGGCGCGGCATGCCACGCTTCCCGTTGCGGCCGCACCCAGACTTCGTCCAGGCCGCCGCTCACCACGAAGTGCCGCTGCGCCGCGTCCGGACCGGCGAAGTCGGTGCGCTTATGCATGCCGCGTGTTTCGGTGCGAAACAATGCACTGCGGTACATCCAGCGCGCGTTCGCCAGCATCGCCACGGCTTCGCGTGTGCGCGCCGTCGTGCCCGGAGCGGGTGCCGCGGCGCCGCGCAAGGCATCCCAGCGGGCATCCAGCCGCGCCAGCGCGCTAAGCAGCCCGTCGTGGTCGCGGAAGTAATTACGCGCGTAGGGGAACATTTCGTCCTGCACCGCGCGAATCAGCGCCGCCGCTTCGATGGGTTCTCCACTCCCGCGCAAGTGCTCCGCGGCCGCCCCGCGCACCGGCCGCCCCGCCGCGTCCGCGCCCACCCCAAGCGCGAAGGCCGCGGCAGACTCGCCGGCCCAATAACCCGACGAAGTCGCCCACGCCGCATTGCGGCTGCCGCCCCCCGTAAAGCCACCGCAGATCAGTTCCCGCGTGGCCGCGTCGCCGGCCGCAAACAACCCGGCAACCGTTGTGGCGCAGCCGCGGTCGATGATGCGCAGGCCGCCGGTGCCGCGCACGGTGCCTTCCAGTCGCAGCGTCACGGGGAAAAGCTGGGTGAATGGATCCAGCCCGGTGCGATCGAACGAGAGGAAGAAGTTTGGCTGCGCGAAGCGTGCCAGCCGGCGGTCTTCGTGGGTTGCCTTGTCGAGAATAGCGTAGACCGCCCGGCCCTGCTGCAGCAGGCGCGCGATGGGGCTGCGGCTGCGCCCGCCCGCACCCGGTATCTCGGTGCCGTCCTGGTGCCGGAACGTGGCCCAACGATAGAACGCAGACTTGGTCACCGAGGAAAAGGCTGGCCCCAGTCCATAAGCATTCGAAAACTCCATGCCCGACAATTCCGCGCCCGCCTCGGCCGCCATCAGTTGGCCGTCACCTGTCAGCACGTTGCAGCCGAGCGCCTTGCTCAGGAAGGCACAACCACCGGTGGCGATGACAACGGCGCCGGCGCGTACCGTCCAGGCGCCTTCCGGCTGCCGCCGCGTGCCGCGTGCGCCAGCAACGCGGCCATCGTCATCGAGCAGCAGTTCGGTGACGGGGCTCTGGTCGAGGATCTTCACGCCGGCCTCCCGCACGACCCGCCGCATCAGCCGCATATACTCCGGCCCCTGCAGCGAGCGCCGCTGCTGCTTGCCGTCTTCGTCGACCGGGAAGGGATATCCCCATTCGGCCACCAAGTTCAGGTTGTGGTAGGTCTGGTCGAGTACCCGCGCGCTCCACCCATGATCGGCCAGGTGCCCGCCCAGCGCATCGCGCTCTCGGATAGCCGCCGCCCGCGCCTCGGGCTCCGGGGGGATGTACCAGACGCCAGTGCCGGAGGGCGCGGTGGCGCCAGATGTGCCCACATACCCCTTGTCCGCCAGCACCACGCGCGCGCCTTGCCTAGCCGCGCGCCATGCGGCCCAACATCCTGCCGGCCCGCCGCCGATCACCAGCACATCCGCCGGCTGCGCCGCCGGTCCTTCCCATCCGTTCGTGCCCATACCTTGCTCCCGTGGTTTAGCCTTGCTTGATGGGGAAAATGCACGATGCATGCCACGCGTCCGGCGCGACTTCCTCCGCGCTTGTGGCGTGATTGCATCACCAGTGTTGCTGCGCTCGCAGCAGTCAGGTGCCGCAACTGGTACGCCAGCAACACGCCGGGTGTCGGATCTCGCGGTTTTGCACGCCATTTACGGTGGCATGCGACTTGCGCCTCAGGCCCAATTTGACGAGACCTTTCCATGCGCCTCCTGCCCACCCCTCGCCGTTTGTCCGGCTCGGTTGCGTTCGCCCTGTTTGTATTCGCCATCTCCGCGCTGGCGCAGTCGCCCCAGGTCATACGCATCGGCATTGCCAATGCCCCGTCCGGCAACCCGCCACGGCTGTCCTCGGGCAGTGCCATGGCCATCGCCAACGTGCGCGGCCTGATCGAGGAGGAGTTCCACGCCGACGGCATCAAGATCGACTGGTTCTTCTTCAAGGGCACTGGCCCGGCAGTCAACGAGGCGCTCACCAACCATCAGCTCGACTTCGCCCTGCAGGGCGACCTACCCGCCATTATCGGCCGCGCCAATGGCCTCAAGACCCGCGTGCTGTTGATTCTGGGCAGCCGCACCAATGCCTACCTGCTGGTGCCGCCGCAATCCACGGTGCGCTCGGTGGCGGATATCCGCGGCAAGCGCATCGCCTTCAGCAAGGGCACCATGACTCAGCTACCGGTAAACCGCATCCTGGAAGCCAACGGCATGAATGAACGCGACATCCGCGCCGTCAACCTGGATACCGGTTCCGCGCAGGCGGCCCTGGTCAACAAGGACATCGACGGCCTGTTCGGCGGGGCTGCGCTGCTCAAGCTACGGGACCAGGGCGTGGCGCGCGTGGTGTACTCGACCAAGGTGGCACCCACCTTTACCGGACAGTCGGTGATGCTGGCCACCGAGACGTTTGCCGACAAATACCCGAAGCTCACCCAGCGCACCGTCAAGGCGCTCGCCCGCGCAGCGCTGTGGGCCTCCGACGACACGAACCGCGAGGAAGTGTTCAGGATCTGGGCACTGGGCGGCACGCCGGCGTCCGTCTGGCGCGAGGAGTTCGAAGGCACTCCACTGGCGGTAAGGCTGTCGCCGCGCTTCGATCCCTTCGTGGTGGCACGGCTCAAGGACGCGGTGGCCGATGCTTACCGCTTCCGGCTGATCCGCAAGAATTTCGAGGTTACGCAGTGGATTGCACCGGCCTATCTGGATGCGGCGCTCAAAGAACTGAAGCTGGAGCAGGCCTGGCCGCAGTTCGACG
This sequence comes from Cupriavidus sp. GW822-FHT02D05, assembly GCF_058802485.1. NCBI lineage: Bacteria > Pseudomonadati > Pseudomonadota > Betaproteobacteria > Burkholderiales > Burkholderiaceae > Cupriavidus > Cupriavidus sp. GW822-FHT02D05. Next base: position 175,646 of record NZ_JBXAOE010000006.1, on the reverse strand, counting down.
CCAACGGCAAGCCGCTGGCGCCTTGATCGCACTCGCGGCAGCCCGACTGCCACCGACGTCAGGCGGCGACCTTCAGTGTCGCCTCGAACAGGCCGAGCAGCTCCTGCCAGTGGCGGGCTTCGGACTCGGCATGGAGGCCGGGTTGTCCGCCACGGCAAAGCCGTGTCTGGCGGGGTAGCGGGTGGCGGTGTGCTCCGCGCTGGCCGCGGCCAGCGCTGCCTCCAGGCGCCCGATATCGGCCACGGGCATCGAGGCGTCATCCTGCGCATGGCCGAAGTGAAGGCGCGCGCGGATCGCGGCGGCCCGCAGATGCGGGTTTTCCGCTGCCGTGGTCGCGAGATTGCCGCCATGGAAGGCTGCAACGGTGGCAATGCGCGCGGGATAGTCCGCCGCCGCATGCAGCGCGATGGCCCCGCTCAGGCAATAGCCTGCGATGCCCACCGCTTCGCCCGCCACGCGCGGGTGGGCGCCCAGCCAGGCCAACAGTGCGGCGTCGACGACGGGCGCCCGGTCCGTGCGGTAGTAGAGATTCGACAGCACCACCACGTAGCCTTGCGCGGCCAGTTGTCGGCCTTTCTCGATGAAGGCCGGGCGCGCCGCGTATGTCGGTATGGAGAATGACGGCCGGCCAGGTGCCCTCGCCGTCAGGCAGGAATACCCAGGCGTCCAGTTCGCCGTCCTGGGTGGGGAAATTGATCTGCTTCTCGCTCATGTTCGCTTCTCATCAATGCCTGCAATGAACTGGGCCATACTGCACGCCGGATTGCTCTACAGGGTCGCGAGGGAAATTTCGGTCGCCTTCACCAAGGCGATGACTTCCGTCACCACGGCCAAGCCAAGGTCGCGCACCGAGCCGGTGGCAATGACCTAGGTTACGATGCCGCCCGGCGTCTCGACATCGACCGCCGAAACGACAGGTCCTCCGATGATGTGCGAGATGCGACCGCGGAACTGGTTGCGAACGTTGATGGCTGCGATGGTCATGCTTTGCGTTTTCCCTTGATCGATAACAGGCAACTGGTGGCTGGCTTGGGCCGGTGCTTACGCCTCCCCGCCCTGCCTTGACTGGCAAGCTCCATGCCAGCCGTCCTGGCCCACGCGGGGCCGGATGGTGTCCCTCGTGCCGCTGCTGGCGCAGCAGCGCCGCGAAAAAGCTGCGCCAATGCGAGCGGTTTCCGCCCCGCCTCAGGCCACAGCAGGCAGCATATCCCCTCGCCCAGCCCGCAATCCATCCCGCACATCCTCATCGACCGCCCGCGGCTCCGGCAGCACCACCGGACCGGGCCGCTCCGCGGGCGGGTTGCGATCCGCGCGCACCCGTTCACCATCCACTTCCTCCGGCAAGAACCCGCCCGCCTGCTTGCTCCACAGCGCAAAATATGCACCGCGCCGCCGCAGCAACTCCGCATGGGTGCCGTCCTCGATAATGCGCCCTGCATCGAACACCAGGATGCGATCCAGGTGTGCAATGGTGGAAAGCCGGTGCGCCACCACGATCACGGTCTTGCCGACCATAACGTCGTCGAGCGTGTCCTGTATCGCCTTCTCGGTGATGGAATCCAAACTGGAGGTGGCTTCATCCAGGATCAACACCGGCGCGTTCTTCAGGATCACCCGGGCAATCGCAATACGCTGGCGCTGCCCGCCCGACAGCTTGACGCCGCGCTCGCCCACCATCGCGTCATAGCCCTCACTCATCTGTATGATGAAATCGTGCGCATGGGCCGCACGCGCCGCCGCCTCCACTTCGGCATCAGTCGCTTCAATGCGCCCGAAGCGGATGTTCTCGCGCAGCGAGCGGTGAAATAGGCTGGGATCCTGCGGGATCAGGCTGAGCTGCGCATGTAGGGAATCCTGCGTCAGATCGCGGATATCGATGCCGTCAATCAGGATCTGGCCACGCTGCGGATCGAACAGCCGCAACACCAAGCTGGTGAAGGTCGACTTGCCCGAGCCGGAAAAACCGACCAGGCCCACCCGCTGCCCCGACGGAATCGACAGGTTCATTTGCCGGAACACCTGCTTGCCGTCGGCGTAGGCAAAGTCCACGTCGCGAAAGGCGATGCTGCCACTTAGCAACGGCACGGCGCGCGCGCCTGGCGCATCGACCAGTTCATGCGACTGCACGACTGTGGCCACGCCGTTGGCCACGTTGCCGATGTACTCGAAGAACTCCAGAAAGCGCCGGCTGAGGTTGCGGGCTTCATTGATGATCAGTAGGGACAGACTCACCGCCATCACAAACTCGCCGACGCCGATCCCTCCCTGCCCCCACAGCGTCAGCGCGTAGTACAGCACGCCGATCTTGAGCGCGGCCGCGGCGGAGAACTGGAACCAGCGTACCCGCTCCGAGTAGCCGTTGGATTTACGGATCGCCGTCATCTCGCGGGTCAGGTACTGCTCCAGGTGTTCCCGCTCGAAGTCCAGGCGAGCAAACAGCTTGACGCTGGTCAGGTTGCTCACCGAGTCGACCACCTTGCCGGTAGTTTCGCTGCGCGCGGACGACGCCTTGAACGCGTACGGTTGGCAGCGCGTCGCCAACCAGTAGGAGCAGCCGACGAACACAACAGCCCACGCCGCCACGAACAGTCCCAGCTGTTCATGGGCCCGGTATAGCAGCGCGATCGATACGGTGAAAACGATGGTGATAGGCCAGAAATCCGTGATGATGGCCCACAGCGTCTGCGTAACGCCCTGCGAGGCTTCGCTGACGCGATGCGCGAGCGAACCTGCGAAGTTGTTGCTGATGTAGCGGTGCGAGTGGTGCTGCAGGTAGTGATAGATCTCGCGCGTGACATTCTGGCGCTGGCGTGGACCCAGCCGGATCTGGATGGCCCCGGCCAGGCGCCCGAACACCACCTCGCCCAGCGAGAACGCCACGAACAGCAGCAGCGGCTGCTGCAGCACCGCCACCAGGGCTATGGAATGGCCGGCCGCGGTGGTCACCTCCTTGATGATGCGCGCCAGCGCATAGGGGATCAGAATGCCGCTGCCAGCGGCGATCCCCTCGAACAACAGCATCATCGCGTACCAGTAGCGGTAGCGCGCCACAAAGTGACAGATAAAGCGAAAGGGCGTGGCCGGCAGGTCGGGGGTGCCCGGCGCACGCTGGAACGTTGGCGAGGAAGACATGATCGTGGTGTGATGATGTGGGGACGATGTAGGGAAAAGGGGCCGAGGTAGCTTGCGCCTCGGCCTCGGCCCCGTGCCTCATGGCTGGGCGAAAGTGAGCGAGCGAATCGCGGCAAGGCCCTCCTCCACCGGCGCGCGCAGTGCAGGGGCCCCACGCGCGCGCAGGTAACGCTCGGTGACGAAGGCCTGCACCGGCGCAGCGCCGGCGGGCAGGCAGAGATACCCCTGATGGGAAACCTCGAAGCGCGGCGCGACAGAATCCGGCGCGAAGCGGTCGACCTGGGTTGCGCGGTACTGGACGCAACGCGCCCCGCCCAGGCTGGCGGCTTGTGCCTCCAGCCCGGCAAGATCGTGGCCATGGTCGGCCAGGCGCGCCACCAGCAAGGCCCGGGCCCATTCGAGCAACACCACTTCCTGCGCAATCGGCGGAAGCGGCTTGCCCGTATCCACCACCACGGCCCCGGCAAGCACCGCGTAGGGCTCGCCGTCCGCGCCGACACGCGCGGCGGCGGCGTTATCGACGAAGACGATGGCGTCGCGCCGTTGCCGGACTACCTTCCAGCCTGCGCCGGCCGGCGCCGCCACGCTGAAACCCGCGGCCTGTAAGCGCGCAGGTGCCGCCCCAGCGGCGGCGCCTGCCGTGGCGAACACCGTCGCGGCCCCGGCTAGCAAGCCCACAAGCCGGCGGCGCGCTGGCATGACAGCCCCGGCCAGGGGGCGCGCCCTCATGGCTCCAGCCCGGCAAACAACCCTTCCAGGCGCTGCGCGATCTCGCTGTCGAGCCGCGGCAGCAGCGCCAGCGCACCGAGGTTGTCGTGCAGTTGCTCCACCCGTGAAGCCCCGGTGATAACAGTGGAGACGTGCGGGTTGCGCAAGGCCCAGGCCAGCGCCAGTTGCCCCGGCGTGGAGTCCAGCGCACGGGCGATTCCCGCCAGTTCCTCGACGGCCTGCCGCACGCCCACATCGCCAATGCGTTCGCGCAGGCGTTCGTTGCTGTTCAGCGCGGCGCGGCTGTCCGGCGCAATGCCTTCCGTGTACTTGCCCGTCAGCACGCCGCCTGCCAGCGGGCTCCAGGTGGTCAGGCCCAGGCCGATGTCCGCATAAAGCCGCGCGTAGTCCTGTTCGACGCGCCGGCGCGCCAGCAGGTTGTACTGCGGCTGCTCGGTGACCGGCTTGTGCAGGTGCGCGCGCTCGGCGAAGTCCCAGGCTGCGCGGATCGAATCGGCGTCCCACTCGGACGTCCCCCAGTAGAGTGCCTTGCCACGCGCGATGATGTCGTGGAAGGCCCAGACGGTTTCCTCGATCGGGGTGTCCGGGTCCGGCCGGTGTGCGTAGACCACGTCGACGTAGTCCAGGCCAAGCCGGGCCAGCGAGCCGTCGATCGCGCCCAGCAGGTATTTTCGGTTGAGAGTGCGCCTCTGGTTGGGGCCGTCGTTGAGGCCGCCATAAAACTTGGTGGCAATGACGAAGTTCTCGCGGGCCCAGCGCAGCTCACGCAATGCGTCTCCCATCACGCTTTCCGCCTTACCTTGGGCATAGCTCTCGGCGTTGTCCAGGAAGTTGATGCCATGATCCCGCGCGGCGGCAAGGATCTCCACCGCTTCGCGCACCCCCACCTGGCCACCGTAGGTCACCCATGCGCCCAGCGACAACGCGCTCACCTTCAGCCCGGCACGCCCCAGTCTGCGATATTCCATTTTCCTTGTTTCCTTTCGCTTCGTGATCAGTCCTGGCGCGGCCCCCTTGGCCGCGCGTAGCTTCATGCGTGCCCCACCAGCGGCACCACCTCTTGCCCCACCAGCAGCGCTTCTTCCAGGTTCGGATAACCGGAAAAAATAAAGCTGCCAATGCCAAGCGAGATGTACTCTTCGATCCGTTGCGCCACCTGCCGGTAGGAACCGATCAGTGCCGTGCCGGTACCGCCTCGCACCAGCCCCACGCCGGACCAGATGTTCGGGTAGATCTCCAGGTCGCGCGCCCGGCTCACCGCGCGCCCGGGATGCAGGCTGCGCATGCGCGCTTGCCCGACCGACTCAGATTCCGTCAACTGGCGCTGCGCGACGTCGATCAGTTCCGGCGGCACCTCGCCGAGCAGGCGTTCGGCCTCGCTCCACGCCAGTTGCTCTGTCTCACGTGCAATCACGTGGATGCGCAAGCCATAACGCAAGGTGCGGCCATGGCGCGCCGCAAGCGCATTGGTGCGCGTCAGCCGCTCGCCCAGCATGGGCGGCGTCTCGCCCCACATCAGGTACACATCGGCGTGTTCGGCGCCGGTGCGCTCGGCTGCGTCCGACGCGCCGCCGAAATAGATCGGGGGCAACCCGGCCAGCGTCCCGGCCAGTGCCTCGCCATCCACCACGTAGTACTTGCCTCCGTGGACCTGCCCGACACCGCCAAAGGCGTCGCGCAAGACCTGCAGGTACTCTCCCGCGCGCTCGTAACGCGCGTCATGGCCAAGAAAATCGCCCAGCGAACGCTGCTCGGTGCTGCTACCGCCGGCCACCGCCTGCAACAGCAGTCGCTGGTTGCTAAGCACCTGCAGCGTGGCTGCCTTCTGAGCAAGATGCATGGGCAGCTCTAGCCCCGGCCGGAACGACACCAGGAACTTCAGCCGCGCGGTTTCGTGCGCCAGCGCAGCCGTCACCAACCAGCCGTCTTCTGCGGTCAGGCCGGTCGGCAGCATGACCGCATTGAAGCCGGCGTACTCGGCGGTACGCGCCACGCTGGCCAGGTAGTCGATATCGGGCGAGCGCGTGCCGCGCGAGCCGTGCCGTACGCTGCGCACCCCAGTATTGACGAGGTGCCTGCCATCACCGCTGGTGGGCAGGAACCAGTTGAATTCGATGCTCATGGAAATCGCATTCCTTGTGAACAGTTCAGACGGCAAGCGGGGCCTGTGGCGTAGCGAGCGGCCTTTTGCGCAGCAATGGCAAGACTTCCTCCCCAAGGCGAAGCAGCTCCTGGAGTTCCGGCTCGGCGGAAAGCACGAAGCTATCGAGCCCCAGCGCGTGCAGCGCCTCCAGCCGCTGCGCGACCTGCTTGTAGGACCCCACCAAGGCAGTGCCTGGCACGCGCCGGGAGCGCGCGGCATCGTCCGTGGCCTGCCGTTCGGTCTCCCGCGCGATCACATGCACGCCATAGGCGAAACGCAGGCTGCGCCCGAACCCGGCTGCCAACTCGCGCAACCGGCGGATGCGTTCGCCAGCCTGCGCGTGGGATTCGTTCCAGCGCAAGTGCACGTCACCCAGCTCGGCCGCGACCTGCTCGGCTTGGGCCGAGCAGCCACCCAGGTAGATGGATGGCGGGTTACGCAGCGGCTTGAGCAGGCCGGCGTTCTCGACACGGAAATATGACCCGTGGAAGTGCAATTGCCCGGCAAAGACCGCCCGGCCCTTCCACGTATGCCGCAGCACCTGCAGGAACTCATGCGTGCGCTGGTGACGCTCCTCGTGCTCGAGCAGGTCGCCGTAGGCGCGGCGCTCGGCCTGGCTGCCGCCGGTGACCACATTGAGCAAGAGCCGGTTGCCGGAGATCGATTGCAAGGTCTGCGTGCTTTGCGCCGCCACGGCCGGCTGCACCGAGCCCGGCCGGCAGGCCACCAGGAAGCGCAGCCGCGCAGTATGGCGCGCCAGCAGGGCAGCGGCCAGCAAAGGCTCCAGGCTGCCCGGCCCCGTCGGCAGCTGGATGCCGTGAAAGCCGGCATACTCCGCCGCCCTGGCGACGTTGATCAGGTATGCCGCATCTCTGTAGTACAAGGCTGCGCTGCCGTGCGACGGCACATGCCAAGTGAATTCCAGGCTCAAGATGTCTCCTCCCCTCGTTGGCCGCGGCTATAGCAGCTCGAAGCCCTGGCCGGCCAGTGCCTCGCGCAGGCGATCGCGGCCTTTCAGGCTGTCCGGGCCGCGCAGGCGGGCCACCGAATGGACACTCCAAGCGTCCGATGGCAGTTTCTGCGAGCCATAGAAGGCTTTCATGATCTTGTCGTAGGCGGCAACCTCCTCGCGCACGGACGCCGGCGCGTATTGCTCGCGGTACAGCACGGTGCGTTGCGACAGCCGCGGCTTGACCGCGGCGGGCCGGGCCAGGTCGGGAAAGCCAATGCAAAGTCCGAATACGGGGAACACGCTGCTGCCTGTGTTCAGCTCCCGCGCCACCGCTTCGGGCTGGTTGCGAAAGGCGCCGATGTACACCGTGCCCAGACCGAGCGACTCGGCCGCGGTCACCACGTTCTGCGCGGCCAACGCGGCATCGATCACCGCCATCAGGAAGGTATCCAGGTAGCGCAAGCCCTCGGCCCGCTCATCCCGGTGATCGGCGATACCGCGCAGGCGCGACAGGTCAGCCAGCCACGCCAGCACCAACGGTGCCTCGCGGACCTGGGCCTGGTTTCCGGCCAGCGCGGACAGGCGGCGGCGCCGGCCCTCGTCCTCGATCGCAATCACGCTCCACGTCTGCAGGTTCGACGAACTGGGCGCGGACTGGGCCGCGCCGATCAATAGCTCCAGCGTGCCGGCAGGCAACGTCTCCGGCAGGAAGGCGCGCACCGAGCGATGCGCCAATATGGTCTCTAGCACCGGGTTGAGCGCCTCTATCGCAGGCATGTTGCTCACCCCGTCCACCTTTTGCTCGCCATAGCGGGTGGCAAGCAGCTTCAACAGTTTCGACATTGCGAGGTTCTTCCTTTTCGTCGTTCGGCTTACCAGGCGAATTTCCAGTCGGACAACGCCGGCTCCGGCAATGCGGCCGTCAGCAGCTTTTCCGCCGGCGAGTCGGCAAACTCGCTCATCACGTCTTCCTTGATCGCCGAGAAGGCATAGCTTCCCCGGTCCCGCGGGCGCAGCAGCGGAACGTCGACAATGCGCTTGATGCGCCCGGGGCGCGGCTGCATCACCACCACCCTGTCGCCCAGGTAGACAGCCTCCTCGACGTCGTGCGTCACCAGGATCGCCGTAATTCCCTCCAGCTCCCAGATGCGCTGCAGCTCCTGTTGCAGGTAGGCCCGGGTCAACGCATCGAGCGCGCCAAATGGCTCGTCCAGCAGCAGCACTTCAGGCCGGTTGACCAGCGCGCGCGCGATCGCCACGCGCTGCGACATGCCGCCCGAGAGCTGATAGGGATAGGCGGTCTCGAAGCCCTTGAGCCCGACCAGCTCGATATGTTCCTGCACCGAGTTGCGCTTGCCGGATTCCGGAATCCTGGCGTTGAGCAAGCCCAGGCTGATGTTTTGCTCGACAGTCAGCCACGGGAACAGCCGGTGCTCCTGGAACACGATGCCGCGGTCCAGGCTGGTGCCGACGATGCGGTTGCCGTCCAGCAGGATCTCTCCCTGGTAGTCCTCCTCAAGTCCGATAATCAGCCGCAGCAGCGTGGATTTCCCGCAGCCGCTGGAACCGACGATGCTGACGAACTCACCCGGCTGGATGGTGAGGTCGATGTGTTCAAGCACGGGTAATGGCTCGCCCTTGACCTGGTATTGCTTGGAGAGGTCCTTGATCTCCAGTGTTGCGACTTGTGGCATATGCGTCCTTATTGCCTTTTTAGACTTTCAGTCTGGTTTAATACTGCGCAATCGATTTGCCGCGCCAGCGCAGCAGGCGCGCCTCCAGGCGCGCGGCGATTCCGTTCAGCGCAAAGCCCACCGCGCCCACCACGACCACGCCAAGCAGCACCTGGTCCATCCAGAAATGCTCGCGCCCATCGGTCAGCAGGTTGCCGATACCGGCACCGGCGCTGAGCAGGTATTCAGCGCCCAGCGTAGCCAGCCAGGAATAGATCAGCGCCAGGTAGATGCCGGTGAAGATCGACGGCAAGGCCGCCGGCAGCACCACGCGGCGCCACAATTGCCAGCGGCTGAAGGTCAGCACGCGCGCCACTTCCAGAAACTCGCGCGGCACGCTGCGGATGCCCTCGAAGGTATTGAGGAACATCGGGAAGAACGCCGCCAGCGACAGGAATACCACCTTGGCCGGATCGCCCAGCCCGAACCACACCGAGATCAGCGGAATCCACGCCAGCAGCGAAACTTGCTTGACGGTGTGCAGGGTCGGGCCGACCAGGTTCTCAAACAAGCGGGAAAGCGCAAGGGCGGTGCCAAACGCCAATCCGGCGGCGGTACCGATGGCAAAGCCAAGCAGCATCCGGTTCACGCTGGCTGCCAGCGAGGCCTGCAGATAGCCGTTGCCCACCAGGCGCACCGCGGTATCCCAGACCTCGCCGAGCGGCACGAACAGCCTGGAATCAGTCCAGTGAAAGGCATAGGCCGCCCACCACAAGGCGAAGACCAAAGCCGGCACGGCGATGCCGCGCCGGAATTGCCGCCATTGCACGCGGCGGCGTTGCCGGCGCGCCTGCCGGTGCCAGGCGCGGGTGCCGCTCGGGGTGTCTTGATACGAAGTCTTCATGGCATTCCCCTCAGAAGCTCTCGCGGCGCCAGCGCAACAGGTGGCGTTCGACCAGCGCCAGCAGCCGGTCCAGCATGAACCCCACCGCGCCGACCACCACCACCGCGGCCAGCACCACGTCCAACTGGTACAACTGGCGCCCGTAGACCATCAGGAAACCCAGCCCTTCGGACGAGGCCAACAACTCGACTGCCACCAGCGCCAGCCAGGCATGCGTGAGTCCGTAGCGCACCCCGTTCCAGATCGGCGGAAAGGCCGCAGGAAAAACCACCTTGCGCAATAGCTGCCAGCGGCTGAAGCGGAACACGCGTGCCACTTCGACAAACTGGGCCGACACGCCCTGGATGCCCTTGAAGGTATTCATCGTCACCGGCACAAAGGCAGCTTTGGCGATCAGGATGATCTTGAGCGCCTCATCGATGCCGACCAGCATCATCAGCAAGGGCAGCCAGCCCAACGATGGCACCTGCGCGAACAGGCGGAAGGTGGGATAGAGGTACTCCTTGATCACAGTAGACAACCCCATGCCCACCCCCAGCAGCAAGCCCAGCGCGCTGCCCACCAGGAAGCCGTAGACCACGCGTTCCAGGCTGATGGCCAGGTGCATCTGCAACTCGCCGCTGGCCGTCAGGTCGCGGAACGTCTCGGCCGCTGCCGGTGGCGCCGGCAGGATCTGCGAAGGCACCCACTCGTTGGCCGCCGCGACCCACCATAGCGCCAGCACCGCTAGCGGGAAGGGCCAGGCCAGCAGCAGGCGCCAGAACCTGGCGCCGTTGAACCAACGCGCAGCACGACTTGGCCAGGTGCGCGAGCCCCGCGGCGCGCTTTGCGCCGGGCGCCGCTTGGCTGCCTCGGCAAGCGGCCGCGACGGCATGTGCTCAAGGATGGGTACGGATGACATGGGGCGATTTCCTCTTTGCTTTGGAATGAGATCGGGGCGATCAGCGCGCTGCCGCCAGCGCCCTGCCTTGGGCGTCGTTGGCGGTCCAGTAGTGCTCGAGCTTCAACTCCGCCAGAGCCCGGTCGAGGAAGCGCCGGTCGATCCAGGGTTCGACCGCGAAACGGGTGCGGGTCAGGCGGTAGCGCGGCGCTTGCTCGACGGCATCCTGGTAACGCGTTACCAGGAAGGGATCGAACAGCGGACTCAAGCACTCGCGCACCGGACGCCCGCCAAGGTCCTCCAGCAGGTGCGCCTTCGGCACGCCCATACGGGCCCACAGCGCCAGCGTCTCGTCGCGGTGGGCATCCTCCGAGCCCCAATGCGCGGCCCGCACCACTGCCGTCACCACGCGTTGGGTAGCGTCGGGATAGCGGCCGGCGAAACTCTCGGTCACCAACAGATGACTTTGCCGGGTGAAGACCGGCGAGTCGCCGCGGCTGCTGTAGACGATCCGTGCCTGGCCAGCATCGCGCAGTTGCAGCAGGTCATAGCCGCCGAACACGGCATCAATGTCGCGCGTCACCAGCGCCGCCTTGGCCGATGCGTTGTCCAGGTTGACCGCGCGAATATCCCGCTCGCTCAAGCCGTAGGCTTCGAGCAGCCGGTTGATCGGCAATTGCGAATTGGTGCCTTTGAATAGGGCCACGCGCTTGCCGCGCAGATCCGCGAGCGAGCGCACCGGCGAATCCGGCGGCACGGCCAGGTAGATGTTGACCAGCGTGCCGCTGGCCAACAGCAAGCGCGTTTTCAGCCCGCCCGCGCGCCCGATGATGGACGGCAGGTCGCCCTGGAAGGCGAAGTCGATCTGGCCGTTGGTCAAGGCTTCGTTGACGGCCGGGCCCGCACCCTTGAAGAAATGGAAGTCCACGCGCGCTCCCGTGCCAGCAAAGGCTTCCTGGACCCAACCCTTGGTGTATGCCAGCCCCACAGCGCCCGAGGTAAACACCGGCGGGTTGCCCGGCGCTGGCGCAGCCACGCCAATGCGCACTGCCGCGGGAACCGCCTCGGCCCGGACAGTGCCAAGCGGCACAGTGCTGAACGCCAACGCCAACAGCCCGCGCGCGCACGCGCTAATCAACCGGATCACGGCATTCATCCCTGGCCCCCCCGCCAGCGCAGCACGCGCCGCTCAAGCCGCCGCGCGGCCAGGTTGAAGCCAGTCCCGACCAGGCCGATCGCCAGCATGCCGAAGACCACAAGTTCGACATTGAATGCTGCCCTGCCGCGTATCACGATATTGCCCAGCCCCTCGCCAAAATTCGCCAGCAGGAATTCGGCACCAATGGTGGCCACCCAGGCGTAGATCAGACCCAGGTGGATGCCTGCCAGGATTTGCGGCGCGGCGGCGGGCAACACCAGGCGCAGCAGCAGTTGCAGGCGCGTAAAGCGATAGACCCGAGCTACCTCTGCCTGAGCCCGCGTGACCGCGCGTACGCCTTCGAAGGTACCCAGCACCACCGGGTAGAAGGCGGACAGTGCAATGAAGGTCAACTTGGAGAGCTCACCGGTGCCCAGCCACGCGGTCAGCAGCGGCAGCCAGGCAAACAGCGATATCTGCTTGAGCGTATGGAAGCTCGGCCCGATCAGCCGCTCGGCCCAGCGCGACACCCCCAGCAAAACGCCTAGCCCCACCCCCGCTAGCGTGCCCAAGCCGAAACCGCCAAGGTCACGCAGCAAACTTGCGGCCACACCACGATAGAAAGCGCCCTGCGTCAACGAGTGCCACGCAACCCGCGCAACGTAGTCCGGCGGCACGATCAGGCGCGTGTCCACCCAGCCGAAGGTGGTGGTCGCCCACCAGGCACCCAGTATCAGCGCCGGCAGCACCATCCCGCGCCAGTCGCGTGTTGCCAGCCCGCGCCACAATGAATCGAATGAAGTCATCGTCCTCTCCTCAGAATGCTCCGCGCCGCCATCCCTGCAGCCGCGCTTCCACCCCGCGCAGCGACAAGTCCAGCGTCACCCCGACCATACCGATCGTCAGCATGCCGACCACCACCACATCCAGTTGCAGCAATTGCCGGCCCCACACCATCAGGTACCCGATGCCCTCGCTGGATGCCAGCAACTCGACGAACACCAGCGACAGCCAGGCCTGCATCACGCCCTGACGGATGCCGTTGAACAGACTGGGCGCGGCCGCCGGCAGCACCACCAACCGCAGCACCTGGGCACGGCTGAAGCGACACACCTGCCCCACTTCCAGCCACGCGCGCGGGATATTGGCGATGCCCTGGTAGGTGTTGACAGTCACCGGCACCACCACTGCCAGCGAGATCGCCGAGATCTTCAGACCCTCGTCGATGCCCACGAAGATGATCAGCAATGGAATCCAGCCGATCACCGGAAACTGCGACACGACCTCGAAGGTGGGATAAAGATAGGCCCGCACTGACCGCGAAAGGCCCATGCCCCCCCCCAGTAGCAGCCCTGCGAATCCGCCGATCAAGCAACTCCAGCCCACCCGCGACAGGCTCACCAGCAGGTGTTTCTGCAACTCGCCGCCCTGCCAGAGTTCCACGGCGGACCGCCACACCAGTGCAGGCGCAGGAAGAATCTGCTCAGGCAACCAGTGCCGTGTCACGCCGAGTTGCCACAAGCCGAGCAGCAGTAGCGGCAGGACCAGCCCAGCCACGCCATAGGCGACCCTAGCCAGCAGCGGCACTGCCAGACGGTGGAATCCGGGCCAGGAAAATGCGGGGGCACGGTGCGCGCCGCGCAGATCGCGCAAGCCGCCCATTGCGGCGGGATGCGCTTCACGCAATAGCTCACTCATCGGCATGCTCCCGGTTGCGCCGCGCGATCATCTTGCCGCGGTGCTGGTGCTGGCCTTGCCGCCAGCAGGCCAGGCCGCCCAATAGGTCTGCAGGCCAAGCTCCTTGAGTGCGACCTCCTGGTACTTAGGCTCGATCCAGCCTTCGATGGACACCTCGCGCCGCGTCAGCTTGAATTCCTTGGCTTCGCCAATGGCCTTCCTGATGGCGGCCACGTAGTACTCGTCGAGCAGCGGCGAAAGCCTGTCCTTGAGCAACTGGCCATCCCAACTACGCTTGAAATCGATGTACGGGGTCGATCCTGCCTTGGCCCATATCTGGAACTGCCCGTCGCGGTTCTTCTCGTCGCCAGCCCAGGCCGCCGTGCGGTACAGCCGGGTGACGACGCGCTGCACGATTTGCGGATACTTCTTCTCGAACTCCTCAGACACCCAGAAGGTGCTCGGCGAAGTCAGCGTGGGATCATCCACATAGGTCTCTAGAATGCGTGCCACGCCCCGCGCTTCCAGGTCAAACGGTGCGGCGCTGATGGTGCCGTCGATATCTTTGGTCGCCAGCGCGGCCTTGGTGGTGTCATTGTCCATATTGACCACCTTGAAATCCTTCTCGCTAAAGCCGGCGCGAGCCAGCACGCGGTTCAGCGTGAGCTGACCGGCGGTGCCCTTGAAGACCGCCAGGCGCTTGCCCTTGAGGTCCGCCAGCGACTTGGCGGACGAATCGGATGGCACCACCAGGTACTGGTTGCCTCCACGGCCATAGCTGGCAATGATGTGGTGCTTCAGGCCGGTGGCGCGACCCACGATCAGGGGCAGGTCACCATGGCCAGAGAAATCGACCAAGCCATTGGCGAAGGCTTCGTTGACTCCCGGACCGGCGGAAGGAAAGAACACCCATTTCACCTGGATGCCATCCTTCTTGAATTCCTCCTCGAACGCGCCGGTCTGGTGCAGCGTGGCCAGCAAGCCCGTGGTCAGCGGCCTGCCGCCGGTTCCCGCACCAGGCACGGCAATGCGGATAACGGACGGCTTCTCTTGCGCCTGCACGGCAGGCAGCACCGTGAAAAAGGCAATGAAGAGGCCCAGCAGGGCAAAGAGTCGTTTCATGATCGAGTCCTTCGAATAGCGGTAAGGAGGTTGATACGGTAAATGCAGTTGGCGCGGAAAACAGGGGCAAGCACAATCAGAACCCATACTGGAACTGCGCCAGCACAGCGGTGGAATTCTTCATGGATGGGTCCTGGTAAAAAGTCCTCAGCAGGTTGAGCTGCAGCTTGGTGGTTTCGGCGAAGAACACGTTCAGGCCCAGCGTGGCCACCTTGATCTGGTCGTTCCCCACCGCCGTATTGGGGTCGTAAAGGTCGTAGCGCAAGAAGGCCTGGTATGTCTTGGGCCACCAATCGTCGTACTTGGCCTGGCCGCGGTAGCTACGCAGAAACTGTTCGCCCCACTGGTAGTACAGCGTCACGTACTGGCCGCGCGACTTGATAGTGGATTTGCCGGTACCAGTGGATCCCGCCAGCAACTCGGTTTCGCCATCGGCGTATTCGTAGGTGATGCCGTACGGGTTGTGGTTGTAGTAGAGATCGAGACCGCGACGGGTGAAGTTGTTGCTCGCTACTGTGGTGGTCGTGGTGCCAACGGTGCGCGTCAGGTTGCCAGAGCCCTTGAGGTAGGAAACGCCGAGTTTCAGTTCACGGAATACGCTGTTGTAGTCGACCGGCAGCGTAAAAGCGAGACGTCCGATAAAGTCCTTCGCGCTGTTGTCATCCGCCTTGTTGGGGCCATTGCCGTTGAACACGCCAAAGGCGTATTCGACCAGCGGCGCTCGGTAGTTGAAGCCGTAGTCCACATAGGAGTTGTAGTCGCCACGGAAGACCACGCCGATCTGCCGTGTACCCACGCCGAGCGCATTGACGAACTGCGCGTTGTTGATCACGGGCCGCAGTTCCTCGCTGGTCTGCGCTTCCAGGCCGAACGGGATCTGCTGCTGGCCGAAGCGCACCGTCAGCTTGTCCTCCTCCAACCCGGTTGTGGTCGGCAGAAAGCTGTAGTCGAGGTAGGCATCGGTCAGGTTGAACTGGCTACCGCTGCTCTGCGCGGTGGTGGTCAGGCCCGAGCTGACATTCTGCGCGTAGGCCAGCGCCAGCCGATAAGTCAGGTTGCGCCCTTCCGCGTAGTCCCTGTACAGGCTGCCGCTGAGATTCAATTGCGCAGAGGCGATATCGAAGCTGCTACTGCGTGCCTTGGCGCCCGGTGTGGAAGAGCCGGTAGCGCCCGGGTTGAAGTAGCTGCCGCGCACGGCCACCGTGCCGCCGATGGTAGTGCCGCGTGTGGTCAGCGCGGTCCTGGTTTCGCGGCTGCGGGTCTGCTCGTATTTGTAGTTTTCAAGATCACCGCGAATGCCATCGATATCGGCCTTGGTGGCGTAGTCGCCTTCAGGGGCCGTCGACGCAGCCGTTGGTGTCTGCGGGGCTACCGTGACGTGTTCGGCAGTCAACGCGGGATTGCCTGCCACCACGGGCTTTGGCCTGGATGCCGCCAGTTCTTGCCTGAGGCTCTGTACCGCGGCTTTCAGTTCTTCGACTTCCTTTTGCAACTGCTCCGTACTGGGTGCCGCCGCAGCGCAATGCCCGGCTATCGCCAATAGGCCCGCCCCCAGCAGGTAATTGGCTCGTCTTGTTTTGGAATGATGCACGACATGTTCCATGAATTATTCGCAAAGCGTGTGCACCGCAATGCGTGGTTGACGTGAATGGCGCCCTAAGTGAGGTCTGTCGCAGACTTTCCGATTTCTAATTGCGAAATCCATGCCATGCCGAAAACCCACTTTTCAAGGAGATAACGCAGCGATTTCCTGTTGACCTGTTAGCAAGACAACAAGGGCCTTGCTCTCGGTGTTGCCCACGCAGCAATAGAGAAGAACATTGAATTTGCAAAGAACAAAGGCCCGCATAAGCGGGCCCGTTCTTCGTTGTAGTGCATCATGCGACTGACGATGGTCAGCAATTTTCTCCTAGTCCACCGAAACCATGAAAGACTCTCCAAGCAGGCCGAAGCGCTTGAGTTGCGCGCGCAGGACATTGCGTGAGATATCCAGACTACGTGCTGCGCGCACCTGATTTCCCCCGCAATGATCATAGGCAACTGTTACTAGCGCCCGTTCGACGACCTCATGCAAGCGCGGATGCTTCTGCTCCAGCAATTGCCGCAGAATCTCCTGCATCGACTCCATCAGCACCTCCGGCCCGACATCGCGCATTCGTGGCGCCAGCGCTTCCCGCGCGATCTGCTCCGGCAAGCGCAGGTCTGCACTTTCGATGCACCCGGTGCGGCTGATGATCAGCGCGTAGTGCACGACGTTCTCCAGTTCACGAATATTCCCAGGCCAGTCGTAGCGCAACAGCGATTGCTCTGCCGGCACGGATATGGACACCTCCGGCAGGCTCAGCTTGCGTCCGTATGTCTCCGCGAAATAGCGAGCCAGCGGCATGATGTCGCCGCGCCGCTCGCGCAACGGCGGCAACTTCACCGGTGCCACATTGAGCCGGTAGAACAGATCCATGCGGAAATTCCCCGCCTGCACCGCCTTCATTAAATCGACATTGGTCGCGGCAATCAGCCGCACATTGACGGGAACCGGCGCGCGCGCTCCGATGCGCACCACCTGCCGCTCCTGCAGCACGCGGAGCAGCTTCACCTGCAGCGCGAGCGGCATATCGCCGATTTCGTCGAGGAACAGCGTGCCGCCATTGGCGGCCTCGAACCAGCCCTGGCGCGCATGCGTGGCGCCTGTGAAGGCGCCGCTTTCATGCCCGAACAGTTCGGCGTCGACCAACGCCTCGCTGAAGGCACCGCAATTCACGGCGACGAACGGCCCGGCGCGCCCGCTGCACTCATGGATATGGCGAGCCACAAGTTCCTTGCCGGTGCCGGTCTCGCCAACGATCAGCGTGGTGACATCACTGGCACCAACGCGCTCTACGTGCGCCAGCAGTTGCTCGGATACCGGATCGTTGAACACCAGCGCCTTGGCTCGGATCGACAGGGCCATTTCCTCCGGCTTGGCGAACTTCAGCAATTTGTTCTGGGCGACGCCTCGCGCCGTTCCATGCCGATCGGGATGATATTCGCTCATTCTTTTCCTGCCCTACCTCTGATTCTGTCCGGACGGTTAACAGTGATGACGTGCACGCGGCATCCTCCATGTGAGCCGCGTAGGCCAAAGGGATGTTGGCTGCGCGACACGACGGTCATCGACAACGTTGCGGCATGGGCATCGGAGTGCTCCCTGGAAACGGTCCATCGCCATTGTGGTCGTTTTGTCGCAAAGTTTCACAACCCATTTGACATATGAATATTCGCGCAGTGTCAGGAAGCCGCAAGCGCTATACCGAGGAACGTTCCGTAGGCCCATCGGCGAGCCCCGCCGTCTCGAGCCGCGTTGCTACCGCATCTGCAGCAGTCGCCGCGCCTGTACTGCGCGCAGTAGTCTCTCGGCGGGCCGCGCTGGGCACTGGAGTTGACTGCTGGAACGCGCCTTGCTCACACGTACGGTAGCCACCACGCCCAGCAAGGGAACGGACTTCCCCACCAACCACCGAAATCTGCCAAGATGACCATCTATCGGAGAGCACCGAGTGCTCCCACGTAAGCGAGCCATGATCATGTGCCCGTGTAGCAGGGCAGCTCGGAACCCGCACCACTGGGCGCGAGCTCCGCGCCTTCGTCACGGACTGGACGCCAAACGGCCGCTGGATACGGCACCGATCCTGCAGATCCGGCAACTGTTGCAGGCGCATCGCACGCCGATATTCCCAGGCCAGACGTTGGACAAGTCGGCACTGCCGGATTTCGCCAGATGCTCGACCTGACACGCATCGACACCGACCCCTACGTGGACGCGAAATGGCTCCTCCCCCACCGTCAATTTCCGGCCAGTGGGCCCTTTGCACCGAAGCGGCTGGGCATGCCGGACGCGGTAGCAAGCACGGATGGCTGGGGATTTGCGTGGGCGAGCCAACAACGATCCGGAGACTGACACGAACCGATCTGGAACCAGGCAGTCCTTTGCTCCTCCCTTCCTCGCGGTGGGGGTGCAGATTTGCACGGCATCGAAGCAGACGCTGGCCACGCCCCGATCGGGCGGCACCACGCACATATTGCCAAGCCGCCGTTCCGCGATGCGCACCGATGGCGGTGAGGCGACCTGATCTGGTGGGACAATCAGGCCGTGCTCTATGCGCACGCCGGCGCGCGAGAGGTTCGACCTGGCTGGTACCAGGCCCTTCCAGTGCTGCGACGCGGGGGCGGTTTCCAATACATAGGCACCGCCCGGCAAGACTCAACCTCGCGATACAGCGCCGGCTCCGAGTTGCTGCGCCACCACCGTACCGTCGAAGAAGCTGGTATTCGCTTGCGTGTAGAACTTGTAGGGATTGCCGAAGACGTAGGCCTTGAAGTCCTCCGCGCTGAGGATGCCTTGCTCGACTAGCCCCCAGCTATTTGACAAGGCATGCTGCAAGTCAGGTACGTCCCAGTGGCCAACGTCGGAGGAATAGATCGCATTGATCTTGACCCCTAGCGGGTTCGCTTTGTCGTTGAATGCCGCTGCGATGGTGCGGTCGTCGGACTCCGAGCCGAAGAAGAAATTGTCCACCCAGCGGTCACGGATGTCCTCCGGCTTGTTGATGCCCGCAGCGGCAAAGTCTTCCAGTTCCGTGCCGGTGGGCTGGCGCGCGCCGCTGGTGTATGCCGCGCCTAGCGTATCGCGGATCAGGTCCTCGCCCTCGATAGAACGGCCTTTACTCAGGTCCGCGCCGTACTGGCGGAACAAGTCCGTGAGCAAGGCACGGTCCGTGGCGGCGGGATCGTATTGCTTCAGCCCTTCCAGGCCGCGTTTCTCGAAACGGTCGATCAGGTGAATGAACACATTGGCGCCCCAAGCCGCACCGCCTTCTAGCAAGGCCACACGCAGGTTCGGGAAACGCCACGTCACACCACCAAAGAACAGCGCCTTGGCGAACGCCTCCGAGGCATCGGCGAAGTGCCCGATGTGGTTGTTCATGTAATTGCTGATCGAGCTGCGGCCGGTCCAGCCCTGGCTGCCATAGTGGGTGGTGACGGGCACGCCCAATTCGGTCACCTTTGCCCAGAAGGGGTCGTAGTCATACTCACTGTCGATACCGTAGAAGTCGATGTACGAGGCATACTTCGCCACCTCCGGATGCTCCGCCGCCGGATACTTGTCGGCGATGGCCTTGATGGGTCGGCGCACGCCGCCGCTGATATTGATCACCTTGAGGCCCAGCGTCTTGACGGCGAACTCCAACTCTTCAATCCCTTCCTGCGGTGTATTCAGCGCGATGCCGGCCACCGGAGTCAGGCGGTCGCTGTATTTGCGGTAGAGGTCAGCGTGGTAGTGATTGACCGCACGCTGCAGCGCCTGACGCACGTCGGCGTCCTTCTCTGCCAGTGGCGCCAACACGTTATTGGGAAACAACACGGAGTAGTCCGAGCCCTGCTCGGCCTGCCGTTCGTAAAGCAGTTCAGGCAAGTGATAGGTGGCCACGTCCAGCGTGTTGCGCGTGACGCGTGCCCACCACGGCGAGCGGATGGTACGGTAGTACTGGCGCTCCTCGGGCGTCTGCTCGTACCAGTTCTTGCCGTTGCCGACGCCTTCTTGCGTGCGGCGCCGGGACGCCGATGCCTTGCGCAAAGCGTCGACCAGCTTCACGCCGCCGTAATTCGCCACATAGTCCTCCAGCGCCGGGGTGTAGTCGTTGGTATGGACGTCGGTGTCGATGACGGGATAGTCGAGTGCAGCCTTCACTGCCACCGACGGCGATGCGTTGTACCGGCTGAGACGGTCGTTCATGTGGGATCTCCGATTTAAATTGGATAGCACGGCAAGCCCTGTCGAAAAGGGACGATGGTGCCGGCCCCCGGGCCTGTTTGCATAGTTCATGCCATCCGCGATTTCATCCATCAGGTAGCACATGCCCATCCGCGGGGCCTCCGCGCTGCTGCGGTGACAACACTTGCGCACACGATCCCTGCCCGGATCGAAGCATCTTTCAGCGCGCAAAGGCCATATCTCCGGCTGGCCGGCAGGCATGCGTTTTGCAGCGGCCTTCCTTACCACTGTCCTCCATCAAACAACATGATCGCGCTTAGGCTGCCTGTGCTGCTCCACCGTCTTATCGTGCTTGCACTGATGCTGGTTCTGGCTCCCGCATTTGCAGAGAAGCTGCCAGCCGAGGTGCGCTTCGGGGTTTCCAACGCGGGCGTGGGCACGCCGCCGCGCGTCGGCACGGGCTGGCTGGCGGTAGCGCAAGCCAAGGGCTTTATCGAGGAGGAATTGAAGAAGGACAACATCAAGGTGCAATGGATCTTCTTCAAGGGACAAGGCCCGCAGGTCAACGAGGCCTTGACCAACGAGCAGCTCGATTTCACCACGCTGGGCGACCTGCCATCCGTGATCGGGCGTTCGGTCGGCATCAAGGCCAAACTGGTCATGGTGGCCAGCACGCGCGGCTACAGCTATGTTGCAGTGCGCCCGAACTCCGTCATCAAGACAATTGCCGAACTGCGCGGCAAGCGCGTGGGCTTTCACAAAGGCACGGCCACGCAGCTCGCCGTGGATCGGATTCTGGAGCAACATGGCATGAGCGAGCGCGATATCAAAGCGATCAACCTGGAGCCCGCCAGTTCGCTGGCGGCGTTCCAGACCGGTGACCTCGATGCGATCATCGGCACGCTGAACCTCAAGGTGCTTGAGTCCCGGGAACAGGCCAGGATCATCTACAGCACACGCAACAATCCAGTTGCGAGTGGGAACGGCCATGTGCTGGTGACAGACAAATTCTCGAGCACCTACCCAGAGCTAACCCAGCGCGTGGTTGCCGCGCTGGTCCGCGCCGCCAGCTACGCCTCGCAGGAAGCGCATCGTGGCGAAGTGCTGAAACTCTGGGCCTCTTCGGGGAGCATTCCCGCGGCGATCTACGACGAGGAACTGCGAGGGACTCCCCTTACCCATCGGCATTCACCGCGCTTTGACGACTATGTGCGTGCGTCCAACCAGCGCTCGATGGAAGACGCCTATCGCTTCAGGCTGATCCGAAGCCGCTTTGACGTGAATGCCTGGACTGACGACCGCTACGTGAACCGGGCCATCAAGGATCTCGGCCTGGATGCTGTTTGGCCGCTCTTCGATGCCGCAGCGCGACCTGTCGCGGCAAAATAGGAGCGCCAGCGTGGCAGCACCCGAACGCAATGAGCGGACATTGTTTCTACTGCAACAACTAGGCCAGTTCGACGGCGCGATACTCCGTAGCCTCAGGATTTGCCATCACTTAGCACAATGCAACGCGATAGTCCTACCGGTCAACCGCGACGGGGGAGAAAAACTAGTTGGGACTTGTGGTTCTCAGGTACCCGGGTAGACCGCTCACACTATTCTCGTCATCTACGCGCTGCGTTCCGATGCCGTGTGGAAAAGCGCTCGCGCCCCAAGCCCCAGACGCCTATTTCAGCAATCTCTCCGCGATCTCGAATAGCATGTCCACCTCAGTCAATGCGGATGCCGGCCCGCTGCGCAATGGCCCGCATTTGCGGGAGTTCCCGCTCAATAAGGGCCGACGCCGATGCAGCATTGCCATAGGCGGGTTCAAAACCATTCGCGATCAGCTGTCTCTGGATGGCGGGGTCGTTGACCGTGTCGGACAACGCCTTCTCCAGCCGTGCCTTGACTGTCGGCGGCAAGCCTCTCGGTGCTACAAGCACAGACCAGGCATCGACATCGACGCCGGGATAACCCTGCTCTTCCACGGTGGGCACATTCGGCAGCAGCGCCGAGCGGCGCTTTGTGGTGACGGCAATCGCCTTCACGGTACCCGCCTTGATCTGCGGCGCCGCTGCAGTGACCGTGTCGATAGCAAGCGGAATCTGTCCGCCGATCAGATCATTCATGGCTGGAGCGCTACCCTTGTATGGCACATGGACGATCTTTTCGCCTACTGCGTACCACAACAGTTCGCCCGCGAAATGCGCCGTACTTCCCTCTCCGAACGAACCATAGTTGAGCTTGCCAGGCGTAGCCTTACTCGCCTGGACGACGTCTTTCAGGGTCTTCGCAGGGAACGAAGGATTGGCAATCACTATCAGCGGCAGGCGCGTTGCAAACCCGATAGGCTCGAAGCTCTTCACCGGATCGTACTGAAGCTTTGACTGGATGGCCGGGTTGATGGTAAGGGTGGTTGTGCCAGCAGTAATCAATAGTGTGTAGCCGTCGGGCGCGGACTTGGCGACATAGTTTGCGCCGACGACCGTGCCCGCACCAGCTCGGTTCTCAATCACGACCGGCTGCCCGAGCAACTCGCCAAGCTTCTTGCCGAGCAAGCGACCCAGGATGTCCGTAGCACCACCCGCCGGATAAGGCACAACCATATGGATGGGGCGAGATGGGTATGTCTGAGCCAAAGCGCCGGCACTCAGGACGGAAAACATGATGGCAAAAGATACATTCGCCCGGAATCTATGCGTCATATCAGGATTGGTATCGACAGTTCCCCGCGTTGGCGGGAAATCAGCCATATTTTCGGTTGGGGGCGAGTCTAACGGTCTTTTCGCATCGGCAAACGAAAAAGAACGAATATCGATCCTCATACTCGACCTCGAACGCGTCCGTTATGCCGCGCATACGGAAGATGCGTAACTAGGAACACACCCACAACTACCGCAAACTGGCACTGCGTTGGTGGTGCCTGACTAGACTCGGGCATAGCTACAATCCATCCGTCGCTCCGCCGACTCCATTTACGGCATAGGAACTATGTGCAGCCAATATGTCGCGACGACGATACCCATCTCGTGCACAACACGCCTTCATGAGCGCTTACGGATCGGGAATGTGCATGAATACGGTAGCTCAAGCAGTTGAATACTCACTGGCTCCCGCCGCTAACTTCCGGCATCTGAGCTGGCGGTACCTTCCGCCGGGCTCATCCGCCTCGATAGCGCCGGAGCAGCCCTATTGGGAATGCGATAATGCAAACGGCGTCACGTCGTTTTCCTGACAGGCCGCGTAAGTACTCTGCACGCGGCCGCGTGGCATTCTCCCCGCACACTGGCCGCGCCCCATCAAGCCGTCGGCGCAGCGGCGTCGGGCGGTGCCAACGAAGCGCAAGAAGTCGTGAAGGCGGCCGGACTGGCTGCGTTACGCAGCTCCGTTGCTGAGTCGGACCTCGCGTCATTAATGTAGCTTCTTGCGGGAGAGAGCACTAGACCTCATGTTGCTATGATCTTGCTAGATCAATCTGTTCAAGTACGTTGACGGTTGTAACGTTGTGTTCTCAGGTAGCAACTCTTCATTTCGCGCACCGCGCTGTGCGACGCCGCGTAGCCGGCCAGCGTAGTGATTTTCGGAGCGAGTCCTTGACAATCTTGAGCTGATCGAACCGCTGCCACAAACCATCATGAAGCTGCAAAAGCGCTTCCCACAAACCTCTCCAAGGAATGCTGCGCCCAAGGTAGCGTTCAAGATCTGCATCTTCAACGACCTTGTCCAGCACGCACAGGAACTTGGCCTGCCAAAGGCGGTTGTGCGTGACGCAATCCGGAACTTGTGCCGCGGCACCCGCTATCGGACTTGCCTGGTGGATGGCGCCCCGCGTGTGGACCTGACGGGTCAGGAGGCGGGACATGTTTTAAAGGCCGATGCAGAACAGGCACAGCAACTGCAAGCCCATCATGCGGCGCAAGCGCTTTCTCAATCCTAGACTGCGTCTAAGCCCGACTGATTTGTGGTGGAGTGCGGTCGGCGCGGAGTTCCTGCGCCGACGGCACTCACGGAACCACGCGCGGCGATCGCCACTTGGCCTGCCTTCGTGTCGTAAGCGCCATCACCACCGAGGACTTCGATGTTCTCGTCGGTGGAATCTGATCCTGCAAGCCGCAGCAACGCTGCTGGCATCATCCACATCCCCGTGCGTCATAACGGCTGCGCGCACATTCCCAGTTTTGACGGCCAATCCCAGATGCACTTTGCGCCAACTGCGCCGCTTCGACTGGCGGTGCTTGCACACCTTCCATTCGCCTTCACCGAACAGCGCCCCCTGCTCTCGACCGCCAGGCGCAGTAGCTCATCGTTGCGATCCACCGTCGGCTGACCGCACCAGTCTTGTGCGCGACAGCTCATTCTCGAGTAATTGGGCACCGACAATGCCGGGGATGCCAGGAGGCACAAGCTCCGGGCGTGAAGCGCACGCAGTGGCAACCAATAGACCTGCTTGACCGCCAGCAGCATCTACATCGTGCCCCCGGGTAGGCACATGCCCTGCCGCGCTTAGGTTGGCCTGCATCAGCCGCCGCCGCTCCTCGAAACCATGGCCATGCACGCGAGGTGCCGCTATCATTGGCCCATCCAATCTGCCGACCAATGCCATGCTCCGAACCTTCGCCTTAATCGCCTACCTGCTGGTGCTGCTGATCCACGCCTATATCATGGTTCTGGAAATGGCGCTGTGGAAGACGCGCGGGCCGAAGGTATTTCACATGACACCCGCGAAAGCCGCCGAAACTGCTGCGATGGCGTCCAACCAGGGCCTGTACAACGGCTTCCTGGTGGCGGCTCTGGTACTGGGGCTGGTGGCGCGCGATGCCACTGTGGCAACGGCGTTCTCCATGTTCGGGCTAATCTGCGTGGCAGTGGCGGGCATTTGGGGCGGCATCACCATCAGCCGCCGTATCGTCTTGGTACAGACGATACCTGCAGTCTTGGCGCTGGCGCTCCGCGGATTTACCTGACGCCAGCTTATGGGGAAGTACCCCCCTATTTCAAGGTAAAAGTCAGCGTTCCATATCCAAGCTGGTCGAAACCCCCGCTGTTAGGACCATAGTCACCGCCACCACCTTCCACCCGCACCTTCTCTGCGAAGGCTTTCACATTGGGGGCGTTCATGCCTTTGAGTACCACATAGTGGTTGTACAGCAGTTCCCAGATCGGGCGCGTATCGCCACGAGACTTGTTTGAGATCGTCGCCTGCGTGACATCGCTGTTAGCAAACGGCGTGTAGGGCACGTCGTGGCCAAGGTTGTAACGGGCTACGTATTCAGCGCCAAGCAGGACGCGACTGCCGTCATAACCGAACAGATCGTCTCCCTGGCTCCATGCCATCTGGCAGAACGTACCAAGCAGCGCTATGTCGAGCATGGTGTGTCCCTGGTCACGTCCGCTCTCCTGCACCTGCCCGATTTCGTCATTGTGGACTTTCCACACGACGTGCCCAACGGAACCGTTACCAGCGCCATGCCTAAAATACTCGATCGCCTCATCGTATATGTCGCGGCGATCCGCGAGCACGCCAATGGCCAGCATCGAGTTCATGTTCGCGAGGTCCCAGTTCGCCCAGTAGTGGTCGATCTTCGCGCCGTTGTGGCGAACCAGGAAGTCGTGGTTCATTGGATAGAAGACGGCCAGCATCATGGCCTGGAAGCGGCGGAAGTCGGCTGGGTTCCAGTTCGAATAGCCCCGCAGAAGCTCTGCCGCGTTCGCTAGCTGGTAGCCATAGATCCCCGAGGCCAGGAACTTGTCCGACGTGCCGTCAATGGCGGTTAAAGTCGATGACCAGGAGTTCAGAATCCCGACTGCCTTGTCGGCATATGTGTCGTCGCCTGAAATCCTCCAGCGCAATGCCAAGGCATAGACAGCTGCGGCATCATTGAAGAGCGCCGCATAGTTCTCCGCATGTTGCCCGTCCGCACCCCGATATACGATCGGCTCCGGGTTCGGTCTCCAACCCAGCGACGCATGTCGATTGGTGACGAGCTTCTGCCAGCCGGCGGCCCAGGGCTGATTCCCGCTAGCGACCTTGACGCGCATCCGGTCGAAATCCTGCTGTGTGTGAAGCAGCCCTGGATGTACAAATGGACGGGCGTCGTTTGCCAGCGCTTTCGGGCTGGAACCGACAAGGACGCAGGTCACAAGGACCGCGCAGCCAATTGTCGCGAAGCGTGGGAATCGGCGGAGAGTGGACTTTGAAGACTGCACGATGACTCCAAAAGGCGTTGGCCCACAAGAGGAAGAACCCCTATAACGCTGGTGGCAGCGTAGAGGTTTACTGGCACGCGCGATCAGGTTGTCCTCTCCCCTTGGCTATGGAAGATATGGAAGAGGGCAACAAGCCGTTGGTCAGCTGTGATGCTAAAACCTTTCAGGTCCCCATGCGGATGGTTTGGCCGACGAGCCGGTACCGGAGATGGGGTGTAAGTGCAATCCGCACACCAGGGGCACGCACGGCCTCCGGCAGGTCGGCGGGAACGTCCAGCGCGAAGTGGTCGATGCGGAAGCACGGCGTCTCGGCCGGCAGCGTCGGGGATTCCGCCACGCTGCAAACCTATCGGCACGAGGTTGGAGCGACTGCTATTACATGTTATGGGCCGTCATGCAGCACAAGCAGGTTGCGCGTCAGCACCGCTCGGTTTTTGAGGCTGTAATCCAGCCCTTTGGCCGTGACGCTGCCCTCGGCAGCGCTCGATTTGCAGCCAAATGCAGTTACTCCTACAGCGGCTGTGCGTCGCCACGCGTTCTGGCCAGTCGCTGCTCGCTGCTCTGCATGGCCAGCTCCCGTGGAAGCATCCTGGATGCCCTCACGGGTGGCTTGTTCATCCATCTGGGCATCCATCCGGAATTGCTCGCCCACTCTCGGCGCATCCGCTGCCTATCGCAGCGGCCATGCGTACCTAGGATGAAATAGACATCACGCGGCGGACGCGCCATTGAGAAACACGCGCTCCACCAAGGCCACCATACCAGCTCTGGCGACGCGGCCGCGGCGTTCGGCATCCACCAGCCCGATAAGGATGGAGACCCAGATTTCGGTCAGTGCGGGCGCTGTGATGTCAATGCGAAACACGCCCTCATGCTGCCCGCGGAGGAAGAACGCGTCCAGCGCGTTCTCCCAATCGGCCTCCGCACTCGGTTCGGCCGAGGCATCTTTCCAGTAATACATCAGGAATGCCATCAGCTCCCGATGTTCCAGGTTGTTGGTGATCAGACGCTTGAGCGCCTCCAGCGGGGGCGACGCATTCAGGTCCGCCGTCTGGATAGCCTCGGTGATAAGCGTGGCGCTGTGCCTCATCAGCCGCTCAACCAACTGCTCGCGGCTGCGACAGAAACGGTAGAGCGTCGCCTTGCTGACGCCAATCGCTTTGGCCAGCTCTTGCAGGGTGGCGCGCGGTCGCTCGACCATCGCAAGTGCCAGGGAGGCCAGGAGCCTGTTGTCTTCCATTTGCGCGCTTGGAGCCGTCATTCATTCCTCAAAGATTTGATAGTAGATCAAATGAGTCTCTTTTGACTCATTCTGAGCCGTCGTCCGCATAGTCTCATCTCAGTGACGAATCTTGTTCATGGTTTTTGTCAAACGTCAACATTATTTGATCAAATGAATCTATTTTGATTCATTGGGAATTTTAAAGTACTATTTGACGCATAATTTTTCATTTCCAGTCTGAGGGATTCCAGTGATCATCGAACGACAAAGAGGGGGGTGGCGACCCATGATTGCGCTCGCCGCGGCGGTGTTGGCAAGCGGTTGTGGGGAGGCGGTGGACCATGCTAGGAACGTTGCAACGCCTTCCGTCGAAGTTGTGACAGTGCAGCCGCAACCCTTCGAACTGGCCAGCGACCTGCCTGGGCGTATCGAGCCGGTCCGTGTAGCCGAGGTGCGTGCTCGCGTGGCGGGGATCTTGTTGAAGCGCCATTTCGTAGAGGGCGCCGATGTAAAGGCTGGTGATGTGCTGTTTCGTATTGATCCGGCGCCGTTCAAGACAACGCTGTCGCGGGCGCAAGGCGAACTGGCCAAAACAGAGGCCGCGTTGTTCGAAGCCCAGGCCGTGGTCAAGCGCTACGAGCCGCTGGTGAAGATCGACGCCGTGAGCCAACAGGACTTCGATGCCGCGCAGGCCAAGTTCAAAAGCACGCAGGCCGCTCGGCAGTCGGCCCAGGCTGATGTCGAGACGGCTCAGTTGAATCTGGACTACGCCACGGTCAAAGCACCCATTTCCGGGCGCATCGGCCGGGCTCTAGTGACTGAAGGCGCACTGGTTGGGCACAACGAGGCCACTGCGTTGGCGACAATCCAGCAACTCGATCCGATCTACGCCGATTTCAAGCAGCCGGTTGCCGACGTGGTGCGCATGCGCGCCACCTTGGCCGACGGTCGTGCGGCCCACGGTGGTAAGGGCGCACCCATCTCGATCACCCTCGAAGGCACGGATCAGAAACGCGACGGGCAACTGCTGTTCTCCGACATCACCGTGGACCGTGGCACTGGCCAAGTCTCATTGCGCGGTCAGTTCGCCAACCCAGACGGCCTGCTATTGCCCGGTGCGTACGTACGCGTGCATACCAGTCAGGGTAGCGATCCGGAGGCAATCCTAGTGCCTCAGCGCGCCCTGCAGCGTAGCGCAGACGGTAAGGCGCAGGTGCTGGTCGTGGACCAGGACCAGGTCGTACAAGCGCGTCCAGTTCGGACCGGCGCGATGCGTGGCTCGGACTGGCACGTTCTCGAAGGCCTGAAGCCGGGCGAACGGGTAATCGTCGGTGGTGTCACTGCGGTCCGTCCAGGCGCAAAGGTCAGCGTCGCCGCAGCGACGGCTCCTGCAGGCAAGTTAGCCGCCTCCCCCTCTCCCAGCGATGCGCGCAACTGAACCCAAACGCCGCCAACGCGCGCATTCGCGAGGATCGAGCATGCCCAAGTTTTTCATTGATCGACCCAACTTCGCGTGGGTCGTCGCAATCTTCATCTCTCTCGCCGGCCTGCTTGCGATCCCGTCGCTGCCGGTCGCCCAGTTCCCGACAGTCGCGCCCCCCCAGATCACGATCAGCGCGACCTATCCCGGTGCCTCGGCAAGCACCGTGGTCGACTCGGTGATCAGTGTCATCGAGGAGGAGCTCAACGGCGCCAAGGACCTGCTGTATTACGATTCGTCCAGCAGTTCCTCCGGCATCGGCGAGATCGTCGTTACCTTCCAGCCCGGCACCGACCCGAGACTTGCCCAGGTGGACGTGCAGAACCGTCTAAAGAAGGCAGAGGCCCGGCTGCCCACCGCGGTCACCCAACAGGGCATTCAGGTGGAGCAGGCCAGCGCCGGCTTCCTGATGATCTACTCCCTGACTTACAAAGGGGACGCTGCCGGCAAAGACGTGGTCGGCTTGGCGGACTACGCCGCGCGCAACATCAACAATGAGATCCGCCGCGTGCCCGGCGTTGGCAAGCTGCAGTTCTTCGCGGCCGAGGCGGCCATGCGGGTGTGGATCGATCCGCAGAAGCTGCTGGGTTACGGGCTGTCGGTGGCGGACGTCAATGCCGCAATTGCCGCTCAGAACACGCAGGTGCCCGCTGGGGCCTTCGGCAGCCGCCCAGGCGGCGCCGAACAGGAGCTGACCGCCACCATCGCCGTCAAGGGCACGCTGGACAACACCGACGAGTTCGGTCGGATCGTGCTGCGTGCAAACGCCGACGGCTCCAAGGTGACGTTGGCGGACGTCGCACGCATGGAGGTTGGCCGCCAGAACTACAACTTCGACTCGCGCATGAACGGTAGGAATGGCGTAGCGGCAGCCGTGCAGCTGAGCCCTGGCGCTAATGCCCTGCAGACCGCAAAGGCCGTCAAGGCCCGCCTGCAGGAACTGTCGAAGACGTTCCCGGCCAACATCGAGTACTCGGTGCCTTACGACACTTCTCGCTTCGTCGACGTGGCCATCGAAAAGGTGATCCACACCCTGGTCGAGGCAGTGGTGCTGGTGTTCCTGGTGATGTTCCTGTTCCTGCAGAACTTCCGCTATACCCTGGTGCCCACTGTCGTGGTGCCGGTGTGTCTGCTGGGCACGCTGGCGGTGATGTACGCGCTGGGCTTCTCGGTCAATATGATGACCATGTTCGGCATGGTGCTCGCCATTGGCATCCTGGTCGACGATGCCATCGTGGTGGTGGAGAACGTCGAGCGGCTCATGGCTGACGAAGGACTGTCGCCGCGCGACGCCACGGTCAAGGCAATGCAGCAGGTGTCCGGCGCCATCGTGGGCATCACCCTGGTACTGTCTGCGGTTTTCTTGCCACTGGCCTTCATGAGCGGGTCAGTGGGTGTGATCTACCAGCAGTTCTCGCTGTCGCTGGCGGTCTCGATCCTGCTCTCCGGCTTCCTCGCCCTGACCCTGACCCCCGCACTGTGTGCCACCCTGCTCAAGCCGATTCCCCGGGGCCACCACGACGAGAAGAAAGGCTTCTTCGGCTGGTTTAACCGCAAGTTCGCCCTGCTTACCAGCCACTTCGAGCGCATGAACTCGCGCCTGCTGCGGCGCACCGGGCGCTACATGATGATCTACGCGAGCATCGTGGTGGTGCTGGGATTCTTCTATACGCGACTGCCTGAGTCATTCGTGCCAGTCGAGGACCAGGGCTACTACGTTGTTGACGTGCAGTTGCCCCCCGGTGCTGCCCATGCACGCACTGAGGCAGTGGCCAAGAAGCTGGAGGACTACATAATGGCACGTAACGGCACGGCCTCGAGCACCCTGCTCATGGGCTTCAGCTTCTCCGGCACCGGCCAGAATGCCGGATTGGGCTTCCCTACACTCAAGGACTGGTCCTTACGTGGTGGAAAAGGGAAGTCGGCCTCGGACGAGGTGGCGGCCTTCAACACGCATTTCGCTGGACTATCGGATGGCAAGGTGATGGCTGTGGACCCGCCGCCCATCGAAGGCCTGGGTAACTCCGGTGGTTTCTCCCTGCGCCTGCAAGACCGGGGCGGACTCGGCCGGAAGGCACTGATGGCCGCCCGCGATACGCTGCTGTACAAGGCCAACACATCGCCGGTCTTCCTCTACGCGATGATGGAAGGTTTGGAAGACGCGCCGCAACTGCGCTTGAACATTGACCGGGAGAAGGCCAAGGCACTGGGCGTCGGTTTCGACACCATCAATCATGCGATTTCCAGCGCCTACGGCTCGGCTACCGTCAACGAATTTGCCAATGCCGGTCGCCTGCAGCGCGTAGTGGTGCAGGCCGATGTCAGTGACCGCATGACACCCGAGAGCCTCCTCAAGCTCAACGTGCCCAACTCCAGCGACGAACAGGTGCCGCTGAGCGCCTTTGCCACCATTGCCTGGGAGACCGGCCCGGTCCAGATCTCGCGCTACAACGGATATCCCGCCTTCAAGATATCTGGCAACGTCGCCCCAGGCCACAGCACAGGTGAAGCGATGGCCGAAATCGAGCGCATTGTCTCCGAGCTTCCCGAGGGTATCGGCTACGAGTGGTCCGGCCTGTCCTACCAAGAGAAGTTCGCCGGCGCCCAGGCACCATTCCTGTTCGGATTGGCCATTGTGGTGGTGTTCCTGCTATTGGTGGCTCTGTACGAGAGCTGGGCCATCCCTGTCTCGGTGATGCTAATCGTTCCGATCGGCGCATTGGGCTCGGTGCTAGCCGTGACGGTGCTGGGCATGTCTAACGATGTCTACTTCAAGGTCGGACTGATCACCATCATCGGTCTGGCCGCAAAGAACGCCATCCTGATCGTGGAGTTCGCCAAGGACCTGCGCGAGCAAGGCCATACGCTGGTCGAAGCGGCGATCGAGGCTGCGCGGCTGCGCTTTCGTCCCATTGTGATGACCTCGCTGGCATTCATCCTCGGTGTGGTACCGTTGGCAATCGCCACCGGCGCCGGCGCGGCCAGCCAACGGGCGATCGGCACCGGCGTGATTGGCGGCATGCTGACCGCTACCCTGCTAGGCGTGATCTTCGTCCCGATCTTTTTCGTCTCCGTGCTGTCGCTGTTCGCGCGCAAGAAGATGCAGAAGCAACAACCCAATGAGCCTGCGCTTCCAGCGAGCCACGAGGGCGCGGAATGAAACCCATCAAAACCATCTCCAAACATCTGCCGCTGTGCGCGCTGGCCGCGAGCCTGGTGCTTGCGGGCTGCTCGCTTGCACCGACCTACCAACGTCCTGCAGCGCCCATTCCTGAGGAATGGAGTTTCGCGGAAAAGAACTCTACGCAGGCCCCCTCCGCGGCCACCATGGATTGGCAAACCTTCGTTACCGATGAACGGTTGCGCAAACTGATCGAGCTAGCGCTGGACAACAATCGCGACCTCCGACAATCCCTGCTCAACATTGAGGCGGCACGCGCCCAGTACGGCGTGCAACGCGCTGACCAACTACCGGGACTCAGTGCGCAGGGCGGCGGCGCGCGGCAACGTGTGCCCGCCGACCTGGGTGCCTCAGGACGCACGGTGATCCAGGAAAGCTACCAGGCGGGAGTCGGGCTGACAGCGTTCGAGCTCGACTTGTTCGGCCGCGTGCGCAACCTGTCGGAAGCGGCGCTGCAGGAATACCTGTCCACCGAAGAAGCCGCCCGCGGTGTTCAAATCACCCTGGTAGCCGAAGTGATCCAGACCTACCTAATGCGCGACAGCACGCAGCATCGATATGTCCTGACCGTACAGACGCTGGAGTCCAGGGAGGCCTCGCTAGGGTTGATCAGGCGTCGACGTCAAGCCGGAACAGCGACGGCGCTGGACTACCAAGAGGCGCTAGGGCTGACAGAACAAGCGAAGGTCGAACTGGAGCGCATCGATCGCGAATTCCGGCAAACCAGCAACGCACTTGGCCTGCTGGTGGGTGTGAGAGACCTGAGTGCCTACCTGTCGAAGTACCCGGCCACCAGCTCTCTCCTGGTACAGGATATTGCCGCCGGAACTCCCTCCGATCTTCTGATATACCGTCCCGACATCCGGGCCGCGGAATATCAACTAAGCTCACGCAACGCCAGCATCGGTGCCGCGCGCGCAGCGTTCTTCCCGCGCATCACGTTGACGGGACAGTTCGGCAACTCTAGCGCGGACCTGGTGGACCTGTTTAGTGCGGGGCAGCGCGCTTGGTCCTTCGCTCCGCAGATCATCTTGCCAATCTTCGACGGTGGCCGCAACCGCTTCAATCTAGATCTGGCCACGGTCAGGAAGGACATGGCCATTGCCGCGTATGAGAAGAGCATCCAAACTGCCTTCAAGGAAGTCTCCGACGCACTGGCAGCCACCGGCACGCTGCGCCGCGAAGAAGCGTCGCAGCGCGCGCTGGTGCAAAGCAGCCAGGAAGCGCTGCGATTGGCCCAGGCACGCTACAGTGCCGGAGTCGACGACTACCTGCGCTACCTGGACGCCCAACGCAGCGACTTCCTCAACCAGACCGCACTGATCGAAGTGGGCGCGCAGCGACAGATCGCATTGGCGACCTTGTTCAGAACATTGGGAGGCGGCTGGCGTGCCGAGGCGGCGGCCCAGGACAAAACGACGCATATCAAGGAGCGGTGAGAATGCGACGGCCAGTCTCAACCGCGTCTTCTGGCGTCTTGGCTGCACGGGACTAGGTGCGGCCTCCGGTTATTCAGCCGGGGATGAGGGCCGCACATGATCAGATGACACAGCGCCACCCGCTGTTCGCGACGTCAGCCGGGTCCGTTGTTTGATCTCGACGGCAGTCAAACGATACCAATACCCAAGGAGATTCCATTCTGCCCAGCCTCAAGAGCGGCCCCATTGTCCTTCGCTGTATAGGCCTGAGACAAGCGTCACCCGTGGCTAGTGTCGTGCTCCGTTGATTCGCTCGCAAAATCTACCGAGCTTGACGAGAATTGCATCGGCGGAAGGCGTGTCATGGAATGCGGCCGCAATCTTGGTTTGTCATAGTGGCCCGCCGACGCGGGCTGAAAACCATACACATTGCACAAGTGCATCCCCAATGGCCTGTCCGCGCTGGCATATGCACTTCACCCCAACCTTCACAACCTTCAATTCAATGCGGACGCAGCTATGGCCGCCCTACTCAGCGCCAACAGATCTTCCCTCGTGTGATGACACAAGACTTCCACCTCGCCTCCGATCTGCCGGCGTGGCGGCGTCTGCGCATCGCACACACCCTGGATACGCACCGGACAGCGATCGAAGAACGGACAACCCGCGGCGGGCGCACCCGCGCCGGCCTCCGTAGCTTTGACGGCCAATGCATCGAGCCAGCCAAGCCGCAATTGGGGCACGGAAGCGCTGAGCAGCTCGGCATACGGATGATGCGGCGGATGAGCCAGCGCATCGCGCGGCGCCACCTCCACAACCCGGCCGGCGTACATCACGACCACCTCGTCGCAGATCGAGCGCACGGTGTTCAGGTCATGGCTGATGAACAGGTACGACACGCCCAGCTCGCGCCGGAGTTCCGCCATCAGCTCCAGGATAGCGGCGCCCACCACGGTATCCAGCGCCGACGTGACTTCGTCGCACAGGATGAGGTCCGGCTCAGCCGCCAGGGCACGCGCCAGGTTCACGCGCTGCTTCTGCCCGCCCGAGAGGCCTTGCGGCGAGCGTTGCGCCACACTGGACGGTAGCTGGACCAGCCCTAGCAGCTTCGCGACGCGCTGGCGCAGCGCGTCGCCACGCAACCCGTGGTAGAGCTGCAACGGCCGCGACAAGATGTCTTCGACCGTCTGGGCCGGGTTGAGCGCGGTATCCGCATTCTGGAACACGATCTGGATGCGGCGCAGCTGCTCGCGACTGCGATGTGCGAGTTCCGGTGGCAATGGCTTGCCGTCGAACGTGATCTCGCCACGCGCCGGCGGCATCAGGCCGGCGATCACGCGGGCCAGCGTGGTCTTGCCCGATCCGGACTCGCCGATCACGCCGATGGTCTGGCCGCGCCCCACGCTCAGGTTGATGTCGTAGAGCACGCGCTTGGCCGGCAAGCCGTCGGCACCGGGCCGGCCGTACCCGGCCTCCAGCGCGGCGATCCGCAGCAGTGGCTGTGCCGCCGGCTCCGCGGCGGACGTGGCCGGATGCGGCAGCGGCCTGGCGGCCGCCAGCAGGCTGCGCGTGTATTCGTGCGTGGGCGCCTCGATGATCTGCTGCGTGGAGCCGGTTTCCTGATGGTCGCCGCGGCGCAGCACCATGATGCGGTCCGCGATCTGCGCGACTACGGCGAGATCGTGCGTGACATAGACCGCCGTGGTGCCGCGGTCCCGCACCACGCTGCGAAACGCGCGCAGCACTTCAATCTGCGTGGTGACGTCCAGCGCGGTGGTCGGCTCGTCCATGATGACCAGCGCCGGATCGGTGATCAATGCCATGGCGGCCATCAGGCGCTGCAATTGCCCGCCGGACACCTGGTGGGGATAGCGCTCGCCAATATGGTCCGGATCGGGCAGCGCAAGATCGCGGAACAGTGCGATAGCTTTCTTCTGGGCCTCGCTGCGCGGCATGACCTTGTGGATCAGCGCAGCCTCGACCACCTGGTCGAGAATCGTCCTGGACGGGTTGAACGATGCCGCCGCGCTCTGCGCGATGTAGGCCACCGTACGGCCGCGCAATGCCGAAAACTGACGTGGGGACAGTGCGAGTACGTCGGTCTGCCCGATGCGGATATGGCCGCCGGCGATGCGGCAGCCCTGCCGGGCATAGCCCATCAACGCCAGCGCCGTGGTGGTCTTGCCGGAGCCGGACTCCCCGATCAGCGCCAGGACTTCGCCCTTGCCGATCGAGAAACCAACCTTGTTGACGATGGTCTGCTCGGACCCGTCCGCCGCCTTCGCGACGATATGCAGGTCCCTGACTTCAACCAGATCGCTGGAAGCGCTGGACAGGCCAGACGGATTGGACTGGTTCGCGCTCATCTCAGTGTCCTTGCTCGTCACGCCGTGCGTGCCCGGGAAGATTGTCGATCAGGAGGTTCACGCCGATGGTCAGCGTGGCAATGGCAATGGCCGGGGCGATCACGGCCACGGCGCCCTGGTCCAGGCCGCCGATGTTCTCCCGCACCAGCGAGCCCCAGTCCGCAAACGGCGGCTGCACACCCAGCCCCAGGAAGCTCATGCCGGCCAGCAGCAGCACCACGTAGACAAAGCGCAAGCCGAAGTCGGCCAGCACCGGGCCCATGATGTTGGGCAGGATCTCGCGGCGCATGATGTAGGCAAGCCCCTCGCCTCGGGTGCGCGCCACCAGCACATAGTCCATCGTGTTGATATTGACCGCGAGCGAGCGCGAGATGCGGAACGCGCCGGGTGTATAGGCGAGGGCCGCGGTGAGGATCAGCGTCGGGATCGACGAGCCGAACGCTGCCACCACCACCAGCGCGAACATCTTGCTGGGAATCGCCACCAGCACATCCAGGCTGCGGCTCAGCGCCCCGTCAATCCAGCGGTTACTCACGGCTGCCAGCAAGCCCAGCGTCACG
This sequence comes from Cupriavidus sp. GW822-FHT02D05, assembly GCF_058802485.1. Lineage (NCBI taxonomy): Bacteria > Pseudomonadati > Pseudomonadota > Betaproteobacteria > Burkholderiales > Burkholderiaceae > Cupriavidus > Cupriavidus sp. GW822-FHT02D05. The sequence goes on along the minus strand of NZ_JBXAOE010000006.1, from coordinate 139,128 downwards.
CCCAGGCCGCTGGCAACCAGCGTGGCGATCAGCGCCACACCAACCGTGTAGCGCACGCCCATCAGCACCCGGCTGAGCATGTCGCGACCGAGATAATCGGTGCCGAACCAGTGCGCCAGACTCGTCGGCGCGAACACGTCGACGCCGTTGAGCATCTCGCCGGGGTCATATGGCGCGAGCACGGGGCCGAACACGATCATGGCCAGCCAGAACGCCACGATCGCCGCACCGATCCAGGCTGTGGCCGACAGGCGCGGAAAACGGCGCGGACGAAGGACGGCCTCGGCATCCTTCGCTGCGGGAGTGAGAGCGTGGTTCATTGGTGGCGCAGTTTAGGGTTGGAGACAATGCTGAACACGTCGGCGACGGTGACCAGCATCAGGTACGCGGCGCAGAAGATCATGGCGCAGGATTGCACCAACGGAATGTCGCGCTGGGAAACGCCGTCGACCATCAGCTTGGCAATGCCGGGGTAGTTGAAAATCGTCTCGATGATGATCACACCGCCGAGCAGGTAGGACAGGCTCAGCGCAACCGCGTTGGCGATAGGGCCCACCGCGTTGGGCAGGGCGTGCAGCAATACCGTGCGCGCCGGGGAAGCGCCCTTGAGGCGCACCATCTCGATATACGGCATGCGTAGCTGGTCGATCACCGCCGCGCGGGTCATGCGCACCATCTGGGCAATGATGACCAGGCACAGGCATAGCACCGGCATCGCAAACGCGCGCAGCATCTGCCCGAATGAATAGACGTCGCTCATGCTGGAAAGCGCCGGCAGCCAGTGCAGCTTCACGGCGAACACCAGCACCGCGAGCGTGGCCACCAGGAACTCCGGCACCGAGACCACGGCGACCGAGCCGACGCTGATCGCGCGATCGAACCATGTACCGCGCCATACCGCCGCCGCGATGCCGAGCAGCAGCGCCACGGGCACCGAGATGAGCGCGGTGGCCGCCGCCAGCATCAGCGAGTTCGGCAGGCGGCGGCCGATCAGCGTGGCCACCGGCATCTTGCTCACCAGCGAATCCCCCGGCTGCCCGGCCACCACGCCGCCAAGCCACCTGAAGTAGCGTACCGGCGCGGGGCTGTCCAGTCCCATCTGCTGACGCAGCGCGGCGACGGCCTCGGGCGTGGCGGCCTGGCCAAGCTGCTCTTGCGCGGCGTCGCCCGGCAGCAAGGCGGTAATCGCAAACACGAGCACAGACACGGCTGCCAGCGACACCACGGCCGCGCCCAGGCGCGTCGCGAGAAGTCTGAGAATGAGTAGATTCATGAGCGTCTGCCGGTGATCAGGCGTCTAGCCAGACATGTTCAGCAAAGGAGTAGCCCATCAGGCCGCCGAGCCCCATCGGGGCCAGGCCCTTAAGCTTGGAGGTATGGCCATCGAGGCTGTTGAGGAACATCGGGATGCCGATGCCGCCCTGCTCGCTGACCATCACCTGCATGTCGGCGTACAGCTTGCGGCGCTTGGCCTCGTCGATCTCGGCGCGCGCCGCCAGCAGCATCTGGTCGAACTTCTCGTTCTTCCAGCCGGCTTCGTTCCAGGTGGCATCGGATTTGAAGAACAGCGTGAACAGGGTATCGGCGCTGGGGCGCGGGTTCACCGTGCCGAAGCCGAGCGGGCTCTTCATCCAGTAGTTGGACCAGTAACCGTCCGGCGGCATGCGCTTGACGTCCAGGTTCAAACCCGCCTTCTGCGCAGTCTGCTGCAGTACCAGCGCGATATCCACGGAGTAGAGCGCGGCCGTGGACGCGACCAGGGGCAGGTTGGCACCGGCGAGCCCCGACTTCTTCAGATGGAACTTGGCTTTGTCCAGGTCGTAAGGCCGTTGCGGCAAGCCGGGGAAATAGAAGCGGTTGGTCGGGTCGATCGGCTGGTCGTTGCCGATCACGCCATGGCCGAGCAGCACCGCGCGCCGCATCTGCTCGCGGTCGAACATGTACTTCATGGCCAGCACGAAATCGGGATTGTTGCCCGGGGCCGCGTCGCGCCGCATGACGAGATCGGTGTACTGCCCGGACGGCGTCTCGAAGATGCCAAAGCCCGGTGTCTGCGCGATGCGTTGCACCGAGCGCGGATTGACCGAGCCGATCAGTTGCAGGTCGCCGGAGAGCAGCGCGTTGACCCGTGCCGCATCGTCGCCGATGCCCACGTATTCGATTTCGTCCAGGTAGGGCTTGCCGGGCTTCCAGTACGCCTCGTTGCGCACGCCAATCGAGCGCACGCCGGGATTGAACTCCTTGCATTTGTAAGGGCCAGTGCCGATGCCCTTGCTGAAGTCCTTGGTGCCGTCCTTGACGATATGGAAGTGGAAGGTGCCCACCACCACGGGGAAGTCGGCATTGGGCGAAGTCAGCTTGACCCGGATTTCGTTCGGGCCGGTGGCCTTCACTTCCTCGATCTGGTCGGCCAGCGCCTTGGCCTTGGAGCCGGTGGCCGGGTCCTTATGGCGCATCAGCGAATACACGACGTCGGCCGGCGTGAGCGGCTTGCCGTCGTGGAACATCACGCCCTTGCGCAGCTTGAAGGTCCAGACGGTCGCGTCGCTGCTATGGAATTCCTCGGCAAGCGCGGGCTGCGGCGCCAGCCGCGAGTCCAGCGATGTGAGGCCGTTGTAGAACATGGTGCCACGCACGTAGTCCGTCTGGTTCGACTGCTTGGCGGGGTCCAGCGTGTCGGAGACCGAGGCGGTATTACCCGCCACGCGGATCTTGCCGCCGCGCTTGGGGGTCTGCGCGAAGACGGAAGTGGCCGTCGAAGCCAGCCCGCCGGCCAGCGTGGCCTGCATGCCGCAGGCCGTGAGGATCCGCAGCACGTCACGGCGCGACGCACCCTGCTGCAGCGCACGTAAAATCAGCGAGTTGTTTTCGCCACCAAGCAGGTCCCGCAGTTTCTTGGCATCTGTAGTCATGATAGGCGCTCCAGGGGGGATGGAAGACATAGCCGCCTCGCGGCCTTGGTTTCAAGTCATCAACAACGTGTCTGGCTGTTACCGGCAGGCGGTCATCGCAGGCGGTCTTTCAGCTTGTAGTAGATCCCGACCACGGGCAGGAACCAGGGCTGCCCGAAATAGGCGGGAATGGCGGGCCACGGCAACCCCTGCCAAGGATTGGCGCCCATGGTGCCGTTCATCAATTCGGCCATGCACTGGCCCATGTGCACGGACATCTGCGTGCCGTGCCCGCTGTAGCCCATGGCGTAGTAGACGCCGCGGCGCTCGCCTGCCCGCGGCAGGCGGTCGCGCGTCATGTCGACCAGGCCGCCCCAGCAGTAGTCGATGCCAACCTCCTTGATGACCGGGAAGATCTGCGTCAGCGCGGCGCGCAGGATATCCCCGCTCGCCTGGTCCGACTTGATCCCCGACATGGCAAAGCGCGCGCGTCCGCCAAAAATGATCCGGTTGTCGGCGGTAAGGCGGAAGTAGTTGTGCAGGTTGGCGGTGGTGACATAGGTGCGCCGTCCCGGCAGCAGCGTGGCGGCGATCTCTTGCGCCAGCGGCTCGGTGACGACGATAAAGCTGCCGATCGGCACGATGCGCCGGCGCCAGTAGCTGAACGTGCTGAAGGGGCCGTGGCGCGTGGTGCCGGTGGCTACCAGCACCTGACTGGCGCTCACGCTACCCCGCGCGCTGTGCACGCGAAAGCCGCTGCCGCCGCGCTCCCAGCCGCTGACCGCAGCCTGCTGGAAGATCCGCGCGCCATGGCGCTCGGCGGCCTCGGCCAGGCCGGCGGCAAAGCGCCCCATGTGCATCTGCCCGCTCTTGCGCTGGAGCAGCCCGCCATGGAAGCTGTCGCTGCGCGCCTCGTCGCGCACCTGGCTGGCGTCGAACAGTTCGACGTCGGGATCCACGTTGGCGCGCAATTGCTCATAGGTGCGGGCAAGCGCTTCATAGTGCTCCGGCTTGCTGGCCAGCTTCAGCTTGCCATTGCGCTTGAAGTCGCAAGCGATGCCTTCCTGGCCAATGATGCGTTCCACCGTGTCGACGGCCGCATCGTAGCTGCGATACATCGCGCGGGCACGATCGGCGCCCAGCTTCGCGGCCAGGCCGGCGTAGTCCACCGCCAGGCCATTGTTCACATGCCCGCCGTTGCGGCCGGAGGCTTCGCTGGCCACGTTGCCCGCTTCCAGCACGACCACCGAGGCGCCCTTGCGTGCCAGGGCCAGCGCGGCGGACAGGCCGGTGAAGCCGCCGCCAATGACCACCACATCGGCCCTGGCGGGCAATTCCTGTGCTTGCGGCTGGAAGCGCGGCGCGGAATCGAGCCAGTAGGACTCAAGCTTCATGAACGTGCTCTCCGTGGATTCTGACGGGCCATCTGCCAGGACACCCGCATCGATAACAGGGGCTCTGTGCAACTGCACCATGCGAACGCGGCAGGCTGGCTGCCTCGTCATGCGTTCGTCATGAATGCATTGGAGCATGCTCGACACACAAGGTTGTAGCGTCTTCCTTCCCCACGAAGAATGAAACTATGGTTTGAGTGGCCTGTTTCGGCATGGCGTGCTCAGGCGTGCGCCAGGCTGGTTCATTGCACGCTTAACGGTACTTTTCGCTAGGGATTTCCCGGATCGGGTGCAGCGCATCCCGTTTTGCGTGCCCGCCGCCAGCGCGCTTGCCGCATCGCCGCAATCCAGCAAGTTCGTTCTAGCGCGGATGCGCCATCCACGCTCACAATGCGGGTTCGAATCGAATCACGGGATCACGGGAGGCGTACTTCATGACCGAGGAGATCGACGGTTTTGCGTTCCGGCCCTTTGGCCCGGCGGACCTTGAAGCCGCGGTGGAACTCTCGCGCAGTTCGCGCTGGCCGCACCGCATGGACGACTGGCGGCGCTTGCTGATGCTTGGCGACGGCATCGCCGTGGAGCATCAGGGCAAGCTGGTGGGTACGGCCCTGGCGTGGCGATTCGGCCCGGCCTGGGCAACGCTGGGCATGGTGCTCGTTGCCCCCGCCTTCCAGCGCAAAGGCATTGGGCGGCGCATGGTGAGTCTGCTGCTCGAGGATCTTGGTGAGCGCTCCGTGCTGCTGCACACCGCCGCCGGCGCGCGCAAGCTCTATGCGTCGCTTGGCTTCCAGGCGGTCGGCGAGATCCACCAGCATCAAGGTATCGCGCAGTCGGCGCCGATCATCGGCCTGGCGCCAGGCGCGCGGCTGCGTCCACTCGGCCGCTCGGATGCCACGGCGCTTCAGGCGCTCGATCAACTGGCCACCGGCATGCCGCGCGACGCGCTGCTGGAACGGCTGATCGAGCGCGGCGACGGCGTCGTGCTGGACCGCGACGGCACCGCACTGGGCTTCTCGTTCCGGCGCGACTTCGGCAAGGGACAACTGATCGGCCCCGTGGTGGCGCCCGACCAGCCCGGCGCGCAGGCACTGATTGCGCACTGGGTGAACCATGGCGTGCGCCGCTTCGTTCGCATCGATGTACCGGCCGAAAGTGGGCTGAGCGTATGGCTTGAGGCGCTTGGCCTGCAAAAAGTCGACACGATCACGGCCATGGTGCGCGGCGCACCGCTGGCGCGGGCCGAGTCGCCGCTGTTGTGGGCGCTGACAGCGCAATCCCTGGGTTAGCCGGAGCAAGCCTTGACACTGTTATATAAAGCCGACCCCGAGCGCGGCGCCGAATGGGCCTGCCTGATTGCCGAGCGCGCACCCGAACAGGCATTCCGGCTCTGGCCGGACGTGGGCGATCCGGCGGACGTGCGCTTTCTTGCCGCCTGGGAACCACCGCCCGACATCGCCCGCACCTTCCCCAACCTGGAACTGGTCTTTTCGGTCGGCGCCGGCATCGACCAGTTCGATTTTTCCGCGCTGCCGCCATCACTGCCTGTCGTGCGGATGGTGGAGCCCGGGCTGGCGGCAGGCATGGTGGAGTACGTCACAATGGCGGTGCTCGCCCTGCACCGCCAGCTCACCGATTATCGCGAGCAGCAGCAGCGCGAGCAATGGCGCGTGCGGCGCATCGTGCCAGCGGCGCGGCGGCGCGTGGGCGTCATGGGGCTGGGCGAACTGGGCAAGGCATGCCTGCACGCGCTTGGCGCTTTTGGCTTCGAGCGGCTGGGCTGGAGCCGCTCACGGCACGCACTGGATGGCGTGCGATGCCATGCCGGCGACGGCGAGCTCACGGCCTTCCTGTCCGAGACGGATATCCTGGTCTGCCTGCTGCCACTGACCCGCGCCACCCAGGGCATCCTGAACAGCGAGCTGTTCTCCCGCCTGCCGCGCGGCGCCTCCATCGTCAACGTAGGGCGCGGCGGGCACCTGATCGAATCCGACCTGATCGCGGCCCTGGATGCCGGGCACTTGTCCGCAGCCGTGCTCGACGTGTGCGCCGAGGAACCGCTGCCGCACGGGCACGCGCTGTGGCGCCATCCCCGCATCTGGCTGACGCCGCACGTTGCCAGCATGACGCAGCCGGAGACCGCCGTCGACGTCGTGCTGGACAATATCCGCCGCCACCGTGCGGGCGAACCGCTCGTCGGGCTGGTCGACCGCGGGCGCGGCTATTGAGGCTGCCGTGCAGCATTTCCTGCTGAATGCGCGCGCATAACCCCACGGCCTTCCGCGCCGGGCCCGCTTTCCAGCAGCACCCGCCTGCCCTCCGGGAATAAGCTGACAGCAACCATCCATTGCCCACAGCCCATCGTCCATCGTCCACTGCCCGGAACCCGAACATGCAATCCGACCAGCTCATCGCCCTTGACCGTGCCCACCTGATCCACCCGGTATCGCCGTGGCGCACCCACGAAGAACGCGGCCCCACCATCCTCAGCTCTGGCCGTGGCGCCTACGTGACCGACGCCAACGGCAACGAGCTGCTGGACGCGTTCGCGGGGCTGTGGTGCGTCAATATCGGCTACGGCCAGCAGAGCGTGGTGGAGGCCGCGGCCCGGCAGATGAGCCGCCTGCCCTACGCCACCGGCTACTTCCATTTCAGCAGCGAGCCCGCCATCGAACTCGCCGCCAAGCTAGTGCAACTGGCCCCCGCGTCGCTGCGCCACGTCTACTTCTCCCTTGGCGGCTCCGACGCCGTGGACTCGGCCGTGCGCTTCATCACGTGCTACTACAACGCCACGGGCCGCCCGTCCAAGAAGCAATTCATTTCGCTGGAGCGCGGCTACCACGGCTCGTCGTCGTTCGGCGCGGGGCTGACGGCGCTGCCGGCCTTTCACCGCGGCTTCGACCTGCCGCGCCAGGAACAGCACTACATCCCGTCGCCTTACCCGTATCGCAGCCCGGTGGGCGACGATGGCGCTGCGGTCATTGCTGCCTCGGTCGCCGCCCTGCGCGCCAAGGTCGCGGCGCTCGGCGCCGAGAACGTGGCGGCCTTCTTCTGCGAGCCCGTGCAGGGTTCCGGCGGCGTGATCGTGCCGCCGAAAGGCTGGCTCAAGGCCATGCGCGAGGCATGCCGCGAGCTCGATATCCTGTTCGTGGCCGATGAGGTCATCACCGGCTTCGGGCGCACCGGCCCCATGTTCGCGTGCGAGCACGAAGGCGTTGAGCCGGACCTGATGACGGTGGCCAAGGGGCTGACCGCCGGCTACGCACCCATGGGCGCGGTACTGATGTCCGACGCCATCTACGCTGGCATTGCCGACGGCACGCCGCGTGGCGTGCCGGTGGGTCACGGCATGACCTACTCCGCGCATCCGGTCAGCGCCGCTGTGGCGCTTGAGGTACTCCGCCTTTACCAGGAGGGCGGGCTGCTGGCCAACGGCCAGGCGGTGGAGCGGCATTTCGCCGAGGGCCTGCAGGCCTTGATGGCGCATCCGCTGGTCGGCGACGCCCGGCACCTGGGCTTGCTCGGCGCACTGGAACTTGTCAGCGACAAGTCCAGCAAGCGCGGCTTCGATCCAGCTCTCGGGCTGTCGGACCGGCTGTTTGCCGCGGGCTATCGCAACGGACTGATCTACCGGGCGTTCGGCGACAACATCCTCGGCTTTGCCCCGGCGCTGTGCTTCACGGCAGAGGACTTCGAGCTGATGTTCTCCAGACTGAAGAAGGCACTAGACGAAGTCCTGGAAGCCCCCGACGTGCGCAAGGCGCTGGCCTGAGCGAGCGCAGAAAAAATGGCCGGAGGCCGCCGCAATCCAGCAGAATAGAGCCGTGCAACCTGGCGCATAGACATCCATGAACGACTCTAAAAAGCTCGATCGGCTGGACCTCCGGATCCTCTCGCACCTGCAGAAGAACGGCCGCATCACCAATGTGGACCTGGCCGAAGCCGTGGGGCTGTCTCCCAGCCCCTGCCTGATCCGGGTCAAGCGCCTGGAGCAGGCGGGCTATGTCGTTGGCTACGGTGCGCAGGTCCAGCTGGAGAAGCTCGGCGACACGCTTACCGTGTTCACGGAAATCACGCTGTCGAACCATCGCCGGGATGACTTCGTGCGGTTCGAGACCAGCATCCGCAGCATCGACGAGATCATGGAGTGCCACCTGGTCAGCGGCGGCTACGACTACCTGCTCAAGTTCATCACGCGCGGGGTCAATCACTACCAGTCCATCATCGACGAACTGCTGGACCGTAGCATCGGCATCGAGAAGTACTTCAGCTACATCGTTATTAAGTCGCCGTTCATCAAGCACCACTATCCCATCGAGAAGCTGATCACCCCGGCCGCCTGACGGCCGCCGGGGCGTTGGCCTTACCGCCCTTACATCAGCACGTATACCTTCCGGACCGTCTCCCGGATCTCCCACGCACCACGCGTGTTGGCCGGGAAGAACAAGGTATCGCCGGCGCTGAACCGCACCACTTCACCCGCCTCGGGCTTGAACACGCCGCTGCCGGCAAGAATGTGCATAACCTCGGCCTTCTCCACCTGCCGCGCAAAGCTGCCCACGCTGCACTCCCAGATCCCGGTATCCCTGTCCTCGCTCCCCGAGATGCGCACTGCCCGCGTGCGGACCTGGCAGGCCGGCTCGCTCAGCGGCACGGGAACCACCCCCGGCTCGCCCAGGCCCTCGTACTGCGCGCTCTGTCTGATCACTTGTATAGCCATGGTGTTTCGCACTCCTGTCAATCGCATAGTCGAAGCGCCAGCTTAGCGACGGCAGCCGCGCGTGGATTGCACAATCTTGCCGCTTTTGCGCCTGCGCCAACGCCCCGCGCGGCCCCAGGCGAGTGCAGCGCGTCGGCGCTCGCACCCCGGCGCAGGAACTGCTGAAAGCGCGCGGATAACGCAATTCGCTGCTGAGCCAGGGGGGGTGTACGGTGCCATCGATTGGCGCTCTGCTCCTATCCTTGAGCCATGCCCGACACGCTTGCCACCCTCCTGCCACCGCCCGCCATGCATGCCCATGCGGCCTCGCGCCGCTCGGCCTTGTGCATCGAGCGTGCGCTGCACCATATTCATTGCCACCTTGCGGAGCGGCTGTCGCTGCAGGATCTCGCCACCGTTGCCGGGCTCAGCCTGTTCCGCTTTGCCACGGCGTTTCGCAGCCGCGTCGGGCTGCCGCCTCACCAGTACATCTGCAAGCTCCGGATACGACATGCCCAGCAACTCCTGCGCGCCGGCCTTCCCGCAGCGAGCGTCGCCAGCGAAGCCGGCTTTTGCGACCAAAGCCATTTGCAGCGCCACTTCAAGCGCGTCTGCGGCATGACCCCCGGGCAGTATGTACAAGCGCTCCGGACTTCCACCACGCTAGTCGCCTGATTCCACCCACCCTAAAGGAGTATCCCGTGTCCCTCAATGCATTCAAGGTCCTGAGCTTCGACGTCGTCGGCACGCTGATTGATTTCGAGCGCGGCATGCTGAACTACCTCCATCAGGCCGTGCCCGATGCAGGCATCTCCGACGAGGCGTTTCTCGATGCCTACCGGCGCGCGCGCGGCAACAACAACGCCCTGCGCTTCCCCGACGACCTGGTCCGGGTCTGGAGCGAAATCGCCCGCGAGGCCGGTCTGCCCGATACGCCGGAACTGGCCAACGGATATCGCGACTCGGTGGCCAACTGGCCGGCCTTCCCGGACTCGGTGGCGGCACTGAAACGCCTCAAGGCCCGCTTCAAGCTGGTGGCCATGACCAATGCGCAACGCTGGGCCCTGCGCCATTTCGAGCGCACGCTGGACATGCCGTTCGACGACAGTGTCACCGTGGACGACGCACAAACCGAGAAGCCCGATCCGGTGTTCTTCGCCTTCACCCGCGGACGGCTCAGCGCGCGCGGCTATACCCAGGCCGAGACGCTGCACGTGGCGCAAAGCCAGTATCACGACATCGGCGTGGCGCGCCAGCTTGGCTACACCACCTGCTGGATCGAGCGCCGCAAGGGCATGCCTGGCTTTGGCGGCACGCTGGCAGTGCCCCAGCTGACCAAGCCCGACTATCACTTCGCCACGCTGGCAGAGTTGGCCGACGCCGTGGACGCCGCCGCGCAGCAGTCCGCCGCCTGAGCGCGAACGATATGCCCTCCGCCCAACCCGACCAAGAATTGCCATGAGCCACCCCTACACCATTGCCGTGATCGCCGGAGACGGCATCGGCAATGAAGTCATGCCCGAGGGCCTGCGGGTACTGAAGGCAGCGGCAGAGCGCTTCGGCTTGCCGCTGCGCTTCGTGACCTTCGACTGGGCCAACTGTGCCTACTTCGAGAAGACCGGAAAGATGATGCCGGACGACTGGAAGGCCCAGCTGCAGTCCTGCGACGCAATCTACTTTGGCGCAGTCGGCTGGCCTGCCACCGTGCCGGACCATGTCTCGCTGTGGGGCTCGCTGCTGAAGTTCCGCCGCGAGTTCGACCAGTACATCAACCTGCGCCCGGTACGTCTGTTCGAAGGCGTGCCCTGCCCCCTGGCCAATCGCCGCCGTGGCGACATCGATTACTACGTGGTGCGCGAGAACACGGAAGGGGAATACACCGCGATCGGCGGGGTCATGTACGAAGGCACCGATCGCGAGGTGGTATTGCAGCAGTCAGTGTTCTCCCGGCTGGGCGCCGACCGCGTGCTGAAGTTCGCCTTTGAGCTAGCACAGAGCCGCGAGCGCAAGCATCTGACGGTGGCCACGAAATCCAACGGGATCGCCGTCAGCATGCCATGGTGGGACTCGCGCGCGGAAGCCATGGCACGCGACTACCCCGAGATAACGGTCGACAAGCAGCACATCGACATCCTCTCGGCGCGCTTCGTACTGCAGCCCAACCGCTTCGATGTGGTGGTCGCCTCCAACCTGTTCGGCGATATCCTGTCGGACCTAGGCCCCGCAACCACCGGCACCATCGGGCTTGCGCCCTCGGCCAACCTCAACCCGGAGCGCGCCTTCCCCTCGCTGTTCGAGCCCGTGCACGGCTCCGCGCCCGACATCCATGGTAAGAACATCGCCAACCCCGTGGCGATGATATGGTCCGGCGCGTTGATGCTGGACTTCCTGGGCAACGGCAAACCAACGTTCCGCGCCGCGCACGATGCCATCCTGCGGGCGATCGAAATCGTGCTGGCCGAAGGCCCGCACACACCCGACCTGGGCGGCAGCGCCAGCACCACCGATCTCGGCAAGGCGATTGCCGAACGGGTGGCCGCCGCCGCATTGCCTGCCTGATGCGCCCCCGCCTGGGCCGCGCAGGAAGCGCGGCGCCAGGCAACCGCCAAGCATTTCCGGACCCTAAGCCATGACCGCCCTGAAACAGACCTGCGCCGCGCTGCTGCGCGACAAGAACTTTATCCAGCACACCTGGTGCGACGCACGCGACGGCCGCCGTATGGACGTGAGCGACCCGGCAAACGGCGAGACCATCGGCAGCGTGCCGGACAGCGGCGCCGCCGACGCGCTGGCGGCAGTGGATGTCGCGCAGGGCGCCTTCCCCGCCTGGGCCGCACGCCCGGCAGCGGAGCGCGCACGCCTGCTCAAGCGCTGGCACGCCTTGATCCTGTCGAACCAGGAGGCACTGGGCAGCCTGATCTCCCTGGAACAGGGAAAACCGCTCAAGGAAGGCATTGGCGAGGTGCTGTACGGCGCCGCCTATGTGGACTGGTTCGCGGCCGAAGCGACCCGTGGATACGGCGACATCATCCCCGAAGCTGTGCCCGGCAGGAAGATGATGGTACTGAAAGAACCAGTCGGCGTGGTGGCCGCCATCACGCCGTGGAACTTCCCGCTGGCCATGATCGCGCGCAAGATCGCGCCGGCGCTCGCCGCCGGCTGCACGGTGATCGCCAAGCCGGCGGAAGACACGCCGCTCACCGCGCTGGCGCTGGTCTGGCTGGCCGAACAGGCCGGATTCCCGGAAGGCGTGCTGAATATCGTCACGGCATCGCGCGAGCGCGCGCCCGAGGTGGTCGATGTCTGGCTGGCCGACTCCCGCGTGCGCAAGATCACGTTCACCGGCTCAACGCCGGTTGGCAAGCACCTGGCGCGCGAATCCGCCGGCACCCTCAAGCGGCTGTCGCTGGAACTCGGCGGCAATGCACCGTTCATCGTGTTCGACGATGCCGACCTCGACGCCGCGGTGGAAGGCTTGATGGCATCCAAGTTCCGCAATGGCGGCCAGACCTGCGTCTGCCCCAACCGGATCTATGTGCAGGACGGAGTCCATGACGACTTTGTCGCCCGGCTCTCGAAAAAGGTGGCCGCCCTGGCGATCGGCCCGGCCACGCATCCGGACTCGCAGATCGGTCCCATGATCAACGCCCGCGCGGTGGAAAAGATCGAGCGCCACGTGAAGGACGCCGTCCGCCTCGGCGCGCGCGTGATGGCGGGCGGCGAGCGCGTGCGCAATGCGGTGGCCGACGGTCCCAACTACTACCTGCCGACCGTGCTCACGCAAGCTACCCCTGAAATGGCGCTGTCGTGCGAGGAAACCTTTGGCCCGGTAGCGCCGGTGTTCCGCTTCCATACCGAGCAGGACGTCATCGCGCAAGCCAACGACACGCCGTTCGGCCTGGCCGCTTACTTCTACTCCAACGACGTGCGCCGCATCTGGCGCGTGGCGCAGGCGCTGGAGACTGGCATCGTCGGCATCAACGAGGGCGCCATTGCAGCGGAAGCCGCGCCCTTTGGCGGCGTCAAGGAATCGGGCTATGGGCGGGAAGGATCAAAGTACGGGTTGGATGACTACACGCAGACGAAGTATCTTTGCCAGGGCAATCTGGGTTAGCACTTTCCTGATAAACGCCGGCTCCGGTACCGCTTGATAGACGCACCCCAACATTCGCCCGATGTGCGCCCAGCCGAGTGCACCGGCGCCACCGCTCGCCGCGCCAAGAAGGCGCGAGTACCCGTTTTTTCGACAGGATCGGGGCGATCATTGGCGTCAGGAAGCGCACGCGCCGGATCGCGCCGTTGCCGCGCCGCCAGCGCCCGCCGCCGCCCGAGCCGTGGCGGATCACGTGGCTGTCGAGCCTGACCGGATAGCGCCACGCGAGAATCTCCGGATCCGTCAGCCGCGAATTGGTCATATGCGTCTAGACCGTATCGGTACCATGGTAGCCATCGCCTGCGCCACTCCCGCTGGAGATGGTCTCGTAGTACGCAAACGTGAAGTTGTTCATGGTTCCCAGGCTCAACGCCACAACACCCAGCGTACTGGGCGCTATCCGGCTTGATCCAGCGAAGCATCTGGCAAGCGTGCCTTGCCCGCGTGCCGCAGCAATGCGTCCGAGATCCCCATGACGATGGCCGCCATGGTCGCACCCGGCCCGAAGATCGCGCTCACGCCCTGGGCGCGCAGCCGCCGGGCGTGGCTGGCGGGAATCACGCCGCCCGCGAAGACCAGCGCGCCTAGCCGGCCATCGCACAGTCCATCGCGCAGTCCATCGATCAGGCAAGGCAGCAACGCCAGGTGCGCGCCCGCCAGGGAAGATGCGCCCACCGCGTCGACCTGCCCGTGCAGGGCCATCGCCACGGCGTCTTGGGGCGACTGGAACAGCGGCCCCAACGTGACCGCAAACCCGGCATCGGAGAGCGCCGCGGCCACGGCCTTGGCGCCGCGGTCATGCCCATCCTGCCCCAGCTTGGCAATGAGGATGCGCGGCGCCCTGCCCAGGCGCGCGGCCAGCACGCGGACCTGCTCGCAGGCCGCGTCCCAGGCCGGGCTGTCGTGCAATGCCTCGCCATAGGCTTGGCGGGCGTAGCGAGGCGCCATCGCATGGCGCGGCCACACCCGTTCCAGCGCCTGCGTGCACTCGCCGAGGGTCGCGCGGCAGCGGATGGCGTTCATGGTCAGGGACAGCAGGTTTTGCTCGCCGCTGCGTGCGGCGGCCGTTAGCGCACGCAACGCCTGTGCCACGGCCGCGCCATCGCGGCTTGCCTTCAGGCGGGACAGCCGCTCGCCCTGCTGCGCCCGGACCTGCCGGCCATCGATCTCCAGGCAGGCCGGTTCCTCGTCCACGGGGGCCTGGTAACGGTTGACGCCGACTATCACGCGCCGCCCTTCGTCGATATCGGCCTGTGTGGCCACGGCGGCGCGATGAATCCGCTCATGGACCCAGCCCGAGCCGATCGCCGCCAGCACGCCACCGGCAGCGGCAATCTCCGCCATCAGCGCACGCACCTTGTCCGCCATTTGCGCCGTGAGCGCTTCCATCATGTAGGAGCCCGCCCATGGGTCGGCCACGTCGCACAGGCCCATCTCGTGCTGCAGGATCAACTGGGTGTCCCGCGCGAGGCGGGCCGATGCGGCGCTGGGCAATGCCAGCGCTTCGTCATAGGCATTGGTGTGCAGCGACTGCGTGCCGCCAAACACCGCAGCCATGGCTTCGACCGTGGTCCGCACGATGTTGTTGTCCGGCTGCGTGGCCGCCAGCGACCACCCCGAGGTCTGGCAGTGCGTGCGCAGCATGGTGGCCCGATCCGTGGTGGCACCCAGCTCGCGGACGATCTCGCACCACAACAAGCGCGCGGCGCGCAGCTTGGCGATCTCGGTGAAGAAATCCTTGCCCACGCCAAAGAAAAAGCTCAGGCGAGCGCAAAAATCATCCACATCCAGCCCGCGCCCGGCCATCTGCCTGACGTATTCCTGCCCGTTGGCCAGCGTCAGCGCCAGTTCCAGCACCGGGTCCGCCCCGGCTTCCTGGAAGTGGTAGCCGGAGATCGACATGCCGTTGAACCGTGGCACATGCCGCGACAGGTAGGCCACCACATCCGCGCAGATCCGCATCGACGGCCCGGGCGCGAAGATCCACGTGTTGCGGACCATGTACTCCTTGAGGATGTCGTTCTGGATCGTGCCGCTGAGCTGATCGAGCGGCACGCCGGCCTCCTCGGCGCTCACCAGGAACGCGGCCAGCACCGGCAATACGGCACCGCTCATGGTCATGGAGATGGAGACGCGGTCCAGCGCGATGCCATCGAACAGGCGCTTCATGTCCTCGACGGAATCAATCGCCACGCCGGCCATGCCAACATCCGCCTGCGCCAGCGGATGATCGGAGTCATAGCCACGATGGGTCGGCAGATCGAACGCGACCGACAAACCCTGCGCGCCCTGCGCCAGCGCCTGCCGGAAAGCCAGGTTGGAGGCGGTGGCGTCGGCAAAGCCCGCGTACTGCCGGATGGTCCACGGCTTGCCCGCGTACATGGAGCGATGCGGCCCGCGCACGAATGGCGCCTCGCCAGGCAGGCTGCCGAGATGCTGCAGCCCGTCCAGGTCGGCGGCCGTGTAGACGGGCTTGCGCGCCAGTCCGCCACCCTTATCTGCGCTCATCGCACTCTCCAACGCTTGCGTGTCACCACATCGGCGATCTTCTCGCCGTCGCTGCCGCGCCGCACCTCGCACCAATGGGCCAGCCCGTCCTGGCCGAACTCCACCGCGGAGAACGACAGCTCCAGCGCTTCGCCAAGGTTGACGTTGCCGTGGAAGAACAGGTCGCGCCCGGCAATCACCGGCGGCTCGTCAAAACGCTGCCATTGCCATTCGGCACGATCGACGATGGCCTGGAAATTGGCGAAGTAGAGCAGGTCCGCGCCGTTGAAGTCGGCATAGGGGCAAGGCAGGTACTCGGCCATGTGGCTGCCGAGGTGCCGTGCCCGCTCCAGGCCAAGATGGGAGGACCAGTCGCCCGCCCGGAAGCGCTTGGCCAGCGCGCCCATCTCCGCCGCCGCCGCGGGTGGCGGCCCGTCCGCCGGCAGGTTGAAAGCAGCCCTGACCACCGAACGATTGTCGCGCTCGCGCTCACGGCGGATAAAGGTGGACACCATCGATACCTCGGCCCGCCAGGCGCCTGGCCCGTCACCATCGCCTTCGCCATCGCGCCTCAGTGCATGCGTGCTGAAGTGGCGCGCGCCGGCCACCCGCATCAACTGCGTGTTCACCGAGAAGCCATCGTTTTCGCCAAGCGCTTCCAGCGATGCCTCCCGCAGCCGGATCGCGGTAAACGCGGCATAGGCCTTGTTGCCCTGCGCGTCCCGGAACGCCGGCAATGCCTGCCCGGACAACGCCGCCAGTCCTTGCCAGTGCAGGTCGCCGCAAGCCTTGAGCAGCCAGTTCTCCGACAGGCCGGTATAGGACAGGTTCGGCATGCCGGCCACATAGCTTGTGCTCGCGCGGAACATGTCAGGCTGCCAGGGCTCGCGCGCCGAGCTTCTCGCTGACGATGGCCGCCAGATATTCGGCATCGCGCGCAATGCCGGAGAAACGCCCGGAGCCCCAGGTGTGCAGCCACGGCAGCCCAAGGAAGTACAGGCCGTCCTGCGCCGTCACGCCGCGCACGTGGCCGGGATAGCCGCGCCCGTTGAAGACCGGCGCCTCCAGCCAGCTGAAATCCGGGCGAAAGCCGATGCACCAGACAATGGCGCCGATGCCCGCCTGCGCCAGGTCCAGCGCCCAACGCTCCTCGCCCGGCGACCATACCGGCGCATACGTGCTGGCGGGCGGCGCGGCGATGCCGTGCTTGTCGATGAACTTGTCGATGCTGGCGTTGATGCGGTTGTAGGTATCGTCCGCATCGTCAAGGTTGGCCTTCAGGTTCGGCGTGAAGCGCAGCTTGCCGTCATGGAAATCCTCCAGCGCGCCGAACAGCTCCATGCCTTCGGTGGCGAACTTGCGCAGGTCGATGTCGCGCCCGCCGTCGCGGCCGGTCACATAGTGATTGGTGTTGTCGCGCACGCCCTCGCGCAGCGGATGCTCCTGCACCGGCATGTCGTAGTACTGCATGTCGGCCAGCCAGTCCACCACGTCGCGGCCACGGTAGAAGCGCGCGCAGCGCGGCGCCTGTCCCACGGCCAGGAACACCTTGCGGCCTGCCAGGTGCAGGTCCTCGGCGATCTGCGCGCCGGACTGGCCGGAGCCCACCACCAGCACGCCGCCCTCCGGCAAGGCTTGCGGGCTGCGGTACTCGGAGGACTGGATCTGCCGGATGCCGGCCGGCAGGCGCTCGGCCATGCGCGGCACGATCGGCGTGTGATAGCCGCCGGAAGCCACCACCACCTGCCCGGCGGTGAAGTCGCCCTGCGAGGTACAGACCAGATAGCCGCCCTGCTCCAGCGGCTTCACGCGCAACACCTCGGTGTGCTCCAGCACCGGCGCGTTCACCATGCCGATAAAGCCATCGAGGTAGGCGGTGATCTCGTCCTTCTTCATGAAACCGTGCGGGTCGTTGCCCTGGTAGGGATAGCCGGGCAAGGCGCACTGCCAGTTTGGCGTGACCAGGCAGAAGGCATCCCAGCGCTGGCTGCGCCAGGTGTGGGTGACGGTGTGCTTCTCGATGACGAGATGATCGATGCCGGCCTGCTTGAGGTAGTAGCTCATGGACAGGCCAGCCTGGCCGCCACCGACGATGATGACGCTGTAGTGTTTGAGCGAGCCAGTGGCCTGGGTTTCGTTAAGAGGGGTAGACATGTTGGGTCCTTCCTTGAATGCTGATAAATACGCTAAAGCCTGCGGAAACCGGGCTACCGCCCAAAGCCGATCACGCGCACCGTGGCGCCAGGCTGGGCGCAAAAACGCGCGGCGGTGGTCTCGATCTGTTCAAGCTGGTCCATGGCAGAGGAGCAGGCATAGCCATACTTGGCCCTGACGCGCTCCGAGGCGCTGCCCAGCGCCTGCCTGGCGATCGCCAGGAACTCGGCCAGCGCGTAGTCCTGTCCCGGGACAAAGAACTCGGTGACCACCGAAGACGGCGAGTAACAGGTGACCTCGCTCTGGTCGGGCCAACGTATGCGGAAATGCGTGACTGGCATAAAGGCTCCTCAGGCATCGATGTGGGTGGTGTCCCGCGTGGCACGCTCAGCCTGCGGGACGATAAATGCATCACGCGCGAAGTCCCACAGCAGCGCGGTTTCGCCGGCACCGCTGACCGAGACCTGCCGTGAATCGTCGATGACGCCGATATCCGCGCAGGCAATGTCCTGCGCCCTGAATCGCTCGCTCACACGCGCCACATCCTGCTCGCGCACGGCCAGCAGGAAGCCGTAACTCGGGAATGCCGTGAGCCAGCGCGCCACCGGCACCCCCACGGGCGCCGGGATGCGGCCCAGGTCGATCCGCGCGCCCACGGCGGAACATTCCAGCAGCATCAGCGCCGTGCCCAGCGTGCCGGCCATGCTGATGTCCTTGGCCGCGGCGCACAGGCCGTCCTCGGCCAGCGCGGGCAGTAGTTCGAGATCGGCGCGCAGCCGCGCGGGCGGCGCCTCGGTGGAGGCGTTCCAGTACGGGTACGGCTCAGCAAAGGCGCCGCGCAAATCGACCGCCATCAGCAACCGGTCGCCCGGGCGCGCCGCGAAACTCGATAGCAGGCGCCGCGCCCGCCCGACAATGGCCACCGCAAGCTGGGCCTGATCGCTGCGGGCATTGCTGTGCCCGCCGACGATCGGCACGCCATACGCCGCCGAGGCTGCCGCCATGCCCTTGAGCACTTCGGCGGCGTTCGCCACGCCGTCGCTCCAGATAGCGTCCACCACCGCCAGCGGACGGCCGCCCATGGCATAGATATCGCTGACGTTGACCATCACCGCGCTGTAGCCCGCGAACCACGGCTTGGCATCGATGAAATCCCGGACCATGCCCTCGATCGCGAACAGCAGGTAGCCGTCATGATCGGCAATCGCGGCGCAATCGTCGCCCACCGCCACCGCCTGGCCGAGATCGCGCATGCCGCCCGGCAGCGCATTGCCCAGCGACGACAGCACGCCGGCAATATCGGTCTTGTGGCCAAAGCCACGGCTGGCGCGCAGGCTTTGCACAATCCGCGCGACGTTCATGTCCCGCTCCTGCCCAGCGTCGACAGGCCAATGCGCGGCGTCAGGCACGCCGGGTAGTAGTCCAGGTCCGCCTGCATCAGGTGGTGCGGGCGGCCAAGCAGCGTTTCCTCGGCCAGCACATCCCAATGCAAGCGGCGGAACAGCGGCACATTCTGGCTCTGCACATGCGCGAGGAATCGGGTGCAGCCCAGCCCGTTCGCGCTGCTCACCGCCAGCTTGATCAGCGTCGCGCCGATCTTGCCGTGGCTGCGGTACGCGGCGTGCACGGCCAGCCGGGAGCCGAACCAAACACCAGGCTCGGTTTCGTGGATGCGCACGGTGCCGACCACCCTCTCTGGCGCATCCGCCTCGCACTTCACCGCCACCAGCAGTTGGGCGGTGTCGTCGATCGCGTCGCGGTCGTCGCCAACAAAGATGCCCTGCTCATGGCAGAACACCGCCCGGCGCAGCGCCATGGCCTCGTCCACCTCCCACTGCGCCCCGGCCCAGCGGATGCGGAACGTCGTGGCCGCGGGCACTTCCACACAGAGATCGTCGTTCATGCCGCCACCTCTTCGTACGACGACAGCGAGGAGCAGGCGCCGCACTTGCCGCAGCCCGCCTTGATATCCGCCGAGCGCATGCCCGCCGCGCTGATCATCGCGCCGAGCGGCTTGAGGATGGCCTTCATGAATTCAGGCGGCGGCGCGGGATGGTCTTCCAGCGGCGTGCCGGTGATAGGCACGAAGGGCACCACGAAGGGATAGACGCCAAGCGCGACCAGTTCCTTCGAGATCGACAGGATGGTCTCAACGCTATCGCCGAGCCCGGCGAGGATATAGGTGCTCACCTGCCCCCGGCCAAACACGGCAACCGCGGCCTTGAACGCCTCCATATAGCGGCTGATCGGCACGGCCGCCTTGCCCGGCATGATCCGCGCGCGCAGAGCGGGCGTGACCACTTCCAGGTGCATGCCCAGCGTATCGATGCCGGAAGCCTTCATGCGCTCGAACCAGCGGTCGTCGTCCGGCGGCTCGCACTGCGCCTGGATGGGCAGGTCCACCGCCGCCTTGATGGCAAAGGCGCTTTCGCAAAGAATTGCGGCGCCGCGGTCCGGCGTGGGCGGCGTGCCGGTGGTCAGCACCATATGCTTGACGCCATCTAGCAGCACGGCGGCGCGCGCCACTTCGGCCAGTTGCTCCGGCGTCTTGCGCGCAATGGTGCGCCCCGCCGCGAGCGATTGCCCGATCGCGCAGAACTTGCAGGTCTTGCGCCGGCTCTCGTAGCGGATGCAGGTTTGCAGCACCGTGGTGGCCAGCACGTCCGCGCTGTGCAGCGTGGCGATGTGCGAGTACGGCACGCCCTCCATCGTCTGCAGCGCATAGAAGCGCGGCGCTTTCGGAAAGCTGATGTTCGCAATCGGGATGGTGCCGCGCAGCAGCGCGCTGGTGCCCTTGCCATCCGGCGACGACGCCACGTACGGCGAATGCCAGGCGGTATTGGTATGCACCGGCACCATGATGGTCACGCCATCCACGGTCACCGCCTTGTGGTCGGACGGGCCCGCGCCGCCGCGCCGGCTGGCGGCGCCCGCTGCCGGGTCCAGCAGGCGCAGCCCGACCGATTGCAGCTCGGTCCGAAGCTCAGTTACCGACAACCGGCTCAAGGCCGGCGTCATCGCGCTGGAGTTCATGGTGGGTGCTCCCGTGGTAGTTGGACAAGGCGGTGGCCATGGGCGATGCGGTCGCCGCCGGCCGGTCGTTGATGGCAAGGCTGAGCAATTCCGGCCGGGCGTAGTGCCCCACCGAATCCATCATTCGCTTGCGCTTGGTGATGAGCGACATATCCAGGTCCGCGATCACCATGCCCTCGCCCTCGCGCAGCGGCGGCGCCAGGTGCTGGCCCTCCGGCGACACGATGGCGGTGTTGCAGCCGCCGCGCAGCGCCTTTTGCAAGGCGGGGTCGGTAGTCACCGAGGCGATCTGCTCGTCGGTCAGCCAGCCCGTGGCGTTGACCACGAAGCAGCCGGATTCCAGCGCGTGATGGCGGATGGTGACTTCGATCTGATCGGCGAAGATGGGGCCCACCAGCGAGCCGGGAAACTGGCTGCAGTGGATTTCCTCATGCTGGGTCATCAGCGCATAGCGGGCCAGCGGGTTGTAGTGCTCCCAGCACGCCAGCGCGCCCACGCGGCCGATGGCGGTATCGGCCACTTTCAGGCCGGCCGCGTCGCCCTGGCCCCAGATCATCCGCTCATGGAACGTCGGCGTGATCTTGCGGCGCTTGAGTACCAGGCGGCCGTCGGTATCGAAAATGAGTTGCGTGTTGTAGAGACTGCCGTGGTCGCGCTCGTTGACGCCGAGCACCACCACCATGGCGTGCCGGCGCGCGCGCTCGGACACGGCATGGGTGACGGGGCCGGGCACCACCACCGCCTGCTCGTACAGCCGCATATGGTCGCTGCCGGATTGCACGGGCGGCCGTACGAAGGAGAAGTACGGGTAGTACGGCAGGAAGGTTTCCGGAAAGACGATCAGTTGCACGCCTTCCCGTGCGGCGCGGTCGATGGCCTCGCACACTTTGCCAAGCGTGCCTTCGCCGTGCTCGAGGTCCGGTGAGATCTGGACCGCGGCCGCGCGCACAATGCGTTTCTGTGACATGGTGATGCCCGCCCTTTTTCTAAGCGTTGAACCGAAGCGTTAAACCGTCCAGGTATCCAGGATCAGCGCGTTCTCCTTGCGGTGGATCAGCTTCAGGTCCAGCACATCGAGCGGGCTGATCGGGCGGATGCCTTCGATCAGCGAGGCTTCGCCATGGCCATACAGCGCTTGCAGCGCAAAGCGGCAGGCGTAGACCTTGCCGCCCTCTTCCATGAACTTGGTGATCTGCTTGTTGAAGTTGAGATGGCCGGCGAAGGCTTCGTCGCCCAGCGTGGGAAAACCGCGCTGCAGGCCCAGCGTCACGCCCGGGCCGTACAGCAGGATGGAGGTCTCGAAGCCCTTGCGTTGCAGGCGCGTGGCCTGCAGCAGGTTGACGAAGCCGATCGAGCCTTCGAAGGCCACGGTGTGGAAGGTGACCAGCGCCTTCTCGCCCGGTTCTGCCTTGACGTCCTCGAATACCTTCTCTTCGTAGTCGACCAGGAAATCGCCTTTCTTGTGGGCCGGTTTGTTCACTGCGGGCATGTTGCACTCCATAGGGTTGGTGGATCTGTCGATCGATCGGCGCCGGGCCGACACCAAACCTTGAGCATGGGACATGCCATCTGCCATGCCCATCCATGCGATCAATGACCGATCAAGCCGCGAATCGCTCGTTGATCGCATCGCTGATTTTCCGGATGGCGAAATGTGCGGGAAACGCTTGTGCATTTACCGATACAGGTGCCTAAAGGCCATGCACTGTGACGGAACACGCCGGCAGGGCGAACGCGCCCGCAAGCGGTGCAATCCCGTAATTTCGCACCATCATTGCGCAATTAATTATGCGATCAACTGGATCACAAAATAACGATCATTGTGGTAGCCTGAAATGTCTGATGAACCCGCGTCGAAACGCTAGGAGCCCACCGTGTCCGGACTTGCCAGCCACTGGCTCAAACGCCTTGGCGAGAGCGCCAAACCCGCCTACCTGATGATCCCCGACCTGATCGAGGAAGACCTGGCAAGCGGCCGCCTGCAAGCGCGCGACCGCCTGCCGGCGCTGCGCGACCTGGCCGAAGCGCTGCAGCTCAACTACACCACCGTGGCCCGCGCCTACGCGGAAGCGCGCAAGCGCGGGCTGATCGACGCCAAGGCCGGCAGCGGCACCTTTATGCGCGGGCGCGCGCCGGCCCTGCCGCTGCGCGCGGGCACGGGTGCCGAAATGACCATGAACAACCCGCCCGAGCCGGCGGCGCTGACCGTGAGGCTGCGCGAGTCGGCGGCGCGCCTGATGAGCACAACGGATCCCTACGACCTGCTGCGCTACCAGGATTTCGGCGGCACGCCGGCGGATCGCGCCGTAGCGGTGGACTGGCTCAAACGCTATGTGCCCGCCTGCCGCGCGGATACCGTGCTGATCTGCCCGGGGATTCACAGCGCCCTGGTGGCGCTGGTGTCGCTGCTGGCCCGGCCCGGGCAGACGATCTGCCTGGATACGCTGGCCTACCCCGGCATCAAGGCCATCGCCACGCAGCTCGGCGTGCAGCTGCAGGCCCTGCCCAGCGATGAGGAAGGCCCCCTCGGCCCGGCCTTCGAAACACTCTGCAAGACGCAAAAGCCAAGCGCGCTGTACTGCAATCCCACACTGCAGAACCCCAGCACCAAGACCATGCCCCAGGGACGGCGCGAAATCCTGGCGGATATCGCCCTGCGCTACAGCGTGCCGATCATCGAGGACGATGCCTACGGCATGCTGCCGCAGCGCACGCCGGATGCCATGGCCACGCTCGCGCCGGAACTCACCTACTACGTCACCGGCCTGTCGAAATGCTTCGGTGCCGGATTGCGCATTGCCTTTATCCACGGCCCCACCGCGCGCCAGACCCAGCGACTGGCGGGCACGCTGCGCGCCACCACCGTCATGGCAAGCCCGTTCAATACGCTGCTGGCCACGTCGTGGATCAAGGACGGCACGGCCGAAGACATGCTCAAGGCCATCCGCGCCGAGTGCGTGGCCCGCCAGCTACTGGCCCGCGACGTGCTGGCGGGGCGGCCATATGATGCCGACCCGGAAGGCTTCCATCTCTGGCTGCCGATACCGGCGGACAGCGGCTGGCGTCCTTCCGAGCTGGCGCTGCACCTGCGCTCGCGAAGCATTGGCGCGGTGTCGAGCGCAGCGTTCGCCACCGACGGCAATCCCCCGGATGCGATCCGGATCTGCCTGGGCGGGCCGGATGGGTGCGATGAAATAGAGGAGTCGCTGCAAATCGTGGCGGATACGCTGGACGATCCGCATCATCTACATTCGGCGATGCTGTAGCCGGCTCATCGTTTGCCTCAGGTGCCTAGGAAAAGAAGTCAACACCCCTCTGGATGAACTTCCCCCCAAAAGTTGGACCCCAACTTTTGGGGGGCATAATTAAACACTCCGAGCAGTTCAAGCTGTCAGTCGTCGACTTGCTCCAGCCGCTGCCGGCCAATGATGAGACTCGCACCCGAGAAGAATGACTCGAAAAGCCGACCTATCTGCTCGCGGAGGTGGCGTACAAAAAAGATCGACGCCTTGGTTCAAGCGAAGAGGCTGGCCGTGCGGCAGAAAAAGCACGGCTAGTGTTTGAGCTAAGGCTGCAGTATCCGCTAGCGACTTTGCTGAAGGTCGCGCATTACCGCCGCAATTTGCAACCAAGGCCGGATCGTCAATCACAAGATCGTGCAATGCTTGATGGGCGTCCTGGGACTGAAAGCGCGGGTACGCGCGAAGAAATACTGCCCTTATCGGGGAGAGGTTCGCCGGGTTGCGCCAGTATTCTGCAGCGCCGCATGGAAGCCCAGCGTCAAAACGAGAGTGGGTGACAGATGTGACCCAGTTTGATGTAGGCGGCCAGAATGTCTCCCGCCGATGCTGGATCTGTACCACGGCGAGATCATCGCCTATGAGACGGCAAGGCGGCAGGCATTCGAGATGCTTAGAACCATGCTCAAGTAAGCATTCGCAAAGCTCAGACCTCAGGACAGGCGGTGCTGTACTCAAATCAAGGCTATCAGTAGCAGATGCCGATGTATCGTCACTTACTGCAACAACGCGCCCTGATGCAAAGCATGTTGCGCAAGGGGAATTACTTGAACAACTCGGCCATGGCGAGCTTCTTCGGCAGCCCTGAATTCCGAGTTCTGCCACTTGAACACGTTCGGTGACCTCGACCAACTGTAGGCCGGGCCGGACCGATACATCCGATTGCAATCACGACCGCATCAAGCTCAAACTAGAAGGGCTGAGCCCTGTGCAGTACAGGACCCATCCCAATCCGGTCTAGCCAACCAACGGTTCAACTTTTTGGGGTCAGTACAGGACACCGGCTTTTCCAATAAGTCCGCGATATAACCTCAGGGCAAGTCCACCTCCAAGAACACCGCAGGCACGTCCCCCTTGTTCTGCAGAGCATGCATCCTAGCGCCCTGAGTGGCGTATGACTGCCCGGCACCGATCTGCTTGCCCTCCGTTTCGCCGTCAAGGTATTCCGTCAGCGTGCCTTTGAGCACATAGGACACCGAGGGCCGGTCGGCGTGGCTGTGCATCGGCAGAATGCCGCCAGGTGCGATTGTCACCTCGCGCATCCGCAGGGTACGGCCCTTGCTGACGCTGAAGTCAGTGGGCAGCTTGACCGCTGCGAGTTCCTTACCATTGACTCCGACACGCTCGGTGGGCAAGGATTGGGACTGCGCGGCCGCGGGGCCGGCTGCCATCCATCCACCCAGCATGCACAGGCTAAGTGAAGCAAGGGTACGTCTCATGATATCGATGTTCTCCAAGGGTTGAAGGGAGCCGGCGCGGACCTCTTGCCCATCGCCAGACATCCGTCGCCGCAGCGCGGCATCACTTCACGCTGCGCGTGATCCAGCCGTTGAGGCGTTCGGCGATGTCAAGGCTGTTCTTCTCCTGCATCATCAGGTGGCCGTTGCCCCGAACCCCCTGCTGTTCGAGGCGCCAGAAGGTAGTCGGTACCCCCGCCTGGGTGAGGAAGGCCGCGGTGCAGTGGTCATAAGGGGCGTGGTATGAGGCCTCGCCAGTGACCACCAGCACCGGTGTGTGCCGCAAATTGGCCAGTTGGCGAGCCGGCTCACGCTGCCGCCAACATTTAACCAAGCCATTGCCATCGGCTTCCGCCTGTTGCTCGATCTCGATCTCGGCGGGGTCGTTGACTGCCGGCGCGTAGCGGACCGGGATATTGGTCAGTCCCCAGGCCAGTTCGCGGGTGGCCTGAGTAGCGTTCTGGAACGGTGGACCGGAAGGTTCGACCGCAACGATGCCTTTCACCAACTGAGGTCGCGCATCGGCGATCGACCAGCCAAACAAGCCTGCCTGTGAATGCACCAGCAACACGGCCGGACCGATCTTGTCAAGCAGCGCGGAGGCCGCCTTCTGCACCAATTGCTCGCTCTGTTTGTTGTCCGCCAGCGACGGCACGATGCCAGCGTAGAAGGCATCAAATAGCGGGTCGCCGCGCTTGCCAGGGGTAGCGCTTTCGCTTGGCCACTGGGTGTGCCTCTCAGCCTGCGGCCACGCCTTGTATTGTTCCGAAGCCGTAAACAGCTTTTGCACCAATGACAAATCGCTAGTGCGCAGCTTGCCGCCAGTCTCAGGCAGCCAGGGTGAACGGCCTCGGCTAGGCTGGTCAACCATGTAGACCACATAGCCCTGGTCTACAAAGTAGTCAGCCCATCCCTTGCGTCCATCGGGCGTGCCCATCCAATTGGTGGCGGTTTGGCCCAGGCCATGGAACAGTACCAGAGGGTACTTGTGCTTGACCTTGGACGGCGCCCAGGCCTGCACATACATCTGTCCGGCCATCAACTCCTTTCCGGCCTCGCCCACGTAATCTCCGCCAACATAGAACGAAGCATGGCGGGTAACCTTGGTGGGCGTGAATTGCTCTGGGCCAAAGGGTGCAGCATCCGCGAGCGACGCGGTGCCCGCGAGGGCAAGAAGCGCGGCAACCAGGCGTGTTGAGTACTTAGTGTGCATAGGAAACTCCTTGAATGAAAGGCGTGCAAGCACGTCTCAAACCTCAATAGTTCAAACCTTGGCCTCGGCGGTAGGCGACCGGACTTGCAACGGGCAACGTGTCCCGATTGGTCCACGGCAGGTCATAGGGCAACTTGGCGCCGGGTGTCTGCTCGCCAGTCAGCACATCGAACAAGGCATCGAAGCCTATGCCAAAATTGCCGACAATCGCGGCGGCGGAGCCTGCGATGCCGCTCAGGTCTGCCGGTCGCTCCAGGTACAGCGAGACCACGGTCGGCACCTTGGCGCTGATGCGCTTGAATTCCTCGAAGGCCGGATCTCCGGACTTGAAGCCGGTGTCGCCTTCCCGGTAACGCGCACCGAAGAAGTAGTTCGGGTGTAGGACTTCGAAAGGCGTGGATAGGGCCATAATGGCCACGTCGGCATCCTCAGGACGCTGTACCACCGTAAAGCCACGCTGGCGGGCCACGTCGGCATCAACCTGATACAGATAGACCTTGCGAGCCTTGGCGGCGCGCAGCGGTAGCGTTTGCTGGCCATTCTTGATCAGCACCACTGAGCGACGCTGCGCGCTCAGTGCCATGGCTTTAAAGGCCGGGTTACCCACGATGCGGGTGGCATCAGCCACATCCACATACGGATTCTCGAAAAGGCCTTGCTGGAATTTCTGCGCCAAAATGCGCTGCACCGACGCATCGACTACAGCCATGCTCAGCCGGCCCGATTTCACCAGTCCAACAATGATCTCGGGCTCCTTGGAACCACCGAACTGGTCCACCCCCGCTTGTGCCGCCTTGGCGAAGCGCTCTGGCTTGCTGAGATGCTCCACTCCCCAGGGCATGGCCATGTCGATGGGGGCGGGCTTCTGCCCCGGCTTGGCTCCATACTGGCACACCGCAGTGCAGTCATCCATGATCTGCCAGTCGGACACGATCACACCATCGAACTTGAAGCGGCCACGCAGTACCTCGGTCAGCATCTGTTTGTTGAAGCCCACGCCCACACGCTCGATCGGCTCCGTACTGCCCTGGATCCTGAGATTCTCCAGCGGCTGGCCGTAGGATGGCATCACGCCGCCCACCCGGGCGGCAAAGGCACCGGTAAAAGGCAGGATGTGATTCTCGATGTCAGCCGACGTCACGGCCAGGTGCCGGCCGTAGTAGTTGTGCGCATCGAAACCGTCTGGCATCGTCGCGCCATATCCTACCCAGTGCTTGACCACCGAGACCACGCTATCCCGGCCTATGCCCTGGCTGCCGTCTTGCATGCCACTGACATAGGCTTGCACCAGGCGCGTGGCCAGTTGCGGATCACTGCCAAACGTTCCGTTGGTTCGATGCCAGCGCGGGTTTAGCGTCAGATCCGCCTGTGGCCCCAAAGAGATGCGAATGCCTACGGCCAGATACTCCTGCCGCACGCTATCGGCAAATTGGCTCACCAGGTTGGCATCACCAATAGCCGCAAACCCTACAGGGTCTGGCCACTGCGTGAATGCACCGGACTTGACGCTCACGCCCTGCGCATAGCGGAACTGGCTCCGAGGGTCGGTACTCAGGGAGACCGGAATGCCCAGCCTGCCCTTCTCGGCAATCGCTTGCAGGCCGTTGTACTGCGTGGCCATGTCCGCTACGTCGGTACTCAACCGGTTGAGAAAGGACGTAATGTGCTTGTCGAGCAGCAAGCTGGTGATTCCCGGGACCTCCCAGGCCGTTCCGGCACCCGGGATCGTGGACGACGCCGTCGACGGCGGATTGGCATGCATCATTGTGCCGGCCTTCTCCTCGAGGGTCATCTCGCCAACCAGATCTCGCGCGCGTTCAGCCGATGGTCGGCGCCAGTCCTCGTAAGCGTCGAGCATGCCGTTCTTGTTCAAATCCTTGAATTTCAGGCCGTCTACCTGCAGGAATTGGATGGACTGGCTCTTGAGCACAGGCTGACTTGGCACAGCCGAGGACAAGGTGCTGCAGCCGTAAAGGGTTGCGGTGGCCAGAACAGACAGGCCAACCCAGATGGCCCCATGCTTCAGGGAGAATGTAATCATGACTTGACGGAGTCCAATGTAAAAACGGGTTTCCAGAAGGAGGCAAAGCAGTGAGAGGTCTTGGTCGTTCTGGACAATGCAGGCGGGAGTGCGCCACCGTGCGGCTTGCCTCCGATGTAGCACGCGTTGTGCGGCTTCGCTGAGCAAGTCAGAAACGGTGACTCATGCCAAACTCAGCCCCACGCAACAAGCGCCCCGCAGGTGGCGTGCCCAGCCCGAAAGCCGCATTGCCAGCGTTGCTAAGGCTCACAAGCGTGGCATACAAGGTGGTGCGTTTTGAGAATTCGTAGGTGTACCCTACGGCGATCTGGGTGGCGTGGTTCTGGTTGATCGATGCCCCGTTCAATGTGCCCGATTCATTGACACGTGTGTAGTTGGCCCGCACATTCCCAGCCTGTCCAACTGGCACCACTACGCCCACCTGGGCCACAAGGCGTGATGCGTCAATGTAATTGCTGCGTACGATCGAGCCTAAGAACTTGGCCACCTTCAGGTCATAGGATCCAGCAACCGCAGCGCGCGTGAGGTTGCCGCCCAACCCATCGAATACGCTGTAGGCAACTGTGACGTTGACCGGGCCCGTAGCATAACCAACCCGACCACCCGTGTACTTTTGGGCCGGCTTTCTTTCGCCGAGCGCCACTGCCAAGTTGGCGTAGAAGCCGCCGAGGCTGTTGGGCGTGAAGTAGCTCACCATATTGTCTGCACGCGCCCACAGGCCGGTAGCTTCGATGCCACTGCCAAAGGCGGTGGAGTAGAACTTGCCCTGGTCGGCCAAGCCGCTGACGCCGAAGGTATCGAACTCAGCAAAGGACGTGTAGCCTGGCGTCAGGTCATGACCCAACCGGACCTCACCCAAAGGGCCCATCAAGCTTACGGTGGAGCGACGGTTCCAGAATCGCGCGCTGTTTCCGCTACCGTCGTCGACGTTCACCGTGCCTTCTAGCCACGCCCCCGCGGCCATACCGCCACCTAGATCTTCCTGCGCGCGGATACCCCATCGGCTGGCAGCCAGCCCACCACTGCCCATGCTATAGGTAGGATCGACGCCATTGCTGACGCGGCGCACCGCTACGTCGGCAACGCCGAACAAGTTCACACTCGATTGCGCCGAGGCAACGCCTGTGAACACGGCAAGCGCCGGCAGAAGGAATGCTGATTTCTTCACTACATGCTCCAGAGGGGAAGTCTAGTTGTATTGATCTTTGCAAGCAGGTCACTGCATATACGCTGCGTCTTCGACTCCCTGGAAGCACGACGTGCCGAAGGGAGTCTTAGGGACCGCGCGGAAATTTCGTCCCGCCGCATGGTGAGGGCGCAAACGCAGCACACAAGAAACCTATCTGCATCGATCGTGCCATCGGGCAGTGCGACTCATGCAATCAATTCACAATCAATGGGATGACACAAGCTTGATTGGTACTTCGACCGAGCAGAACTATCTGCAAGAAGCTCGGCTGTTCGGTCGATCCATTCACTGCCTTGGGGCTGCGGAACGCACTCAATGCATCGAGACACTTGCCAATGCTGCACCGGGGTGGGGCGCGATCTGGGGGATCGCCTTCAAGGCAAACACATGAAAACTGATTTCTTCGGTTTCTTCCTCCCTTCAAATAGCCCCCTCATTTCCACCCAATGGAAATGAGGGGGCTATACCTAATTTTCCCACGCGAACACCATAAATTCCGTCACATGGAAATTAGTAACCTCGCAATATTTATCAATTGATAAATAAATATTTGCAACTTCACCTATATATATCTACACATAAAACCTAGTGATTCACGGGACGTATTTACCCAAGGGTACTGTTGGATACCCATGTGGCAATTTCAACTTTGCAGTTAATTTTCGCCGTGATTTTCAAATTCCGCGTTCGCTGCGCATCTTCCATCTTGCGCTCATCGAACGGAGAAATATACGGACTCATTCAAAGTGAAAATTAAAGAGATACACTCTCTCCTGCGATATCTTTTATCGACATCACCATTCTCAGCCAGCCTGGCGATTACAAAAACAACAATTTTATATGTGCATTAATAGCCAGGTTAATTTATCAACGCTCACAAAATACAATCTCTTTTGTTTTTAAAAATTCCAATATAAAAATCACTCGAAATTTTTTAATGAAAAATGACTACAACGAAACATAAAGGAAAATTGATTTCCTCTTTGTGTCCCCTATACAATCCTTTCCTCACTTTCCGGGTCGAACAGCACGGCCTTTCCGAGGTCAATCACCAGCGACATCCGATTCCCTGGCACCGCTGCTTCGCGGGGGTGGGTGCGACAGCAGACTTTTGAGTTGTTTAGCGTCACGAATACAAGGGTATCCGGCCCAGTTGGCTCAATCATATCGACCACACAGTCGAGCACCGGCAGATCGGTGCGATGAGCAGTCTGCGTGTCGGTAATCTGTTCCGGGCGAATTCCGAGTAGCACTTGCCTGCCGAGGTGGGGCCGCAACGCGGCATCGTCTGCATATAGCGGCATCACCTTTGTGACCGAATCTCCATGCTTCAACGCGATGCCGATACCGCCGCCTGCCTCCACCAATGTAGTAGGAATAAAATTCATTGGCGGGGACCCGATGAAGCTAGCGACGAAGCGGTTGACGGGGTTGTCATAGATTTCCTGCGGAGTACCGAATTGCTGCACGAAACCGTCCTTCATGACCGCGATGCGGTCGCCGAGCGTCATCGCCTCGATCTGGTCGTGCGTGACATATACGATGGTCGACTTGAGCCGTTGGTGCATCATCTTAATCTCGAGACGCATCTCAACCCGGAGTTTGGCGTCGAGGTTCGACAGCGGTTCATCGAATAGAAACACCGCCGGGTTGCGCGCGAGCGCCCGGCCCATCGCCACGCGCTGACGCTGGCCCCCAGATAGCTGCGAAGGCTTGCGATCGAGCAGATGGCGCATCTGAAGCATGTCGGCGACACGGTCGACGGTTTTGTCGATTTCGGCTTTCGGCATCTTGCGGATCTGCAGGCCGAAGGAGATGTTGCTGCGCACACTCATCGATGGATACAGCGCATATGATTGAAAAACCATTGCGATGTCACGGTCCTTCGGTTGTAGGTCATTGACGCGTCGCTCACCGATATGTATGTCGCCGCTAGAAATATCGTCGAGACCGGCGATCATGTTCAGCAGTGTCGACTTTCCACAACCGGAAGGGCCAACCAGGATCAGAAACTGGCCGTCTTCAATATCGATGTTGATACCTTTCAGTACGTCAGCGCCGTTGCTGTAGATCTTGCGGATGTTGCGAATTGAAAGTGCAGCCATGTTTATCCTTTGACAGCGCCTGCGGTAAGGCCGCGCACGAAATATCGACCCGCCACAAAGTACACAAACAGTGTCGGAAGCGCGGCTATGATCGCCGCAGCCATGTCGACGTTGTATTCCTTGACCCCTGTCGAGATATTGACCAGATTATTCAGAGCTACCGTAATCGGCTGCGCTTCGCCTCCCGCGAACACAACGCCGAACAGGAAGTCGTTCCACACCTGCGTGAACTGCCAGATGATGCAGACCATGAAGATTGGCATCGAGAGTGGCAGCACGATGCGGCTGTAAATCAGCCAGAAGCCGGCACCGTCAATGCGCGCGGCCTTCACTAGTTCATCCGGCAAGGTCACATAGTAGTTGCGGAAAAATAGCGTGGTGAAGGCCAGTCCATAGATGATATGAACAAGGATCAGCCCACTGACCGTGCCCGACAGTTCCGCCAAGCCCAGCAGCCGTGCCATTGGCAGAATCACAACCTGGAATGGGATGAAGCAGCCCACCAGCAATAGCGTGAACAAGAGATCGGATCCGCGGAAGCGCCACATCGACAGCACGTAGCCATTCAGAGAACCAACAACTGTAGAGATCAACACTGCGGGCACGGTCATCCTCACCGAATTCCAGAAGTAACCGCGCATGCCGTCGCATTCGATACCCGTACATGCGCTCGCCCATGCTGCAGACCATGCAGAGCTAGTCCACTCGTTGGGCAGCGACAGTAAATTGCCGGTACGGATGTCATCAAGCGACTTAAATGACGTGATTAGCATCACGTACAACGGCATGAGGTAGTATGCCGCCATCCCCACGAGCGCCAGATAGAGGAGGATGCGGCCAGGAGAAAGGTGCTTAGACACGACGGGCACTCCGGGTTTCGAGATACATCAACGGTACAAGCACGGCGACAATGGTCATCAGCATCATCATCGCCGACGCGGCGCCGAGACCAAGTTGACTGCGTGTGAACGCAAACTGATATACGAAGATAGCTGGTACGTCGGTGGATGTACCCGGACCACCATTGGTTAGTGCCATCACAAGATCAAAACTCTTAATCGCGATGTGCGAGAGAATCAACATCACGCTGAAAAAGACCGGCCGTAGGCTGGGGATAACGATACGCAGATAGATGGTCGGCATCCGCGCACCATCGATCTGCGCCGCCTTAATGATCGAGTCGTCAACACTGCGAAGTCCCGCGAGGAAAAGTGCCATCACGAATCCGGATGACTGCCAGACGCCAGCGATCACCACGGTGTAGATAGCCTTGTCCGGATCAACGAGCCAGTCGAATATGAAGTTCGGGAATCCCCAGTCGTTAACAAGTTTCTGCAGTCCGAGATCGGGGTTCAGTATCCACTTCCATACGGTACCAGTGACGATGAAGGAAAGCGCCATCGGGTACAGGTAGATCGTGCGCAGGGCACCTTCGGCGCGGATTCGCTGATCGAGCATCACGGCCATCAGTAGCCCGAGGGCGATCGAGACACTGATAAACAGTCCACCAATCATCCCGAGATTCCTTACTGCACTCCACCACCGCTCGTTGTCAAACAGGGAGACATACTGCGTCAGTCCAACGAACTCGTAGTTCGGCAGCATGCGCGAGTCGGTCAGCGAGATCCACGCTGTCCACGCGATGAAACCATAGACAAAGATCAGGAAGACGATTAGGGTTGGCGACAACACCAGCCTGGGCAGCCAGGTATCTGCAAAGCGGCGAATGCCAGAATGGCCTTTGGAAGTTGGTATCGACACATTCTCCATCGGTTCGGGATGCGAGAGCGGTAGGCCGGAATTGCGGGTTTTCATCATCTGCTTCACGTACCCATTACTTCGTCCGTGCCGCTTTGGCAATCCGTTCGGCTGCCTTCTGCGGGGTCATGTTCGAATTCATGAATTGCGAGATCACGTCCATCACCGCACCTTCGGCAGCTGAAGACATTGCCATCTTGTGCGCAAAGCTGGGCAACAGCGCATTAGCCTTCAAGGAAGTCTGCAAGTCAGCGGCCGATTTTCTGGCACAATCGTCGAATTTTGTCATTGGCACATCGACGCGAGCCGGGATCGAGCCCTTGCTAAGACTGAAGGCCTCCTGGAAAGCCGGGTTCATCACCGCTTCAGCCAAGTGGGCTTGTGAGATCTGCGCGGCCTTGTCCTTTTGGACAAACATCGCCAGACTGTCAATGTTGTATGTGAATGACCCGCCCGTACCGGGCGCGGCCACGCATAGATAGTCCTTGCCGGGCTGCTTGTTGGCAGCAGTGAATTCACCCTTTGCCCAGTCGCCGGTAAATTGCATGCCGGCCTTGCCGTTGATGACCATCGCAGTGGCGAGATTCCAATCTCGGCCAGCGGCGCCCTTATCGATATAGCCCTTTACCCGCTGCATAGCCTCAAACACTCTGACCATGGTCGGGCCAGCCAGGGCAACCGGATCCAATTGCGCAAAGGCCTTTCGGTAGAAATCCGCGCCACCGACACCTAGAGCAATCGATTCGAAGAGCGTGGCGTCCTGCCACGGCTGTCCACCGTGCGCAAGTGGCTGGATGCCGGCTGCTTTCAGTTTATCGGCGGCGGCGAAGAAATCATCCATCGTCACCGGCACGGTGGCGCCGGCCCTCTTCAACGCTTCCGGGTTGATCCACAACCAGTTAACACGATGGATATTCACCGGCACGGCTACATAGTTGCCCTTGTACTTCATGATGTCGGCCACAACTGGCGGCAACACTTTGTCCCAGTTGCCGGCCTCGGCTACGGCATTGATATTTGCAAGGGTGCCCTCTTTGCCCCATTCCTGGATCTGCGGCCCTTTGATTTGCGCGGCGGTCGGCGCCTTGCCAGAGACCACGCGGGTCTTGAGGGCCGTCATGGCGTTATCTCCGCCGCCGCCCGCGATGGCATAGTCCTTCCAGGTATCTCCCTTCTGCAACATTGTCTTTTTCAACTCGGAGACCGAGCGAGCCTCACCGCCGGAGGTCCACCAGTGCAGCACTTCCACTTCGCCTGCGAAGGAAGGAAACGCAGCGCTCAAGGCGAGGCCCGCTACGGTTATGCCGCTGGCACGCAAAAACATCGGGGTCATACGGAATTCCTGTTGAATTGTGTTACTTGCGCCTCGCGGGGGCATGCGTGTACTAGGGTGCAGAACATCTGTCCAACAGCATTGCCATGCTCGACACGGCAACTGTGCTGGGTCGTAGTGCAGCCCAACGAAACAAAGGCTGTGGGTGCACCCACATCAGTGCCAGCCTCGCCATCGTGACTTCATACAACGGCATGCTAGCGAATCGTGTCTGGCGTCAGACGCTCATCGCGAGCGCACTCTCCTCTAAGCCGCCGTCATCGCCATGAAGCCAAGTGCGGGCTTGGTATGTGGCGGGGGCAACGACATGCTGCCTCCAAGCAACACTTTTGTGTCTGCCCTTGGTTGGATAGTAGTTTTATTACATACAAATGGAAATCAGGGTAAATCCCAAGAACTCGCGGCACGGCGTAATCCGTGTTCACGTTGGTATCAATGACAGCCTACTGCCACTCACAGGTGAAATTCCCACCGCGTGGATGCTATTCATCCGCTCAGCGACCGCTTCCCAATAGATAGTAGCAATACTACAATAGTGGGGAGTAAGGATCTCTGCGTTGACCAGCAATGCACCCCCTTCTAGTGCCGCAAGAGGCACATGTGAGCACTGATCGAGGCGCGACCGGGCCGATGGGGACCCTCTGGTCAGTCGTTGGCATCCGCGGATGATCCGGTGCAGCCTGGCGCAGCGCACGTCAAGCTTGCAACTGGACGCAGGCGCAAACACCCCACCATTCGGCGGGACGGTTGTATAGATCTACCCGGCCTCGACTATGACCGCCACAAAGAACGTCCGCAGCGTTCAACGACCGTCTGAACGCCTCCGCGAGAATGGACGTTGCAATGCCTGCCTGGCGCGTTCTGGCGTACGGCCGGGACTCGATTCCGCTACCACGATAGAACTCTTGCACCAAATGACGCCAACCAGTAACGTTCGAAATTTGCAACCTGGAGCACGGCGCATGGCCGCAGTCGCCACGAACACCATGTTCAACAAGTTTTCCGGAGGCGATCGCCTCCTGGCGGACATCGGCAGTACCAACGTCCGCTTTGCGCGACAAACGCAGCCAGCCCATTTCGAGCAAATCCGTCACTATCCGTCGAACCTCTATCGCTCATTGGAGGAGGCAGTGCTTGCCTACTACGCGGATTGCGATGCCGAGCGCGCGGCGGGCGAGCCACCCGCGTGCAAGGTGATCCGACATGCCGCAGTGGCGATAGCCAATCCCATCGACGGGGACCGCGTGCGCATGACCAACCGTGATTGGTCATTCTCCATCGAGACTACCCGTCGCAAACTTGGGCTCGAGACGTTGCTGGTTGTAAATGACTTCACAGCACTTGCCATGGGGCTGCCGCACCTTTCGGAGGCGCACCGCGTCCAGATTGGAGGGGGAAGCCCACGCCAGAACGGTGTGATTGGCCTGATCGGCGCGGGCACAGGCCTCGGCGTATCTGGGCTAATTCCAGCAGAGGATCGGTGGATAGCACTCGGCAGCGAAGGCGGTCACGCCTCCTTTTCGCCGTCCGATGAATTCGAGATTGCACTACTGCAGCATGCCTGGAAAACCTATCCGCATGTCTCTGTCGAGCGACTCGCCGCAGGGCCTGGGCTGCGCCTGGTATACGAAGTGGTATGCGAGCAAGCAGGCAAGGCCGCCGAAGCCTGGGATACCGCCGAGATCGTTGCACATGCGATCCGTGGCGACCACCCAGGCTGCGCTGAAGCCGTCGACCGTTACTGCGCCATGCTCGGCACCTTTGCCGGCAACGTCGCCGTCACGTTCGGTGCACTCGGTGGCATCTATATCGGGGGCGGGGTGGTCCCCCGCCTCGGCAATCTGTTCGCGCGATCGAGCTTCCGCCAACGTTTTGAGCACAAGGGCCGGTTCAACGCCTACCTGCAGCAGGTGCCAACCTTCGTCATCACCGCCGAGACACCTGCACTTTACGGCGCTGCTGCGATCCTAGCGGAGCAGTTGCGCGAGCACGCCAACAACGGCCTACTCGATCGCATCCGCCAAGCGCGCCACACTCTATCGCCCGCAGAACGGCAGGTAGCGGATCTGGTCCTGGATCACCCGCGCGCGGCACTTAACGATCCTGTTGCCGATCTCGCACGCAAGGCCAATGTCAGCCAACCGACGGTCATTCGCTTCTGCCGCTCCCTCGGCTATCAAGGTCTTTCTGACTTCAAGCTTAAGCTCTCGGCAGGGCTGACCGGTACGATTCCCATCCGCCATAGCGAGGTGCATGCAGGTGACACCACGAACGACTTCGGCGCGAAGGTCTTAAACAATGCCGTATCCGCATTCATCCAATTGCGCGAACGGCTCGACTTCCCTGGAATTGAGCGGGCCATCGAACTAATCGACCGCGCACGAAGTGTGGCGGTCTACGGTTTTGGCACCTCCGCAAGTGTGGCGCAGGACGCCTATGTCAAGTTATTGAGCCTAGGAATACCATCGAACGCCTACAACGATCCCCACCTGCAATCGCTATCGATCAACTTGCTGCGCGCAGAAGATGTGGTGGTCATCATTTCGCGCTCGGGCTGTACCCCCCCCGTACTAGAGATGGCCGAAGCTGTGCTGCAGACCGGGGCCAGCGTTGTCGCGATCACCGTGCACGGCTCGCCTCTGGCATCGCTGGCCACCGTGACGCTAGATACCGACCCACTCGAGGCAGAGCACTGTGATATGTCCATGATCACACGCATGCGTCACCTAGCCATTGTCGACATCATCGCCGTTGGTGTGGCGGTGCGCCGGGGCAGGGTTCTGTCGAAGTAAGGGAGGACTACACCAATCCCCTCGATCCCACCGGCGAGACCTGTAGAAATTCGCGAATGGACCGGGGCGCGCCCGACGCTGCCCCTATTGCCCTACGCTTCCTGCCTGCGCCAAGTTGAATCTCGACCGCCCCGCCCAACTTCTGGGCAGCCATCCCCAGCGGCAACAATGCAGCCGTTCAGGGCATGTAGGTAGATCGCACATCGTCCGAGCGTTGTGCAAGCCTCGCGTACAACGAATAGGCGGCGGTGTGTCTTTGGACCCAATCTGAATTAGTAATATTACTACACTCAACCTCCTCCCCCCGCTCACCGCGCTCGGTGGCTTACCTGTACAGCAGAAAATTCACGTAGCATCAAACAACCCGATGGCGTCAGCTAGTGATTCCCCCCTAAGTATTGTAGTATTACTACAATCCAGAAACATGAGAGGCGATTTGCGCCCACAAGAGGGAAATGATTGTGTCCACGCCAGACTTCGATATGGTGCTCTTCGGCGGCACGGGAGACCTTGCCAAGCGCAAGCTGCTACCGGCGCTATTCGATGCGCATCGCGACGGGCATCTAAGCGCACGAGGACGCATCGTGGCGACCGGGAGCCAAGCGTTAACTCGCGCCGATTACCTCGGTGCACTGGAGCGGCAGGTGCGGCCGAAACTGGATGGCGCCACCGAATCAAATTGGCTCGAGTTCATCGCCCGCATCGATTACATTCAGATTGACGTACGGGAGACATGTGGCTTCGATGCGCTCGCTGCCCGCTTGGCAGAGAGCGCCGCGCCCGTCGCGGTGTGCTATCTGGCGACCGCCCCGCATCTGTTCACCACAATTTGCGAGCAATTGGCCCGCGTCGGGCTCAACACGCCAAACGTGCGTGTGGTTCTGGAAAAGCCCCTCGGCCACGACCTCACCTCCTCCGAAACGATCAACACCTCGGTCGGCCGCTTCTTCGACGAGACGCAGATTTACCGAATCGACCACTACTTGGGCAAGGAGTCCGTACAGAATCTGATGGCGATCCGATTCGGCAACGCGCTGCTCGAGCCACTTTGGCGCCGTGAGTGGATCCGCGACGTGCAAATCACCATTGCCGAGGAACTTGGTGTCGAACAGCGTGGCGATTTCTATGATCGTACAGGTGCGCTGCGCGACATGGTGCAGAACCACTTGTTGCAGCTGCTGTGCATGGTGGCCATGGAGCCGCCAGCGAGCCTAGAGGAAGATGCGATCCGCGATGAGAAGCTGAAGATCCTCAAAGCCCTGAAGCCAATGCACGCGGCAGACGTGGCCGCAAACACAGTGCGTGGCCAATACCGCGCCGGCGCCGTCGCTGGTCAGCCTGTAGCCGGATATCTTGAAGAGGACGGCATAGCGCTCGACAGCCGCACCGAGACCTTCGTGGCCATCAAAGCCGAGATTGCCAACTGGCGCTGGGCTGGCGTGCCCTTCTTCCTGCGTACCGGCAAGCGTATGGCATCGCGGGTGGCAGAAATCGTCATCCGTTTTCATGATGTGCCACACGCGCTATTCCCTCGCCCGCTTGCGCAATCGCCGCAAAACCGGCTGGTGATTCGCCTACAGCCAGAAGAGAGCATTCGCCTTGAACTGCTCGTCAAGCAGCCGGGCGACACTGTCGAACTGAGGCAAACATCGCTGGATCTCGACTTCTCTGAATCATTCAAGGGCCGCCGGGCCGGCGCATATGAACGGTTGCTGTTGGACGTGATCCGCGGAAAGCTCGGCCTGTTCATGCGGCGCGACGAGCAGGCTCAGGCATGGCGCTGGGTCGCTCCCATCCTGGATACCTGGGCGACCTTGCCCCAGCCGCCAAAGCCCTATACCGCAGGAACATGGGGCCCGGCAGCATCAAGCGCGCTGCTATCGCGCAACGGAGCCGCGTGGCACGAGGAAGTCTGAGTATGCAAGTATTCAATTTTGATGATCCGCAAGCCCAAGCGCTTGCGCTGGCGTCACGAGTATCTGAGCTGCTACGCAACCTGATCGCTCGTCAGGGCCAAGCATGCCTGGCTGTATCCGGCGGTAGATCACCCCTGCCCCTGTTCACCGCGCTCCGCCACCAAAAGCTCGACTGGAGCAAGGTCACAATTACACTAGTCGATGAGCGCGCAGTGCCAGCAGCACATCCAGACTGCAACGCGCGGCTGGTAGCTGGCCACCTCCTGCAAGACCAAGCGGCACAGGCCCACCTACTGCCGCTGGTGCCTCAGATCAGCCCCATGGCCAGTGACTCCGACCTGCACGCTGCCCTTGCGCAAGCCAACCGGCAGCGTGTGCAAGCCGACATCGTCCTCCTCGGCATGGGCGATGACGGCCACACGGCATCGTTGTTTCCGGACCCGCCGGAATTGCCGCAAGCGACATCGCTCGACCAACCCCCGTCCTATGTCGTCACCTCGCCACGAGTAGCGCCTCACCGCCGCATTACTCTGAATCTGACGGCGTTGCTGAGGTCGCAGTTCCTGCTGCTGGCAATCACCGGCAACGCCAAGCAGCAAGCCTTCGCGCGGGCCGCACAAACACGCACAGCGGCTCTACCCGTCAGTTTTCTGATCCATCAGAATGAGGTTCCCTTCGATGTCTATCGCTGCAATTGAACCGGCTGAGCATTTTCCCCGGCTGATCGCAGACGTGGGCGGCACCAACGCGCGTTTCGCGCTCGAAGTCGCCCCGATGCGGCTCGCCCACATCGACGTGAAGGCCTGCCGCGACTATCAGTCTCTCGAAGCCGCGGCCCGCGCCTACCTCGCTACGCTAGGTGAGGCAGGACAATCGGTACGGCATGCTGCGATTGGCATCGCCAATCCGGTGGTTGGCGACTTTCTGCAAATGACCAACCACTCCTGGGCATTCTCGATCAGCGCCACTCAGCACACGCTCGGACTGGACAGTTTTCATGTGATCAATGACTTCACCGCCCTCGCGCATGCACTGCCATATCTGCCTCCGTCGGCGCTGGAGCAGATCGGCGGCGGCGAGGCAGACCCTCATGCACCACGCGTGCTGGTCGGTGCGGGCACGGGCCTCGGCGTTTCCGGCCAGATTCCTTTCGGGCACAATGCCGTGGCGCTAGCGGGAGAAGGAGGACATATCAGCTTCTCCCCGGTCGACGACGAGGAAATCCGGCTGTGGCAGTTCGCGCGCCGGCGCTTTGGCCACGTGTCGGCTGAACGTTTCTTATCTGGGCCCGGACTAGAATTGATCGACGAAGCGCTTGCGACATTCGAGGGCGATGCTCAAGCCGCACCGCGTCACGCCGCCATGGTGACCTCGCTTGCGCGAGCCGGAGATCGGCGCAGCCGCAAGGCAGTCGACCTGTTCTGTGCCATGCTTGGTACGGTCGCGGCCGATGTCACACTCGTGCTCGGCGCGCGCGGCGGTGTCTATGTTGGCGGCGGCATCGTCCCAAAACTCGGAAAAGCGTTCGCATCTTCGCCGTTCCGTCAGCGCTTTGAAGACAAGGGCCGCTTCAGGCCCTATCTGGAACGCGTTCCGGTCTTTGTGATACATGCCCAATACCCTGCATTAATCGGGCTATCAGCATATCTGGCTAACGCATTGGCCGCACAGTACGAAAATTGCAATGCTGCCGGCAAATCCTTCCGATAAGGGCCCAACGTTCTCGATAATGACTACCGCCAAAGATTAACACCCTAACCACACTCCAACCAATAAAATCGAAGCCGATGCGACACGACATATCTTATCGAGCAACAGCCTCACTTAACGGAATCGGAACACCATACCCGCATTGATTTAACCATACACAGGCGGTCGATCAACATAAACCATACTACTATCTTTATAGTCCTACTTTTTTACATTTCAAAAAATCAATATACCTCAATAACGAACCAATAATTCCTCTTCGAATCTAAGCAATACTCTATCCCTTAACTCTAAGAGAAATGGACCAAGAGATTCGGCTACAATTTCTGACGTTTCTTTCGTAGATACACTAACGTTAAGCACGTGTATTGGGTATCCCTTTGCGATTAACGGAGTTGACAGCGCAACCACCTCTGGTTGCCAACTGGCAATGCACCATCCTTGATTTCTCACCCTCTTAATGGCTTCATTTATTTCTTTACAAAGCATTGGCCAATTTGCACGCAGCCGCTTACTGAATCCCCCCAACAATACGTCTCGATCAATTTCAGGGGTGGCGGCTAGATAAGCACGGCCAAGTGACGTTAGCTCCATTGGTACTCTCTGCCCCACTACCACATTACGTAGCGATGCCTTTCGACCATAGCGCAAAGACTCGAGGTAGACCATCTCATCGCGATCTGCTACCGCGATTCCAACGTTCACATGCTGCCGCTCAGCCAGATCGCGCATTAACGGCGTGGCCACCTGCAGTACAGCGGAGCCAGACCGCATCGAGTTCGCAAGGCTTAGGACGGGCGCTCCCAGACGATAGGCACGGAGCACCGGATCATATTGCAAAAATCCTGTCTCTACCAACGTCTGTGTGAGACGGCTTACGGTGGAGCGAGCAAGTCCTGTACGCTCAGCCAACTCTCCATTCCCCAACACCTCCGATCCAGGTCTAAATGCGCGAAGTATTTCCATTCCGCGCTCCAGTGATCTGTTGGCGAGCGTATTTGCAGCCCTACCACGCGCTCTCATCGTCGCTTCATGTGCATCCAATCTCACCCCCACCGGGACCAGCAATCAACCATCATATCGCTAATTATCGTCGAATTAAACAATCGACAAAAAACAAAATTAAAATAAGATACTTTTTTGCATAAATACTTATTTAACATTATTAAATTATCAAATATATATCTCCGAAAATTTA
Source organism: Cupriavidus sp. GW822-FHT02D05 (assembly GCF_058802485.1). Taxonomy (NCBI): domain Bacteria; kingdom Pseudomonadati; phylum Pseudomonadota; class Betaproteobacteria; order Burkholderiales; family Burkholderiaceae; genus Cupriavidus; species Cupriavidus sp. GW822-FHT02D05. The sequence goes on along the minus strand of NZ_JBXAOE010000006.1, from coordinate 96,306 downwards.
TCGCAACACTCAACCCACCCAACTAGTATCAACGGCGTTTTCTGCAGCCCAAATTCTCTCGAGAAGCGTTATCGAACGCTCACTACCGATTATCGGCGATGCCAACTCCAACAGCTTATCTCCGAGATCCGCATCGGTAAGTGGTTCCTCAGGATCTCCTTTCCGATTCGCCTGAAAGAAATATCCTCGCTCCCCGGATCTTGTCTCTATCTCAATACGCGCAGCACGCTGCCGAGGGAACATCGCGTCAATCTCGGGATCCACCGCTATGGTCATTCGTTCCATGAGGCCACGGGTGACAGGATCCTCCAGCCGGTCCTTGCTATATGCCGCCAATCGTACACTGCCATGGGCCAACGCTGAAGCAACCACATACTTCAGACTAAACTTTGCCTCGTTTTCAGTGGTTGGCCTTTCATAGCACGCTATATCAAGCGCGGGTCGATACGTGGCTACACGTATTCGCGCAATATCGTCGGCCGCAACGCCAAGGGCACGTTGAAGAGCAAGTCCGCCGTCAATCGCGGCGAAAGTGTGTCCGCAGCCGATATGGTTCTTGAAAGTCATGCGGCAAATATGGAAGTCCTGGCCGATGGTCGATGCAATGGAAGACCAATCGGGGCCATCACTCATCGCACGGCCCATTCCCATCTCACCGTCTAATATATCCGGCGAACCTGTCATGCCATGCAGAGCAGCCTTCGCAGCCAAGACACCGGCCTCTGCCGCACGACCGGCATGGAGCGGCTTCGACATCGAGTCCATCCGAAATGCCTGCTGGAGGCCAGCCGCAAATGTGGCGGCAGTGGCGAGAGCATGAGCAAAACCTCTACCATCCAGTCCGTACAAAACGCTGGCAGCTGCTGCAGCGCCGAAGGTCCCGACGGTCCCCGTACTGTGCCAGTACTTGTAATGGGCACGACCCATCACCATGCCGATCCGCGTCGACACTTCATAACCAACCACAATAGCTCGGAGAAGATCCGCTCCATTTGCTCCCACATCCTGTGCAGAGGCTAGGGCTGCTGCAATCGTGGGAGCCCCCGGGTGGTACATTGCCTCACGAAAGCTATCGTCGACTTCTGCCGCGTGCGCTGCCGCACCATTAATCAGCGCTGCCGCACGTGCAGTCGCGCGCCGGCCCAGAGCGAGACGAGCGCGCCCCCTGTCAAGATCCTCGATGAGCACCTCCTCGAGTTTCTGCACGGAATCCGCCAAAGCTCCTGGGAACAGCGATGCATACCAGTCAATCAGGGCTCGCTTGGCGTGATGAGCAACGCTATCTTTCAGCGGCTCATTGCGCATTGCATCAAAAAACGAGCTAAAGGCTTCGGTTGCACGCATATCAGTGCTCTCCAAACAAATGGCGTGCGTCACCCCGTACAAAACCTGGGCCGCTGACGCGTTCGAGCCAGTCAAGGTCGGTCTTCAACATCTCTTCACCCCTCTCCCGAGCCCAGAATATCGGCCCCCCTTCCCAACGCGGAAAGCCGTAGCCATTGACAAGGACAACATCCACATCCGTTGCGTGACGTGCAACCCGCTCAGCGAGTAGTAATGCTGCTTCGTTCACCATGGACAGGAGTGCACGGCGTTGAATCTCCCCGTCGCTCAGTTTACGTACTTTCACCTGCTTCTCGACACGAGCCAGATCAATCAGCCCACGCACTTCTGTGTCCGGCGTGGGGTTCTTATCACCCTCCCGATATAGGTAGTATCCCCTTCCGCTCTTGTACCCAAAGCGCCCCAACTCACACAGGCGATCCGGAATGTCGACGTAGCGAGCCGACGGATCGCGAGTTGGCGCCAACTTCTTCCTCATGTTCCACGCGATATCCAGGCCAGAGAGATCCGCCACTGCAAATGGCCCCATTGCGAAGCCGAAGGAAGTCAATGCGCTATCGACCTGTTCCGGATACGCCCCCTCTTCAATCATAAACTCACACTGACGACGATAGGCGGCGTATATTCTATTCCCGATGAAGCCGAATGCATTTCCAGCAACGACTGGGAGCTTTCCGAGCTTCCGTGCAATTTGCACTCCAGTTTCAATTGCGTCGGCCGCACTATGGCGCCCATTTACAACCTCGGTAAGACGCATCAAATGGGCAGGGCTGAAGAAATGCAGACCGATCACATCCTGCGGCCGCTCAGTAACCTCGGCAATATCATCTATATCCAGATAAGATGTGTTGGTCGCTAAGATGGCGCCATTACGCGCAAACTGATCGATCTTACGGAAAACAGCTCGCTTCACGTCAAGATCTTCGAATACGGCCTCTATAACGATATCCACAGTACCCAGGCGATTCCAGTCCTGGGTGGCAAGGAGCCGATCCTGTAAGAGATTGGCATCTGATTTTGCTAGCTTCCCTGTCTTTACGCGTTCTGCAAAGTGGTCATCAATACGAGCGCGACCTCGTTCTAGAGCGACCACGTCCTGCTCCAAAAGCGTCACACTGAATCCGGCTTTCAACGCACAGATCGCAATGCCTGAACCCATGGTACCGGCGCCGATCACCGCGACACTATCGATGGTTCTCACTTGCAATTTATCGGCGCGAATAGGCTTGACAGCTTGGCGCTCTGAAAAAAACTGATGCCGCAAAGCAAAAGCGTCGTATGACAGCCGCAGGTGTTGAAACTTCTCACGCTCGCGAGCGAGAGCTTCATCTAAAGGCAAGCTCTCCGCAAACTTCACAAGCTCAATGGCTGCACAAACTGCCGGTCGACTCCGCCCGACACGCAGCGCCGCTGCGACTGCACGCTCGACCTCGTTCACTTCGCCGCGCGGTACCTCAACATCCCGTAGGCGCCTCTTCCCAGTCATCTTGCCTGCAAGGCGAATAGCCTCAACTTTCAGGTCCAAACTGGTCACTTCATCGATCAGGCCGAGCGCGATGGCATCCTCCGCTACCACACGCTCACCGCTGCAGATCATCTGAATTGCCTTCGCGATTCCAACAGCCCGCGGCAAACGTTGTGTCCCTCCAGCACCCGGCACGATACCGAGGGTTACCTCCGGAAGACCAACCTTGGTACCTGGACTTGCGATACGCGCGTCACATCCCAGCGCAAGCTCGAATCCTCCACCTAGAGCTGCTCCATGCAATGCCGCAACGAATGGCTTCGTACACCGCTCAATAGCAGAGATTACGCCAGGAAGTTGTGGGAATTCGAGTGGCATCCCAAACTCGCGCAGATCTGATCCTGCAACAAAAGTACTCCCACTACCAATGAGGACCGCCGCTTCGATGCTAGCATCACTCTCAACAACTTCGATTGCGGCTAGCAGGCCCTTCCTCACGTCCAAGGATCCGGCGTTGATTGGTGGGTTATCGATAATAATGACGGCAATTTTTCCATGATACTGAACACTCACCTTTCCGCTCATTCTCTATACCCCTCTATCCATATTCCCAAAACCATTGGCCAAATAGTGTCTTATTGTAAAATTGAAAACAATGTGTTACTAATAATTTAGGCTCATGCTATTCTGTGCCATCTGGTTCCCTTGCGCCGCTGATTTTTCTCGTAGCAGGAAACAATGGATATTATTTAAAATCCCCGGAAATGTATCACCTGAGTGACGCAAGCAACCGTTAACATTAATATTATCCGGTGTTGCCGAAGATAGCGCGACGCCACCTGAGGAATGCCAATTTTATGGATTCGCGATTTCCATAATGATCCACCCTTATCAACGGATGGCAGGTAAAATCATTATTAGATCCTGGCTGACCTGAGAAAAAACCAATCTATTTTTTACATAACAAAGGTGGGACCTGCCATCATCGAGCAGCTCCCACCATTATTCAATTTATAACAATCACCCATCCACTTTCTCGAATCCTTACCTTATAAATCAAATGGGATTCATCCAAAAGACAACGCTGTCACTCAAGCTCCCAACACCACAACACCATCCGCTGCACGCACTCCGTGGGACTCCGGTAGCACGAAGATTGGATTGATCTCCGCTTCCACCAGGCGTTCCCCCATGGATGCAGTCATGACTGAAAATGCCACGATCGCATCGGCCAGCGCGTCCACATCTGTCTTAGCCCGCCCGCGGAATCCATCCAATAGAGGCCATGTCTTAAGCTCGCGGATCATAGCCAATGCCTCGGCACGAGACAAGCCACCCGAGGCTGGAAGCATGCGCATAGTGGTATCTTTGAACAACTCCGCAGTGACACCCCCCATTCCTAACAGAATTGCCGTGCCAAGTGTGTCGCGGTGCATACCTAGGATCAGTTCTACGCCTCCACTCACCATCTCCTGAACTAGAAATCTATCGGGTAACGTCCCGGTCTTCGCAAGCACGTCATCAGCCATCATTGCCAGTCGCGCCTTCACGTTCTCTGGCATCAAATTGACAGCAACTCCACCAATATCGCTCTTGTGCGTAATCTCCGACGAGAGAATCTTCAGTACCACGCGGTCACCAAGTTCGCGGGCGGCAACTTCTGCCTCGTCGCCACCGGACACGATGGTCTCCCGCACGGCGGGGATACCGAACCGCACGAACAATTGCTTTGCGGCCGCCTCATCGAGCGCCCCCTCATGGAAGTCAGCGGTCATCACCGGAACTGCGGAAGTGGATTCGTTCGACAACTCCTGGTATCGGCCAGCGCGCAGCATAGCTCCAAGCGCGATGGTGCAACTCTCTGGCGCACTGAATGCCGGAACGCCGCGCTGATTCAGCAAGCAAGCGACTTGAGGTGCGTGTGGGCTGACATAGGCGAGAATTGGCTTGTCGCTCAGAGGCAGGCAGTCCTGGATGGCGCCGGCCATGAGGTCTGGCATTGCGAGGCTGGAGGAACCGACGATGATCGCCACCGCATCGTAGGTCGGGCTATCGAGAAGGGTCTTGATTGCTTCGCGCAGCAGATCTGGCTGCAAGCCTGCCAGGGTGACATCGATGGGATTACGGTCCAGGGCCGCGTGGTCGCCTTTTTGCAGCGCTCGCAAACGCTGCGCGGTCTGTTCGTCCGGAGGCGGTGTCTCGAAACCAGAGACACCGAGACTGTCGGACACCAACGTGCCCGCCCCACCCGTGGATGTCAGGATCGCAACCCGGTTCCCCCGCAGCACCCTGCCAGTAGCCAGTGCAGCAGGCATATCGAGCAAATCCGCGAAGGATTCCGCTCGGATTACTCCGACCTGCTTGAACAGCGCGTCGTACATGCGGTCCGCCCCCGCAAGCGCGCCGGTGTGGGAAACAGCTGCTCGCGCCCCCGCCTCCGAACGTCCAATCTTGAAAGCGACTACTGGCTTCCCAGCGCGAGCGGCCTTCAGCGCCGCTGCCCGGAATTTTTCAGGGTTGCGCACACTCTCGACATACAGGGCGATCACCGAGGTTGCATCGTCATCGGCTAGGTAGTCGACAAAGTCCGCCAAATCGAGGTCCACTTCATTGCTGGTGGATATCAACTTGGAAAGGCCAATCCCACGAGCTGCCGCGCGAGATAACAGCGCACCAAGGATACCGCCGCTTTGCGATACCACGCCGATATTCCCGGCAGGGAAATGATCCATCTCCAGCGCGCCGCTCGCCGACAAGGGGATGCTATCCGTGAGGTTCACCAGGCCGATAGTATTTGGCCCGAGCAGGCGCATACTGCCAGCAGCGTCAAGAAGTTCGGCCTGCCGGCGCGCTCCCTCGGCACCAGTTTCCGTATAGCCGCTCGCCAGGACAATTGCGGCGGCAGTCCCGCGCGCGGCCAGTTCGCGTACAGCCAAATGAGCGCGCTCGGCCCCAAGCAAGATGATCCCGACATCCGGAGTTTCCGGCAACGATTGAATATCCGGATAGCAGCGAATACCGTCGATTGAATCGACCTTCGGATTGACCGGATAAATCGCGCCGCTAAAACCGTGTTTCTTGAGATAGGAGACTGGCCGGCCGGCGGTCTTGGCGGGATCGGCAGACGCGCCGATGACTGCCACACTGCGCGGCTTGATCAATCGCGCGATGGCGGAAGGTGAGAGATCTGCGTTCATCGCATCAACCCTTTACAGCAGATTTTCTGAGGAATGCCAGGACTGCCTCACGGTGTTCGCTGCTTGTGTAGCAAATGCCCTGTGCGAGACTGCCCTGTCCGAATACCTGATTGGCCGGCAACTCGAAGGTCTGATTCAGGATCGATTTGCCTAAGGCAAGTGCCGTAGCCGATCCCTTGCTCAGTTCTGCGGCCCAGGCACTAGCATCTGCCAGCAGCGACTCCGGCTGACTTACGCGATCTGCGATACCCAATTGAAGCGCCTCCCCGGCATCGACCCTCCGTCCGCTGAAGATCAATTCCTTTGCCTTAGAGAGGCCGGTACGACGCGGCAGGAAATACATGCCACCGCCATCTGGAATCAGCCCGCGATTGATGTAAGACCAGGCAAAGCTGGCACTCTCGGATGCCACCACGAAATCACAGCTCATTGCCATGTCTGCTCCAAGCCCGGCCGCCGCTCCGTTCACTGCGGCGATGGTGGGCTTGGGCATGTTATGTAGCAGGGCAACAGTGTGGTGAACGCGCTGTTGGCGCGACCATCCGTTGAATGCCACTTCACCAGTCGGAGCATCCATCCGCCGCTGCATGCCTGCCACATCGCCACCCGCGCAGAAGCCTTTTCCGTTTCCGGTCAAGACCAACGCGCGAATCGACCTGTCCTGCGTCACTTGCTCAAGGGCGGCAATCAATTCCGTCCGCATGTCGTCACTAATTGCGTTACGCTTGTCCGGGCGATTGAGCGTCAGCGTAGCGATCCCGGCTTCGACGCCGAGGGTAATCAAGGAAGTATTGGTCATGCTCAGTCTCGTAACCTATGGAAATGCAACTCTTGTTCGCCCGAGTTCATCAGTCAGCGCTAATTTTCGCGTCCTTCACGACTTTGGCCCAACGGACCTCTTCGCTACGGACGTAACGTCCAAATTCATCGGGGGTGCCGCCGCTAATCATGAGGCCTTCAGACTCGGCTCGTTTGCGAAATGCTTCGGTCTGCACCGCCTTCTTTGCCGCCGCATTCAGGCGGTTGATCACCGGTGCCGGTGTGCCTGCTGGCACAAACAAACCGTACCAGCTCTCCGCCACATACCCGGGCACGCCGCTTTCCGCAATAGTAGGAATCTTCGCCAACCCCGGGCTTGGCGAACGCTCCGCTGTCGTCACTGCGATCGCTCGCAGCTTGCCACTCTCGATGTGCGCGCCGACGGCTGCTGCCGTCGCAAACATCACATCGACCTGCCCGCCGAGCAAGTCGGTAATAGCAGGACCTGCTCCGCGGTATGGAATATGGTTCAGGTCGACTTTCGCGAGTGACTTAAACAATTCCCCGGCAAGATGTGCGGATGTCCCAGGTCCTTGCGAGGCATACGACAACTTTCCGGGCCTCGCTTTAGCTGCCGTGATGATGTCGTTTACAGTCTTATAAGGACTATCCGGTCGCACTACCAGCACGTTGGGCGACCGGCCCACCAGCATGACGGGCGCGAATGCCTTATCGGTCGAATATGGCAATTTCGGATGGATGCTTGGATTGACAGCGTGCGCCAGCGTTGCCATCACCATCGTATAGCCATCCGGCGCACTCTTCGCAACAGCATCTGTGCCAATGATGGTCCCGCCACCTGGCTTGTTGTCAATCACTACCGGCTGACCAAGCTCCTGCGACATCGTGATTCCCATTGTTCTCGCAATAAGGTCTGTACCACCTCCAGGGGCAAATGGAACAACAATTCGAATCGGCTTTTCGGGAAAGGCAGCCGCGCTGGTCGATGGAAGCAACGCGCCAGCGGTGGCGAAAGCAAAAGACAGCGTTGTGATCTTTCGAATAAGGATGGAAGAATGGATTACCAATTCTGTCTCCGATATGATTATTGGCACGAGAGCGGATAGTGCTTGGTTGCACATGCCCCGTGGGCCTATTGATGGAGGTGAGAGTAGATGTTTTTTGTCGAATTCGCACCCCTACATTTCCATCAGATGGAATTGGGGGCTCGATGATTCGCCGGCATGACCAGTGCGCCGTGCTGGAAAACGGGTCACTGTGCCGTCCTGAAACGAACTAACGGACGGCGAGCCACCGCTTCGATGCCCCCAAATGTGGATGCACCGACTACGTCATATCCGACACGATCTAGATGTGTTGCGTGTGCTTCCTCGGACTCCGGATGCCGCCGCCACGGCGCCTCGAGATACTATGCCGGAATGGCCGCCAATGCCAAAATTTGCTTCACCGGAGTAGTGGCCATTTTTTCGAAAGCTTCAATCAGCAGTCCGATTCGATCGGGAGGTAGGATTGGTCCAACCAGCGATGCGAATTTTGATCGAATCGCATTGGGACGCTCCGCATTTGTGGCGGAACCGGACGGGTTTAGTAACTCAACGCGTTCGAAACGCCCTGGGCTGGTCTCTACCTCCACCCACCCGCAGAAGTTAGCTGGGTACTGCCCATCGAGAAGCGGATCGTGCACCAATTCTATGTCGTTTGCGAGTTTGGTAATCACCGCATCATGCAACTTTCCAGATGCGAACTGGCCGGGCAAAACGGCTCCCTCCAACAAGGCCACCGCGATTGCGTAGCGCGCGCTCATCTGGGCGTTGAGTGCGCTGCTCGGTATATACTCGTAGCCACACTGCACCCTCACCACTTTTGCCATGCCTGCCCGGACGTGCCGACCCGACTCCCAAAGGGGCCGCAGGGCTAGTGCAGCGTCCACATGCGCATGCACGCTCCCACAACACGCATACGGCTTGAAGTTGGTAGCCGGCATATGCCAAGTACTGCCAAGGCCCGCAACTAGCCGATCGGGTAGCGGATTATCGGCGAAGGCACGAAGCCAGCCACCGTCTTCCGCTTCGTATATCGACGTCGGTCCACTCAGCCCAAGCGCCGCCATCTCTACCGCCATGACTCCAGCGTGGGCGGCACGTCCGGGGTGCAGTCGCTTTGAATCGGTACCATCACATGCAAACGCAAACAAGCCTCCCGATTGTGTTCCTGCTAGACCAAGCGCCCAGCTCGTACGCGTGGCGTCCAGCCCTAACAGAACGGCCGCGGAGGCGGCGGCTCCTAAAGGGCCACACACCGCAGTCAAATGCCAACCTCTCATGCGGGCTTGGCCTGGCTGTAACGAAAGAGAACTTCTAATGATCGTTTCATAGCCAACGGCGATCGCTGTTTCAACACGCTCCGGTGCGGCTTTGAGTGTCTCCGCCAACGCAAAAACCGTCGGAACGATGACAGCACCCAGATGGACCTTTGCGTTGTGAAAGTCATCCAGTTCAAATGCGTGCGACGACGCACCGTTGACGAGTGCAGCATCGCTCGCACGGAAGGTGGCACCGGGTCTCCCCCACAGTTGCGCACCGCTTTCAATGGAGGACTGATAACCATTCTTCGCCCAATCACGGATCGCCTTTGACCAAGGTTCATCGTGCCCTGTGAGGCCAGCACCGAACGTGTCGAGCGCGAGCAGCCGTACGGTCTCGGTCACGCTATTGGGAATATCTTGATGACGTACGCTAGAGATCCACTCGGCTAATTGTCTGGTAATCATCAAAACCCCTTAATGAAAGGCAAAAATAGAAATCGTCTCCACCTCAATCGATGCGAATATTGGCGTCCTTTACCACCTTACGAATTTTCTCCATGTCTTCTTGGATGACTTTCTTGAACTGCTCCGGAGTCGAATTGACCGTTTTGAATGCCAGATCTTGGAAGCGTGCCTTCATCACTGGTGCTTGCACGGCTTTCGCGATTTCAACTCCAAGCTTACGAGTCACTCCTGCAGGCATATTGGCCGGCCCCCAGATGCCGTACCATGAGAGCAATTCGAAGCCTGGCATTCCGCTCTCCGCCACTGTTGGCACAGCAGGCAGTTGCGGCAGGCGGCTCTTGCTGGTCACCGCAATGGCCCTTAGTTTCCCACCTCTGACGAAGGGGTACGCTCCCGGCATGGGAGACACCGCAGCAGAGACATGACCCCCGATAACATCGGCCAATTGCGGCACTGCTCCCTTGTAGGAGACGATCTCCATATCAAGCTTTAATGCGTGCCGAATCATCTCCTCGGCCAGATGGCTGGTGGTGCCCAGGCCAGAGGTTGCCCATGTGTACTTCTTCGGATTCGCTTGCGCAAGCTTGGAGAACTCCGCCAATGTCTTTACCGGTATCTCGTTATTAGAGACTACCAGCAATGGCACGTAACCCACTTGTCCAATAGGCGTGAAGTCGCGCTCTGCGTCGTACGGGGACTTGCTAACAACTAATGGAAGGTACACTTGGCTTGATGCATTGAAAAGCAAGGTGTATCCATCAGCCGCGGAGCGCGCCACCATCTCCGAGCCGATCATGCCGGATGCTCCTGGTCGATTCTCAATCACGATCGTCTGTCCCAGTTGCCTCTGCAACTGATCGGCAATCAGCCGGCCAACGGTATCGATTGATCCACCCGGCGTATAGGGGATCACCATCTTGATGGGCCGAACCGGATACTCCCCTTGCGCCTTTGCAACGGTTCCGAGCATGAGCGGCAACGCTGCGCCCATAGTCACGGCGAGCACTAGCCGCCGCCGTCTTGGTGTGGTGGCAATTGTCTTCAAAGCGTCTCCTTTCTCGTTATGCCCTGGCGCCCCACTGACATTCAGGTCTATGACCGCCTGCTACTTAGGAGCCGCCCGCGTAGCCCACTCTAGGTTCCTGCCGCGAGAGCGTCCAATATTGAATGGCTCACTGAGTAATAGCGATTCGGTATCACAACCGGCGGCGGCCTCTCGCAGCGCTATCCCTCGATCGAGCTGCGGTTCGATACGAACACCTGATCTCGAAATTGACTTCCATTTTGTGTTTCACTAGCGCGGAGGAAGGGATTGTGGCCTTTACAAAGTCACCGTTCGTGAAGTACTTTGATACCGGCGACGCGCAATTATGTGCATCACTTATTTTGAGATCGTATATGGAGCTAAGGCAGCTTCGCTATTTTGTGATGGTCGCGGAGGAATTGAACTTCAGACGCGCGGCTGTTCGGCTGCACATGTCTCAGCCGCCGCTTTCCCACCAGATCAAAGCGCTGGAGGAGGAACTGGGCGTTGAACTGCTTCAGAGGACCCGGCGGGAGGTCAGACTTACAGATGCAGGGAAGACATTCCTCATCGAAAGTCGGAATGTGCTTGACCAATTGCGTGTCGCGGTTAGCACGACAGTGCGTACAGCGGCTGGCGAAGTTGGCACCATACGCATCGGCATGGTGACCTCTGGTATCTTTCACGTCCTCCCAACTATCCTCACACGAATGGCCACACGCTTCCCGGGCATCGAGGTAGCTATTACGGATATGGGTTCACAAGACCAAGCACAGGCCGTGATGCAAGATAAGCTGGATATCGGCATTGTCCATTCGGTTCCAAGCCGAAAAGGACTCAATAAGAGTCCCATTTTTTCCGAGCAGTTTTCGATCGTTCTTCCGGCAAATCATGCACTTGCGGCCAAGCCGAGCCTCCGGCTCGGCGACCTTGATGGCCTGCCGATGGTTGCCTTCTCTCGCGAGCATGCTCCGGCGTTGTTCGACGGTCTCGTGGCGTCTTGCGTGGATGCTGGATTCAGCCCTTCGATCGCGCACTTCGCCCGCAATCCTCTTACGATATTTCAGATGGTAAAAATGGGGTTGGGCGTCGCTCTGGTGCCACGCTCCTATGCCAACACTGACTTCAACGGTCTCTGCTTCCGCGAATTGGAGCATACCGCTGGCCGAATCCAGATCTATGCAATCTGGCGGCAGAAGAGTCCATCAGACTTGGTGCAAAAGGTCGTTGGAGAGGTAATGAGTGCCGTGATAGCCAATCAAGTGTAGCTGGTGCGAGCAGCGCTTGCGGTGGCCCGCCATGGCGGGCCACGATGGCGTTCAATGCCGTGGCGATCCAGACTCATTGCCTTGCAAGTACGAAAGAATCGCCGAAACCACAGCCTCAGGCTGCTCAGGTATCAATGCGTGAGCAGCATTGCTGATTGTGAGGGTGGTGACACGCTCGCCAAGGAAGTCCTGTAGGACATTAGCGTAGCGCTGCGGCGCAATGACATCGTGTTCCGCCTGGACGTTCAGAATCGGGGCAACACCGCCAGCGAAGAACTCATCGACTGGTGTGCGCTTTTGCGCCAACGTCTGCATTGTAAGGAGACGTGTATTCCAGCCACCCAGCCACAAGCTAGCATCATTGCCGGGAGCAAAAAAGACCTGCCGCAAGCTCTCTAGGCGCTCTTCGTTTGAAAGAGTCGTATCACCGCATTTTTCGATGGTGGCGCGAATCTCAGGCGGGATAGGCAGCGCGTCCACGCCTGCTGGCACCTTGCCCGCAGATCCAGCCAGTAATACGAGTGCTTTCACGAGATCGGGACGGTCACTAGCAAGCGTACGCGCAATCCAGTTCCCGTGTGCATGACCTACCACCACCACGGGCCCCGACTGATCGTACTCTATGACCGCAGCGATATCCTCGGCCCAGTCATGCAGCGTCTTGTTCTCCAGCGGTCCAGTACTCCCGCCGTTTCCACGCGGCTCGGGGCAGAGTACGCGGAACCCAGCTCTCTCGAGGGGCTTTGCTAACTCGAGCATATCGACGGCGCCCCGCCCAAGTGACGGCAGAAGCACAATTGACGGTCCGGTTCCGAGAGCATAAACCTCAATGGATATCTCATTATTCCGTTCTACAAGGAATCGGGACGCGTCCTGTTCCTCTCCCGCCAGAAGCTGTGCGTACGCGTTGGTTTGGCTGCTGACGAGTGCATCGTTACCCATATTGTCCTCTTCATGCTGGCATTTGTAGAGCGAGCTACCGTGATTCAAGTCCTCTACACTCTAGCGACCCCTTGCCCTCTAATCCAATACCCTTTCCAACTGACAGTGATAGTGCCGACAGATATCCAATGACGCCCACATTCACTTGCGAATCGATTGGCGTGCCAGCCACTTTTCGTTCATATCCGGCTATCCGGCCTCCGAAACGCCGAGCAAGTTCAAGGCCCGCGAAAGAACCGGGGACCGATTCTCCGGGTGCCAGATTACTGAGTACTCCGCCTGTGCCGTCACACCAACAAGGGGTTTAAGTACCACCCCTGGCAGAGCCGCCCGCCCCAAAGTGCGTGGCACAAGCGATACTCCCCGGCCCAATGCCACCAAACTGACCACCGACAACAAATGTTTGGCATAGTGACGAATATTGGGACTGAACCCCGCCTGCAAGCAGGTCGAGACGATCAAGTCGAAGTACCCCGGCGCGCTCTCTCGCGGAATAACAACAAAGGCCTCTTCCGCAAGGTCAGCGGGGTCAATTCGCTGCCGCTGGGCAAGTCGGTGCGATGCTGGCAGCGCTGCTGCCAGGGGTGTGCGAGCCAATAGGTGTGCACTCATCTCCCCGACGCCCATGGGTACTTGGGCTAAACCAAGATCGATACGATCACGCCGCAGGGCCTCCACCTGCTCGGATGACCCCATCTCCTCCCACACCGTCTCCACGCCGGCCAGCTCGCGTTCAAGCCGCTCGATATGTTTCTCGATACCAATGTAAATCACCGCCGCAACGAAGCCGATACGCAGAGTACCCGTCTCCCCATGCTCCGCGCGCCGGACTACCTCCATCGCCAGATCCGCCTGATTCAACATACGGCGTGCCTCTTGAACCAATACACGTCCAGCGGACGTCAGCCGTACATGTCGCTTGTTCCGGTCGAACAGCATCACCCCTAGCTGTGCCTCAAGTTGTTGGATGTGCTTGCTCAAGGGCGGCTGTGATATACGCAGCCGTTCTGCCGCCCGGCCGAAATGCAACTCCTCAGCCAGAACGAGGAACATTCTCAGGTCTCGCATTTCCATGGAGCTATCTCAATTCGGGAATAGAGCGACTGATTCTAAACTGGAATTAGTCTGCCAAGAAAAATGTATTGGACGGACCATCCGGATGCTACGCACAATGCAGCCAACTTCGCAGTACATCGCACTAGAACGATACGGAGACAAGACATCTAAGTACGCGGGTACCGTACTCCATGTCAACCGCAAGCAGACCTGCACTCTCCGTTCGCGCAGCCGCGATGGCCAATCGCATTGCCTGACGAGAGCCCCTATGACACGAATCCCTCCCCTCGCACCTGCCGACATGACCCCTGAGCAGCGTGCCGTGCACGATACTATCGTCGCTGGCCCGCGCGGACAGGTTCGCGGGCCACTCGCCGTTTGGCTGCATCGTCCCAAATTGGCGGCCAGCGCCCAGGCACTGGGCCAGTTCTGCCGCTACGACTCGTCTCTACCACAACGGCTATCTGAGTTGGCCATCTTGATGATGGGTCAATTCTGGGCTGCGGAGTTTGAATGGTGGGCTCATAAGCCGCTGGCCTTGAAAGCCGGGGTAAGCGCGGAGATCGTGGAGGCCATCCGTACGGGCTCGACACCGCTGTTTGAGCGCGACGACGAGGCCGTCGTTTACGCAGTGATGCGAAGTCTCAATGAAGCACACCGAATCCCCACACCGCTATACAACCAGGCACTGGAGGTGTTGGGTCAGGACAGCATAATTGATCTGGTGGGCCTAGCCGGGTACTACACCTTGATCTCCATGACCATCAACGCCTTCGAAGTTATGCCACCCGATGGCACCCCCTCGGAGCTTGGCCTGCCGCCAGGTTGAGCGGTATTGCTGCTTGCAAAGCCCATACGAATTATTGACAGCACACCAATCACGGACAACCGGTAGGAAGGACCAAGAGATTATGTCGAGAAGATTGCAAGGGAAAGTCGTTATCGTGACCGGTGCGGGCTGCGTTGGGCCTGGCTGGGGGAATGGGCGCGCCGTCGCGGTGCGCTTCGCCGAGGAGGGTGCCAAGATCTTCGCCGTGGATAAGAGCGCTGCCGCCATGGAAGAAACGCTGGCGCGAGTGCATGCGGTTCAGGGCGACGTTGAACCCCATACGTGCGACATGACGAACTCCGCCGAGGTAGAGGCAATGGTCAAGGCCTGTATAGCTCGCTTCGGCCGCGTCGATATCCTTGTCAACAACGTTGGAGGTTCGGCGCGCGGCGGGCCGGTGGACTTGAGTGAAGAAAGCTGGGATGCGCAGCTGAGCTTTAACCTCAAAAGCGTATTCCTGGCCTGCAAGCACGTTCTGCCGCTGATGGTAAGCCAGGGCGGCGGTGCCATCGTGAATACGGCCTCCACCTCGGGGATCCGATGGACGGGTGCAGCACAGGTTGGTTACGCCTCAGCCAAAGCCGCGATCATCCAGTTCTCGCGCGTCGTGGCTGTGGAGTACGCAAAGCAAAATGTCCGCGTCAATACCGTCATCCCCGGCCAAATGCACACGCCGATGGTCGAGGCACGTCTTGCCGGACAACGTGCCGGCGGTGATGTCGAAGCATTGCTCGCGCAGCGCGTGGCACGCATCCCGCTAGGCTTTATGGGCGATGGCCGGGACACCGCAAATGCAGCACTGTTCCTTGCATCGGACGAGGCACGCTTTGTCACCGGAGCGGAACTCGTGGTCGATGGCGGGATGAGCGTGCGTTGCGACTGACGCTCGCTACAACGCCTCACGCAGCATCGAACAAGACAATTTAGCCGCAGGCCTTGGCCCGGCAACAACAAGTCAATCAGAAAACCGTTGGAGACAACCCAATCATGATTTCAAATAAGGCGTGCGCCGATACGCGCCGGCGTATAGTCCTGCACACCCTACTGGCCACGGCTGCTGCTGGCACCGCCGTGCTGGGTGGCACTGCTCACGCAAGTACATATCCCGACAAACCCGTGCGCATGGTGGTTGCATTCTCCCCGGGCGGGCCCACCGACATCATTGCGCGCGTGATCGCCCGTAAGCTGGGTGATCGTCTGGGTCAACAGGTTGTGGTGGAAAACCGACCGGGTGCTGGTGGCAACATCGCTTCTGAGCAGGTCGCGAAGGCGCCCGCGGATGGCTACACACTGCTCTACAACAGTTCGTCTATTGCCATCTCGCCCGCCCTGTTCCAGAAGCCGATGCTGAATCCAGGTGGGATCTTCACTCCCGTGGCTTATGTGGTTACCGTCCCGCTGGTGCTCATCGTCAACTCAGCACTACCCGTAAAAACGCCGCAGGATTTTCTCAAGCTGCTTAAGGCAAAACCTGGCAAGCTGAACTTTGGTTCCTCTGGCAACGGCACCATTGATCACTTGACCAGCGTTCTGTTTGCTGCCCAGACCGGGACGCAGTTCAATCACGTCCCCTACAAGGGCAATGCCGCTGCCCTGCCGGACCTGCTTTCCGGCCGTCTCGATTTCATGATGTCGGGCAGCCTGAATGCTGTAATGCCCTTCATCAAAGACGGCAAGCTGCGCGCTATCGCGGCGACCACCAGCCGTCGCGTATCTCTTCTCCCTGATACGCCGACACTGGCCGAGACCATTGTGCCCCACTTCGACTCGGGCACCTGGCAAGGTATCGTGGGCCCGCGCGGTCTACCCACCGATATCGTCACCCGCCTTAATCGCGAGATCTCCGCCGTCCTGAAAGACCCAGAGACCATTTCGGCACTGCACGCACAGGGCGCAGAACCCACTGGTGGGACTCCAGCACAGTACGGCGAGCTAATCAGGACCGAGTTCACAAAATGGACGCGCGTGGTCAAGGAGACCGGCGCGACCTCGGATTGATAAACCTCTCCACTAGACACACCATGACTGAGATGCGTGCAGATGCAAGGCAAGCCGGCATTTGGGACTGCCATACCCACATTTATGGCCCTTATGCGGTACACCCTCTGCCATCGGACGCCATTTACAGCCCACAGGCGGCGCCTTTCGCAGAGCTCCACGCCTTGCACAGCCGGCTCGGTATCTCGCACGGCGTACTTGTTCAGGGAGCATGCTATGGCGATGATCACAACGCGTTGCTTGCGGCTCTCGACGCTAGCGCCAACGCCTACCGAGGCGTAGCCCTGATTGACCCTGAGATCGACGAAGCGCGTCTGGTTGACATGCATTCACGAGGCGTTCGCGGTATCCGCCTGGGACTGATGTCGCACCTGGCCGGGCGCAGCGACCCGGCCCGCATGCTAGCCATGCTCGACCGCATCCGTCCCTATGGCTGGCATGCATTGGTGCATGGGGAGTTGCCGGACGTGCTGGAGGCGCTCGAACACCTCGCCGCGCATGGCGTGCCGCTCGTGATCGATCATATGGCGCGGGCAAAGGCTGCCGACGGAATTGACTATTCCGCATTCTCGACCCTGGAGACCCTCCTTGCCTTGCCGCATATCTGGATAAAGCTATCTGGAGCCGACCGAATTACCGGTGGGTCGGCGCCGTTCGGCGCAGCGGTGCCCATCGCTTGCAGGCTGTTGGACATCGCCCCTGATCGCGCGATCTGGGGCAGCGACTGGCCTCATCCCAACATTGCGTACCCGTGCCCAAGCGAGCAAGACCTTCTAGCCTGGATCCGCGCTGTCTGCGGCGATGAGTCGACGACTAACGCAGTATTGGCTGGCAATGCGGCACGGTTATACGCTTGAGAGGAGCGAAAGAACGATGACAAACAACATTAATTCGCAGATGCCGCTGTGCCGGTACCCCGACCCTGCAGTCCAGGTGCTCAACCCCTCCTTTGAAAAATATCGGCTGGCACTTGCTGCCGTAGAGCGCATCGCGACCGGCAGCCGCTGGGCCGAAGGCCCGGTATGGATTGGCGATGGTCGCTACCTATTGTGGAGTGACATTCCCAACAACCGGATCCTTAAGTGGGAAGAGTCTACGGGGGTAGTCAGCGAATTCCGCTCGCCATCAAATCATGCCAACGGCAATACGCGCGACCGCCAGGGCCGACTGGTTACATGCGAGCACGCCGGCCGGCGTCTGACACGCACAGAGTATGACGGCAGCATCACTGTGCTAATAGACAAGTTTGAAGGAAAGCACCTCAATTCTCCCAACGATGTGGTCGTGAAGTCGGATGGCTCGATCTGGTTCACCGACCCACCCTTCGGGATTTCTGGCTACTACCAAGGTGAACGAGCCGATTCCGAACTGCCGGAGCGCCTGTACCGACTGGACCCGGACACTGGCACTGCCACCATCGTCGCAGACGACATCAGCGGACCGAACGGGCTAGCCTTCTCTCCCGACGAGCTTACGCTATACGTAATCGAGTCACGGGCACGGCCACGTCGCATTCGTGCTTTTGACGTGGATTCTGTCGGCAGCCGCCTAGGTGCTAGCCGCGTCCTGGTGGATGCGGGTCCCGGCACGCCCGATGGCTTCCGCGTCGACGTCGACGGCAACCTGTGGTGCGGTTGGGGTATGGGCACACCGGAGCTCGATGGCGTACGAGTGTTCTCACCTCAGGGAGAAGCCATCGGCCACATCGCGCTGCCGGAGCGCTGCGCCAATCTCTGTTTCGGTGGCCATCATCGCAATCGACTCTTCATGGCGTCCTGCACGTCAATCTACTCGCTGTATGTCAATACTCAAGGTGCGGTAGGAGGCTAGGCTTCCTCACGCAGATATTAGATAACTGGAGACAACTCATGGCATTTTGCACCTTGCGCCGCGGCGGTCTCGCCGCGGCGCTGCTTGCTTGCGCGCTCGCACCACTTTTCACGGTATCGGGCGCCGCTAATGCGAATCCCATTACGCGCCTGGTAGTGGCGTTTCCTGCCGGCGGTCCGGCCGACTCTCTGGCGCGCGCCATCTCACGGCAGCTCGAAATAGAACTTAAGCAGACTGTCGTCATTGACAACCGGCCGGGTGCAAACGGTGCTATCGCCGCAAGCTTCGTGGCTAAGTCTCCTGCCGATGGCTCTGTTCTGTTCCTCACCAGCGCTGGAGCCATCGTAATTAATCCGGCGCTCTATTCGGCCCTGCCCTATAACCCACAGAAAGACCTTGCACCTATCTCGATGGTCGTAAACACGCCAGAGGTGCTGGTTGTCAAGCCCGATGCCGCCACCTCGACTGCCGCTGCTTTTGTCAAACAAGCTAGGCACTCCGCCAAGCCACCAAGCCTAGCCTCGACCGGCGTCGGCAGCATGCCACATATGACGATCGAGTTGTTCAAGGCGGCAACACACATAGATTTTTTGCACGTAGCCTACAAAGGCGCTGCGCCGGCGATCACGGACACCCTCGGTGGACAAGTTGATGCCTTCTTTGGCGATGCTTCCGGCCTAATGCCATTCATCACAAGCAAGCGTCTTAAGCCCATCGGAGTCGCATCAGCCAAACGCATGCCATTTCTACCCGACATCCCAACGCTGGCGGAGCAGGGCATCGCCAATGTCGAGGCAAGCAACTGGTACGGCATGATGGCTCCGGCCACAACGCCGCCAGCTGTCGTCAACCGAATCAACGAGGCGCTGCGGCGCAGCCTGGCGTCGTCGGATGTTCGCAGGAATCTGGAGCAACTCGGCTTGGTTCCGGCGCCAAGCAGCGCCTCCGAGTTTGCGAGCATTATTCGCTCGGACGCTGCGAAATGGGCCCGCCTCATAAAGGATCGGAACATTCACGGCGAGTAAGTTGACGTCGTCCGGCCATCGATGCCCTTGGCCAACACCGTTTTCACTGTCGGCAGCGCCGCACGGGGACACGCCACGCTTAACAGCATTCAGGAGATTGCATTGACATTCCCAAAATTCATGCGAGGTGTGTTGTTGCTACTCGCGGGCCTTTTGATGAACTCAGCACATGCCTGGGTCGACACCTATCCCACGCGCCCAGTAAAGATCATTGTTACCTTTGTTCCCGGGGGCGGGGCCGATATCGTGGGCCGCTATCTCGCCAATGGATTGAGCAAGGCATTCGGACAGTCCTTCGTCGTGGAGAATCGAGCCGGCGCCGGTGGCTTGATCGGAATCAACGCCGGCCTAGCCGCCCCCCCCGACGGTTACACCTTGACGCTTATCTCGTCTAGCTACACGGTGAATCCCAGTTTGTACAAGCTAAAGTTCGATCCTGTCAAAGATATCACGCCCATTGCGCAGGTATCAAAAGGGCCGCTAATCCTTGTGTCAAATCCTGCATTGCCGGCAAAGAGTACTGCGGAGTTGGTATCGTTAGCAAAGTCAAGATCGGGTGGACTTAATTTTGCTTCGTCTGGACAGGGGAGCATTATCCACCTCGCCGCCGAGCGGTTTGGCAGTATGGCGGGTCTGAAGCTGAACCATGTGCCCTACAAGGGCGGCGGCGCTGCGCTAAACGATGTCTTGGCAAACCAGGTCGACATCTACTTCGCGGCGACCGCGAGTGCACTTCCACTGATCAAGACTGGGAAGCTACGAGCCTATGGAATCACGATGCCGACGCGTATTCCCACCTTGCCCGATGTGCCGACGCTCGCGGAGGCTGGATTCAAGGGCTACGACGTCACTCTCTGGTACGGCTTGATTGGACCCAAAGGCATGCCTGAGACCCTCGTGAAACGTCTAAACGCAGAGGTTAACAGGATTCTCTCCAATCCAGAGACGCCGGAAAAATTCCAGGCTGACGGTGCCCAGCCCGCCGGCGGAAGCCCCGGGGAATTTCGGGGACAGATCAAACGGGAGATCGATGGCTGGCGAAAAATCGTCACCGATCTCGGCATCAAACCGGAATGAGAGAGCCGTAAGACGAACTGCTGTAGGAGTTGGTATGAGAATGCGCAAATGGCGAATGGCGGGCTGTAACTGCCCGCATAGACGTTCAAGGTTTTCCCCGACCTGAAGGGTGCAGACTGGCGCGAGGTGCGGCTGTCACAAACCAATATTTGAGATTCGACGTAGGGGAGCTTGGAAGAGCGTATCGTCGTTCGGTAGTTGAACACCCTCATCTCATTTATGATGGGGAACCAACGATGGGACGAATGCGAGAAACTTGCGCCGGATGGCAAGACCGGTATCGGGTGACGATACTTATGCTGTGCTGTATGCAGTGAAAGGCGCACGTACGGTTCCTAGGAGATGCGCATATGGGCTCTCCCAGTATCCGTAGACAGCACTTTCCCCGTCCGACGGATTCCGCCCCCAATTTTTTGCCACTCCCTTGACTGCCACCATACGGCCGCACCCCGCATTGACACAATTTACAGTGCGGCTCTTGAGCGACAGCCCGATGAGCTCTATTCGACACTGTCGGCCCCATTCCAAAATCGATCAGTCGTGTAAATCCCGATTCCCCTGGCATCAAAATTGCCTCACAGTGCTTTCGTCTAAACGAAAATCCTGCCGGGCCGTGGAAATTGCGACTGTAGCTGACCCTCTATTGCTGAGCCTCTACGGCTCCTGCACCGAATCAAAGCGGTGGCAGGAGGTGCTAGACCTGCTATGCACCGAAACCGGCGCACGTTCCGCCGTCGTGCAGGCAATCAGTTTGCAAGGCTCCCAGGCCAGGGTCTACTGGACCGCGCACGATACATCGCTTGACATGTTTGCTTACGAGGCCCTCATTTCGGACTCCGCAAATCCGCGATTGGAAGGGGAACGCCTGCGCAGGGTAGCCAGCGGTTTGACGGATGACGAAGACTTGTTTTGTAGCGCGGAGCAACCCATTGCGCTCCGGCTACAGAAACAGCTCGTCGAGATCGGCCTGGGGCGATTTCTGGGAGGTTTGATGCCAGTTGGGCTCGACCGGTACGTGGCTATTGCTCTACATCGTGATATCCATGACTCGAGCGACTTCTCCCCACGGCAACGGCATCGTATCGCTTCGCTGATGCCACACTTTCAGCAGGCGGTCTCCCTCACTCAGACCGTGGCAGCGAGTCGGTCTGCGGAGGCTCTCTTCCGCTGCCATCTGGATCGATGGCAATGTGGCCTCGTTGTCTGCGGCACTTCCGGTGAGGTGCAATGGTTAAACCAGAAAGCGCGAGCCCAGTTGAGCGCGGGACACGGACTCTTTGTGCGCGACGGTGTACTCAGAGCTGCAGGCGTACAGCCCCAGCATCGCTTGGCGAAAGCATTGCTTGACCAAGCCGGTTGCAGCACGCCAGGATTTCTTGCGATCCAGTCCGGCACTCAGAGCTGGCAACTCGCGTTGCAAGCACTGGACTCATTTGTGGCGGATGGTCACGAGAAGGCGTTGCTAGTTACCCTCACTGACAATCATCCGGCCGGGCAGATCCCAGCGGAAGCATTGATGGCGTTGTTCGAACTAACCGGTGCCGAGGCGAAGCTGGCGAGCGCACTGGTCGCCGGCATATCCCTGGAGCAGTACGCGGTGCAACGCGGAGTAACGGTGGGAACCGCTCGCTATCAGCTAAAGCAAGTGCTCGCCAAAACGGGCGCAGGCCGTCAATCGGAACTCGTACGTCGAGTGCTTTGCAGTGCGGCCGCTCAGATCGCGGACTACAGCGACGAAGGTTTGCATATGAGCACTGCCGCGGAAATCCGTTACGGCACAGTGTGAGCATTGCATCGAGGCAGTCCTTCAGGAGGCTACTCAAGAAAGACCGTGCCAAGGGCATTCGTCAGCAAGGCTGACAAAGCTGAGAGATTGCGTAGGAAGCGGCTATGCCGCTTCCGGCGATCATTGAGAAAGGTTCTCGGCTGCTCGATAGACCTGCTTTCCCTCGAAGTAGGTCGCAAGCACCTTGGTTTTGTGGATGCGCGCGGCGTCAATCTTGAACAAGTTTTGATCCAGGACCGCGAAATCCGCCGACTTCCCTATCTCGATACTGCCCGTCTCTCTTCCTAGCCCCATGCCCCTGGCACTGTTGATTGTGTAGACACGGATCGCTTCGTCCAGCGGGATCCGCTCCTTGGCATTCAAGACACCTGGCACATCGCCATTCGGATTGCTTCGAGTGACGAGTCCCTCGATACCCATCCAAGGGTCCGGTGTTTGCTGCCCTGCGGGCCAGTCCGATCCCCCCGCGACCAGTGCCCCGGCTTTCATTAGACTCCTGATCGGATAGCTGTGCATCGTGCGATCGTGACCCACGACATGCTCGAACAACGGCGTGTAGGCATGGGGAAACCATAGCATCGGAGAGACATCGGCAACGACATTGAGCTTGGCGAACCGGGGAATATCCGACGGAGAAACGAAAGTGACGTGAGCGATCTGGTGCTGAGGACCGGACATGCCATTTTCCTTGCGTACTGCCGCGATAGCGTCAAGCGCCAAGCGAACGGCACCGTCCCCAACCGAGTGGAGCTTGGCGGGAATTCCCTGCTTGTCCGCTTCTTTCAGCTTCCTGACAAGCTCATCGAGCGAATACAACGCGGCGCCCCGGAACTCGCGTCCATGTTCCGCGCTGGGCTCGTACGGTTCCAGCATCGCAGAAGTGTATGCCATCGGAACACCATCAAGGAAGAGTTTGATGTAGTTCGGGCGAAGGTGAGCACTCCGAACGCGATCCCCGTCCGCCTTGCTCGGGAGGTCGTCCGAATCGGGCTCGGCATGGTCGTTAGCCAGTGATGCGATTACGCGAATCGGCAGACCCGCACCTTGCGTATCGGCCGCGTGCCACGCTGAGAGTATCTCTCGGGTTACCAACGCATCCTGGACGCTAGTGATACCAAAGCCATTCAGCTTAGCTGCTGCAGTCATGGCCGCCTTCTTCAGGCGCTCCGCACCGCGCGGGGGCGCTAGCTTGTTGGCTCCAAACCAAGCTGGTGGCTCCTTTAGCAAACCGGTCGGCTTTCCGTCGGCCATCACATAGACTCCCCCTGCTGGGGCCGTAGATCCAGGCCCGATGCCAGCAAGCTGAAGCACCTTGCTGTTGACCCAGCGGTTGTGGAACGTATCGTCGCGCAAGATGACTGGAAAGCCTTTGCTTGCGCGGTCGAGTGCGACCAACGCATCCGCCTTCTCCAGTGCCGATAGCAGGGAGCTCGACCAGGGCCCTCCCACGATCCAATCATTTGGCTCCGCGTGATCGGCACACACTGACACAGCGGCCAGCACGTCTGCAACATTCCCTTGTGGCGGAATCGCACAACTGTAAAGCTCTTCATAGGCGCCCTCAATGGGATGCGCATGAATATCATTGATTCCTGGAATGACCATGCGCCCCCCCAAATCAATGACATCAGTATTGGGGCCGACCATCTTCTTTGCCTGCGCATCCGTGCCGATCGCAACGAACTTTCCGTCGCGAATGGCGACCGCCTTGGTCCACGGCTGCCTGGCATCCATTGTATAAAAATCACCGTTTTTTAGGACAATATCCGCAGGCTGAGCTCCCGCGACAAAGCTAATTCCTACCAGGGTTACCCCAAGCAGGAAACTCTCGAAGATACGACCGGGGATGGGCATGCTTGAAATCTCCTCATTAGGCGATTGCCGATGTCGCACATGTTAGGACGATGCCCAAATGCCGGCATCTCCCGTTTGGGATATGCAAGCTACGAGGGACGTCGCGAGAACTGATCAACGATGCCCCTTATCCCATATGGCAGATGCCCATGCAGGATCGCATGGATAAAGTGAGTCCACTAGCACGCAAACGGCCAGTAGAAGGCCGAGCTGGCCACGGTCCTACTTATTCAACGGGAGTTCAACATCATGCAATCCACTCGCTCACATCTTCCTCTCAGGCTATGTCTACTTGCCATGGGTGCGATATCGCTGAACGCCTTTGCACTTGAGGGCGGGGTGCCAATCACACCGTTCGGTGTCTACGACTTCGGCGCAGGGATGCTACCCCCTCCGTCCGACATCGCCACAGTGGGAGTCCGAGTAGCCTCTTTTTCCGCAAAGCGTCTGAATGACAAATCGGGCAATCAGTCACCTGTAAGCGCGGACCTTACCGCCAACACCTACGGTGTCGCCTTCATCAAGATGACCAATTCAACGCTACTGGGCGGCAAATATGGCTGGTCTGTAGTTGCACCCTATTTCGATATGAATGTGGATCTTGGCATACCGGCTCCGGCCGGCAAGATCAGCCGGAGCGGCAGCAATTCGGCGTTGGGTGACATACAGTTTTCCCCCGTGATTCTGGGGTGGGCGCCTGCTGAAAACCTCTTCATTAACGCATCACTAGTGCTTCAGCTACCGACCGGAAGCTATGACAAGAACAGGGCAGTAAACGCGGGGCTAAACCACTGGGCGATATCGCCCACCTTAGCGTTCACCTACATTGCTCCCTTCGGGGGCGAGATTTCGTCCAATATCCAGATTAATGTTCATAGTCGAAATAATGCCACCGACTATCGATCTGGCATGGAATACCAGCAAGATTTTGCGATTGGCCAACATATCGGACCTTGGACAATCGGGTTAGGCGGGTACTTCAGTCAACAACTCACAGATGACACTCAGGCCGGAAGAACGGTAGAGGGGAGCAAAACAAGTGTAGTTGCCGCGGGACCCGCTATCCAGTTCTTCAAGCCGGCGTCCGGCTTGCCAATGGTGACGCTGCACGCATACAAAGAGCTCGCTTCGAAGAATCGTGTGCAGGGGAGACAGATCGCTTTGAGAGCAGCCTGGACATTCTGACCGGTTCAAGACAGGAATAAGCTATCGATGAACCGACACCAGTATACAAGTGCTCATGGCATGCTTAGTCGAACAGATTGCGGAGTAAAGGCGCATCGAAAACGCACCAGCTGTTGACGAGGTCGCCAGATATTTCTTCATGATCTGCTATGGTAAGCACGCGCGCTACCACGATCCCCTCGGATGCAGCCCGTACGCGAAGTCGTGCTAACAGGCGGTCGTCACATGGGTTGCCGAACTTCATCTCTGCGGTTTAGGCGCGATTGAACTCTAGCTATCTGTGACGACGGTGCGTTAAATATGATTGATCTCGGTGGCGTTGTGCGCGAGATCAAATGGGGGACTACTAAGGGGAGAATGGCTCTTGGGCGTGCGGCGCAGCATAGCGGGCCATCGACTAAGAGGCCGTTTCAAAAAGATCCTGGTGTCATTGCGCGGCCTTGCCGTACCACTTGTACTGTCTGCGGCCGCGCACCTAGCCAGAACCGCTTCGCTTCATTTTGAAGCAGCCTCTAAGGAATTACCGGCGTGCAAGGAGATTGCCCTGGACCCATTTCGCCTCGCGGGACCAATCGCGATCCCCGCCGCATCGAGTTTGGATGGCCCTTCTACTTCTTTACGCTAATGACCCGTGATTGGGTTACCGACTTCAGCCCGTCAATGCCGAACTCGACGCCCCAACCCGACCTCTTCACGCCGCCGAACGGGACTAAGGGGTGCACTGCACCGTGCTGGTTGATCCACACCGTGCCAGCCTGGATGCGACTTGCTATCGCCTTGGCTCCGTCGAGATCAGTAGACCAGACTGAGGCGCCAAGTCCAAAGTCCAAACGATTAGCGCTGGCAATAGCGTCTTCGATCTCCCGATAGCGGATAATGGGCAGTACGGGGCCGAACTGCTCCTCGTCCACCAAGCTGGTGCCGTCGGCGATGTCCGTCACAAGAGTCAGCGGATAAAAATAGCCCGGCCCCGCTGGCGGCGTGCCGCCACAAACGATTGTTGCTCCGCCATCGCGCGCCTGCTTCACCAGTGCTGCCACCTTCTCGTACTGCATGCGATTTTGGATCGGACCCATCGCGATGCCCGGTTCCATGCCATTGCCCATGGGCATAGTCGAAGCCAGCTCCTTTAGTTCGTCCACCATCGCGTCATGCAGGCTCTCATGTACGTACAGGCGCTTTACGCAAGCACAGGTTTGCCCCATGTTAAGGAAGGCCCCCCAGAACAGATCCTTCGCGATAGCTTTAGGGTTGGCATCCGGCAACACAATGGCCGCGTCGTTTCCGCCTAGCTCCATGGTCGTGGGAGTGAGGTTCCGGGCAGCTGCCGCAGCAATACGGACGCCAGTCGCGGTGGAGCCGGTAAACATGATTTTGTTCACATCCGGGCTATCCACCAGCGTGGCACCCACCACGCCGGTACCGCTAACGGTGTTGATAACTCCCGGTGGCAGCACTTCGGCGATCAGCCTCACCATCTCCAAGCTGGCAATGCTGGTGTACTCCGATGGCTTGAGTACAACGGTATTGCCGGCACGGATCGCTGGAATCAGTTGCCAGACAGCGATCATCAGCGGCCAATTCCACGGTGCTATGGCGGCAACGACGCCGAGAGGTTTGCGATGGACCTCGTCACGCCGACTCGCGTCTTCGAAAGCTACCTCGTTCGGCAAGTCCAGATCAGCGGTCACTCGCGTCCAGAGCTCGCATGCCCATAACTCGAATCGTGCGCCTGGCACCTGGTCCGGACCTACACCTCCCAACGGCTTTCCTTGTTCGCGCGTGACCCATTGGGCTAAATACTCGGCATTCTGCTTTAAGACGTCGGCGATGCGATGCATCAGCGCCTTGCGGTCCCCTTCAGAGCGGGCAGCCCATGCAGGTTGCGCCGCCTTGGCCGCTGCCACTGCACGCGCCACCTCATCGGTGCTGGATTGAGGTACCGTGCCCAGCACCTCACCAGAGGCCGGATTGTAGGATTCGAGGCCCTCCGCAGAGCAAACTGCCTGAGCATTGACAATGTTCTTGAAACTTTGCATGTTCTGTGTCCTTTTAGATCTCTCTGGGTCGCGAGTACCTGTGCCCAAGCCAGGACCAGCCAACGCTGATGGAGCTTCCACTCGACCGCATGACTACTGTGGGACCAAGTGTTTTTGTGTGGATTACCTGCTGTGCTTATTGAGACCCAATGTGGGCGTCTCATCGAAGAAGTTCCATGGTTTTAGCAGAACATGTACCCACTCGGTCGGCATAATTGGCCACTCCTCCGCGCGGGCAACATGCGTGGTACCGGTGGTCAACCACACCACATCGTCCGTATTGACGATGGACTGATCGTCCTTTGCAAACGCCCCAAGTCCGGTATCTTTGCTCGATCGATTAGGGTATTTGCCCTCAGGGAATTTCTCCTCAGGGTCGTAGCGTGTTACCCAGAGTTGGCGGTCCATGAAGCTCAGTCGGTGATTTATCCATTCATCCTTGCTGAAGTTGGCACCCTTGGCGATGGGGTGGGTACCACCGGCATAGGGGATCAGTTGATAGGACACCGGATTGCCGACCTTGTTAGTCCTGTTCGGGTTACTGAGTAAGCGGATAGTCGAGGCATCGAACCTCTGTGCCGCTTGCAGCTCTGTGGCCGGGCTTCGTTGCACCGTCTGCATAGTGCTGGTCCGCAGACCGCCCCGTGTGTTCGGCGCCACCACGGGGTCGATCTCCGTGAGCGAATTGCATTCACCATCGACATCCAGGTCGAGTCGGAAGTTGTAGATGTGCTGGTGAGTAGTACCAACGATATTGTGATCAAGCAAGGTTCCGTAACGAGTGTCCTCGACCGCCGTCGCGTCCTGCATGGTGCGCGACTTCACGCCCTTGACCGCCTCAATGCCAGTGGCTCCCGCGTTGATGCCAATCGTGCCATTTTCAGCAAAGACCCAGTCGAAGATGTAGTCGTAGTTTCCGACAGTGCTCACCCAGCGTACCACCAGTTCGCGTCGCTCAGTGCTGAGATTAGGTTTTCCCATTTCCTGATGCTTGAACTCTGGCCCGGCGTAGCGCTCGAACACGGCGATCGCATTCGGGATCTTGCTGGGCGCACCGGTATAGTCAGCAATAGTGGCGTCGAGTAGCACTGCATTCTCCGGCGCATCCTGGCCGCGCTGAATCGGCGAGGTCAAGGTTCCCATACCGTACTCGCCCGAATCCAGATAGGCTTTGAAATACCATCCGATATCCGGATCGCCGTAAGGCACGATCATGCCACCCAGTGAACCTTCGTACATGATCTTTCGTTTCGTTCCCTTATCGTTATACGTAACGGTGGACAGAATTGGTCCGACTCGTGAATCAAGCCGAAGATGAAAGTCCCAGTTTCGCCAATGCAGCGTGTTGCCGGATATCGAGTAGTTTTTTCCCTCGGGCTCACTGATCTCCAGAGGCTTGGGAGCAGCAGTGGTGGCACGGTCTCGACCATCATAGGGCGTTGCCTTCAGTGGCACTGGGATAACACTCTGGTCTTCAACTTTAATGACCTTCTTTTGGCCCAAGTCGACCACAGCGACGAGATTCTCGATCGGGTGAGCCCAGTAGTTTCCGTCACCCACGTCCAGATAGCTGACGACCTTGAGCAAACGGTCTTCTTGCCTCAGAGCGTCCTTTCCTTCGAAGTAGCCGACCGTCAGCGGTGTGCCGACTACCTTCTTCACGTCGCTAATCCCGCGCTTGGCCAGCGCCTGCGCGTACTCAATGCTGGACTCGATTGCGGCCTGCACCGTGGCGAAGTCATCTACCAACACCATGCCGTGGGCACCTTCGATCGGTTGCCACCTCACGACCGTGCGAGCCGAGAGATCGACCGTGCCCTCGATTACCTCTTTTCCATCGAGGATAACGAAGGCGGCCTGGCGGGGAGCCCGCACAGGTTGGCCCGTAAGGGCAAAGTTCCACACGTCCTGTTTTGGTGGTTCCTTCAACGTAATTTCGGTAAAGCGGTAGCGAGACTGGTAACGACCGGCCGTCTTCAGGATGTCCAACGTGGCCTTAATCTCGCCTGCAGTTAGCGGATTTAGCGGATGCGGCGTGCGCTCGAGTACAAACGTCTTGTCCAGATTGGACTGAAAGACCTGGTTGATAAAGGTCTCCGAGACGAAGGGTTGACCCCCTCGCATCACAACGGGCACATCAAGCTGCAACGGTTGACCATTTACCAGTGCAGACTTCGAACCCGGCTTGACTTTCACAAGGGTGCTGTTGCGCAGGATCGTATACACGCTCGCGAAGTCATCCCAGCGCACTGTGGCGCCAAAGTCCTCCAGAGTCTTCTTCATCGGGAGCATTGTTGCAGCAGAACCGTGCGCGTGAGCAGGCGCTGAAAAAAGGAAAGCTGCGGAGAAACCTGTGGCGCAGAGTGTCACGGCGAATGCCAAGCTCAGCGCGTGTCGCTTACGCGAGTGGAAGGTCGGAAAGTGAGGATCGATATGCATGGGTAGCCTACTGCTTAGTCTAGAGAGCATGAGAGCGGAAGTAAGCATTATTGAAGGAATCCCCTGGCCGCAGTATCCGCTTCTGGCAAAACGGTGAGGTGTGTGACGTGGATATTAATTGCGTCGATTGAGTCGGCGGTAAGAGCCATCGAGCGCTGGACCCGACAGACGCGGGAGGCAACCAGAGCAACTTTGATTTTGCACCTTGGAATCTGCCTCAAACTATCGTCACGCGAATAAGGACTATGGCATGTAAATGACTTTCGTTATCTCGCGAGCGCTGCCGCAGCAATACGCTTTGCTGAAATCGGATACTTGCTTCGCCATGTTGTAGCTAGACTTATGTGCATGGGCTTCACGCAAGAAGCGTTTCACTTGACCAAACTACCGGACTAACTATGAAGAAGGCTACATACATCGCTACAACATTTGCATGCCTGCTAGTAACCGGCACTGCTTTCGCCGGCCCCGACTGGGACGTGATCCAGCGAGCAAGGAACGAGGCAAAAGCCGTAAAGCAGATAAACAAACAGGAGGTACCCTCCTCCACGGCGGCCGCCGCACAACCCCATCCTGCGCCGCCGCCGGCACGTTGAACGATCCAGGTCCGACGCAATGCACGGACCTGGATGTCAAATAGGCTAGTTGATGTCCGCCCCCAAGTAACCTGACCTGCTAAGTGAGTTCGCTTACCCGCTCCTCGCGTCCCGGTCTTCGTTTGGGGGCCGCGATCCGCTATTACTGCTAGACAAATCTGAGACTGGATTGCGTAGCAATGTAATCCAAAGATGAGGAATACCCGCGCAAGTCATCTTCCAATGGCGGTCGGTGTTCTTCGATGGCGTCAGGCTGCACAACTGCATGACGTTATCTATCGTGGTACGCATAGCAACGTCTCAGAGGGCAACTCACCGAACATGGCTTGATAAAAATGGGCAAATCGCCCCATATGCCAAAACCCCCATCTCTGCGCTACCTCATAGATGCTTGCCCTTTTCCTTTGTCGCAACTCCCTGCGCACACAGTTGAGCCGGACAGTTCGCAAATAGTGAGCGGGGCTCATCGCGAGCACTTCTTCAAAGCAGTACTGCAGATTCCTGCGGCTGATCGAAGTCGCTCGGCATAGATCGGCCATGGTGAGCGAATCACCAATGTTCTCCATCACATAGTTCCTCGCCAGGTCAACAATTGCACGTCGACTATTGTAGGACCGTGGAACAGACGGAAGCGCCTCACATGGCTGCAGTAGCCCCGCGATGCTGTCCATCAGCGTGTTCTGAAGATTTCGCTGAAGAACTTCGCTTCGCAAAAGCGCGGGATTCTGCCGCAGCACGGACAGCATTGACCGGATAAGTTCCCTGGTATTCGCTCTCGAAGTCTTATCTGCGGGAATCGTATACTTCCCTGCCAAATGGTTCCCCGCGTCGATACCACAAACGCTTTCGATATGGTCTGCTAGCGTTCCTACGTCGAACGAAACACTCACCAAACTCATGAGGTTGGGACTTCTGCAATCTAGCGTATCGCCATAGCTGAATGTCAGAAGCACATCCTCCTCGAGCAAGTGCCCGTGGAATGACCCGCCCCCGACCAGGTCATAGCAGAAAGTGAAATTTCTTGCGCCAGGCAGACCCTCCCCGGTCATTCGTACTGACTGATTTGAACTCTCGCCGTAAATTTGGGTGTCAAGAAAGCAAACCTCGGTTAGCTCGCCACGGAACTTTCCCGCACTGAGTTGCTCGTACTGCTGATCCCAACCAGAAAGGGCTTCAGCTAGTTCTTGTACGTCACAAGCGCTGGTAGCGTTGAATGTCGCCAACGGCGCGATGTTTTCGACGTCGCCCCGATCTTTAATGAAGTCTATGTTCATAGCCCCCCCCTCACAACGTACGACCGATATCTACTCCGAATTTCCCGTAGCGCCTCCGGTATTGGGGCGGAAGCGATAGGGGATCCTGAAGTCGGCATCTACAATCCAATTGTCGGCATCTGTGCCACCTGCGCGATTGGCCAAGCGCGCTGCCTGCACCTCCAGTGGCCGATGACCATATACAGAAATTTGCATGCCGAGAGTCTTTCATCGCCACGATTGAGTGACGCAGAAATACGCAGTCCGAACGCCACACATCAAAGTGACAAATAATGCACTTCTAAAATGATCGAGCATCGCGACTGGTGATCTGCCTGAAGATGCAAGGGTAAGGAAATGAAGAGGGGTGATCATCTCCCATATGGGATAAGAGAACGAATGGGCAGCGCACCTGCATCGATCCGTCGTCGTATTCGACTTCCGATTTCGGCCGGATTGCTGCAGCTCCTCGGAGCCAGCGAGAGCAGTGTCTCGCCTCCTGCCTGGCACTACCCAGATGCGGCGCTCCCTGCACCTGCGTGATCATCTGTGGCAGCGCCTCTGCTGATTCCTCCAGCCTTCCGCGGCGCGCAGCAGCGCAGCCGAGCGTCCTTCGTGGCCCGGCGCACGTCAGCCCTTCGCAAGCCGGGAGAAAAAACTACGCCGCGACCGGCCTGCATCAACGATTCTGCCGCCCGGCTTCAGGCCAACACCAACTCAGGCACCAACTCCCGAAATCGGGAGCAGTGGAAAATCAAGGGTTCGATCGAATGGGCGACTGCAAAGTCCATCACTTCCAGCAAAGCAATCACATGATCGCCGGCCTCGTGCTCGGCAAAAGCTGCGCATTCAAGCCAGGCCGATGCGCCATGAATGCGCAGCGCCTTGGCGCTGGTGTAGTCGCGCGTCACGCCCTGCCAGCGGGCCTGCTTGTCCTTGGAGGCCAGTTGGCGGCACAGCGCGGCTTGATCCTGGCCGAGCAGCGAAACCCCGATGCGGCTTGCCCTGCGCAAGATGGACCACGTCGTCGAACTCTTCTGAATTGCGACGGAAACCAGCGGCGGATCGACGGAAATGCCTGTCATGAACGACGAAGCCACCAGGACCTGATCATCTCCGTCCACCGTCGCAGCAAGTGCAGCAACCCCCGTGGGGTAATGGGAAAATGCTTTCCGCAGTGCATTGGGATCCCTTATTGCAGCAGAAATCATGGCGTCATAGCTCCGTTGATTTGCAAGTTAATGTATGGAATTCGGGTCGGAGGATCAAACGACAAAGATGAATCTCCCAGGCTTCGTCATTCCCCTGTACCCGGGTGCAGCGCTTGAGGTCATCGATAATGGTCCGGGCTGCGCGGCGGCCGCTTTCGATGGCACCATCGATGTGGCCAACCCAGCCGAGCACGTAATCGGAACCGGTAACGCACAAGGCCTAGGCCTAGGCCAAGCCCCCTACGTCTCGCAAAGACTGTGCCAATATTCTTCATGGGAATTAAATATTCCCATAATGAAGTTCTTCAGCGCTTCGAAAGTAGATGCGCCGCGATGGGGCGCTAGCCTGCCGAACGCTCGCGCATGGTGCATGCCTCCGCATCGCCACGGGTGGCCTGGCCAGCCAATATCGACCGGGAAATCATCGTCCGTGCAGATTGCCGGGGCAATCCTGTCTCTGTCCCAATGGAGCGCGCTCGTACTGCCAGGGGCCGACGCTTGCAGTGGATGGGTTCGCCAAGCCCGACGCACTCAGGCCGGCTGCATGAGTGTCGCCAGACGCGCCAGGACCTCGGGCGTCAACTCATACATGGTGCCTTCAATTGCCAACACCTCTGCGCTGGCGGAGTAAACGCCCTGGCCCTTTTCGAGTACATGGCACAAACGCCCATCTGCCGATTGGATGCGGTAGGCCAGGGTGTAAGGCTGATGCTTGCGCAAGGCGTCCTGCACGCTGTCCCATACATAGTCAGCGTCTTCCGGCACGATCAGGCTGCTGTACTTCACGTGCCGGCCATTGCGCATGTCCTCGGCCGGATAGCCGGTCAGCATCAGACAACCCTGGCTGATCACTTCCATCGTCCAATCACGATCGTTGCGCCCGCGATAGACCAAGCCAGGCAGGCCATCGATCAGGCCGCGTAAGCTGCGGGCGTCCGCTTGCGCGCTGATGAACTGGCGCTGGGATGGTGTGACATCGTGCGCCGCGACCCAAACTTGGCCGGATGAAAATTTGACGTTCAACTCCAGCCAGCATAGCTCCTTACCGAAAGGCACGAAACGGAGCCGCCGCCCAGACTGGATCTGAGCGGTGGGCGACGGGACAGCCAGCGCTCCGATCAGATGCTGCCATGCTGCCGCATCCTCGGGGTGCACATAGCGCTCAAGTTCGGTACCTGGCACCATCGTGCCGAGCAGTTGCGCCCAGTAGGCATTGTGTTCAAGCACCTCGCCTTGCAAAGTCAGCCTGGCGAGGCCAACGGCAAACTCGTCGGCCGACCATGCCCCGAGCTCAGCGAAATCGGAGCGTTCAGCCGGCGTGCCGGCTCTCTGCGTCTGCAGCATATGGTTTTCCAGTGGGGACCGGCAGGGCGCTCAGATAAACCCAGGCGGCTAGTTCGAGTCTGGAACGCAGCTTGAGCTTGCGCAACAGGCTTTTGACGTAGATCTTGACGGTTCCATCGCTAATGCCAAATTCGCGCGCGATGAGTTTGTTGCTCATGCCCCGTGCGATCAGCGCCAGGGTCTGCGCCTCCCTGACCGTGAGTTCGACCTCGGACGCAGCCATTGGGGCCCTGGCCTGCAGGGCTGGGTCGGACAGCAACGACACCATCTGCTCGTTGAGCACCACCGACCCCGTACTGCACTGACGCACATAAGCCAGCAACTCGTCGGGTTCCATTTCCTTGAGCGCGTAGCCGTCAACGCCCAAATGCAGGGCCTCCAGTAGCTCCGCGCGGTCCAGTGCCGCTGTCAGTGCAATGACCCGGCAGCCAAGCTCCATTTGCTTGATCTCGTCCAGAACCTGCAGGCCCGACAGGCCCGGCATGTGCAGATCCAGGAGAATTACGCTCGGCAGCAGCCTGCGCGCCAATTCGATGCCCTGCCGGCCCGATGACGCCTCGCCCACGACTTCGAAATCTCCGCTGCTCGAGAACATGCCCGCCAGCCCGCGCCGGAACAAGGGATGATCGTCGATGAGCAGCAAGGTCGAGAATGCCATCTCTAACACCTCACAGGAATCCGCAACGTCATGCGAACGCCACTCGGCGTGACACTGCCGATGGCGAGCGTGGCGCCTATGGCTAAGGCGCGCTCCTTCATAATGTCCAGTCCGTAGTGACCGTTGAGGGAAGGCGTCTGGTGCATGTTCATGCCGATGCCGTTGTCCTCGACGACCACCTGACAGGCAGCCACGAACTGGTGCAGCTCGATGCGCACTTGCGTGGCATGAGAATGCCGAACGACATTGGCCAGTGCCTCCCGCACGACCTGCAGCACCTGAAGTTCATGGTCCGGCGGCAGCACCCCGGGGGCCAGCCGGTTGTCCAGCTCGAAGACAATGCCGCTGTGCCTGGAAAACTCTTGCACCGCATCGACCAGGGTATCGCGCAAGGAGAGACCCTGCATGCCGATGCGAGCGCCGGTAATCAACTCCCTGACCTGCTTCTGCAGGCGCCCAATGACTGTCCGCATTTCCGCGACCAGCGGCACGGCCTCGCCGGTCTCGCAGATTAGCGACTCAAGCCGGCGCGCCTCGAAAGCGAGGAAGCCGAGTTGCGAGGCGACAGAGTCGTGCAGTTCGTGCGCTAGCAGTTCGTAGCGGGCCAGACTGCTTTGCGCAATGGGTGCGATATCGCCGTCTTGGTGCAACGCCGACGGCGGCTTGCCCTCTCCCGTCTTCAGATACGAGCGCGCGCGCGTTCCCGGCCGGGGGCCGCGCGCCGCGCTCAACCTGCCAAACGCGACATGGGCTGCGCGGCGCGCCTTTGCCAACGATCCCGCCTGGCTCTTGCCTGCTCGTAACAAAATCGGTCCTGACTTTGGTCTTTGGGTCATGGTGCATCCAAGCAAATTCTATGCCTCGCCACCACTATGGCAACTATCTCCATGGAGATATCACCTTGGCGGGGTTGAGACTGCGCCGTCAATGCACGACGATGCGGCCATCTGTTGCGCATATACACAGCTCAATGCAAGCCAGCCTTCCCCACGATAGCCCGCCCCTTTACAGCAGGCCTGACTACCAGGCGCACGCCATGCATGGCACCGCACGACACCACATCGTGGTATGGGCAAGTGCGCCGTCCCGTGAAGACGAGCTGTTCGCAGCCGAGTTAAGTGCCAAGGTAGCCGAACGGCATACGCTGCTAACGGCCGCTAGCCCCGGAGCCGACGACCAGGCCACACTGGCGAAGGCCCTGGAAGCCGCGCTACGCGTCGCCCGCGCCGGCACGCATCTCTATCTGTCAGGCGCCGAGCACCAAGTCTGGTGTCTGTACAACGCTGCGCAACAGTTTGGGATGCAACCGCAGCAGATCAGCGTCTCGTGCTGCGCGAGTGAAACACGCCCCGTGTACTGCGTGCATTGCGCCACGCTGCAGCAGGCCGCCCAGAGCGAACTCAACTGTTGCCGGTGTGGCGTGAGGCTGATGGTGCGCGACCACTTCTCGAGGCGGCTGGGCGCGTACATGGGCGTAGTCGCGGATGCGGACAACCCCTATGCGAGAGGCCAAGCATGACGAGGACGATTCAAGTCAAGGTAGCTGCGAGCAGGCAGCTCACGCCGCTGATTCGCGAGTTCATGCTGGCGCCTACGGTCGGCAAGCTCCCGAGATTCTCTGCTGGCAGCAACATCCAGGTACGGCTACCTACGTTGGACCGCGTCCTGCGCAATGCATACTCATTGGTCAGCGACCCACATGACCATTCGCATTACCGTATCGCCGTGCGCTTGCAGGAAGCGTCTCGCGGCGGATCACGCTATCTGCATGAGCAAGTCCGTGAAGGCGACAGCCTGGAGATCACAACGCCGTCCAATCTGTTTGCACTGCACTCACTTGCCCAGCGCCACATTCTGATCGCAGGCGGCATCGGCATCACGCCATTCATGAGCTATATCGAGGACCTGGAGCGGCGCAATGCGAATTTTGAACTGCACTACGCCTATCGGACCGGCCTGACCGACGCCTATGTCGACGAGCTGAGCCAGCGCCTGGGCGAGCGCTTCCACGCCTATGACGCAAAACAGGGCAAGCCGCTGTTGCTCAGCGAGGTGCTCGGCCACCGTGCCCTCGGCTCGCATGTGTATTGCTGCGGGCCGGAGCGTCTCATCGCGGGCGTCCGCGAATGCGCCAGGGCATTGGGCTGGCATCCGAGTTTGGTCCATTTCGAAGCCTTCGCGGCCCCCCAACCCGGGCAATCGTTCACGGTCGATCTGGTGCGCAGCCAACGCAGCATCCAGGTGGACGCAAACCAGAGCCTGCTCGAAGCACTGGAGCAAGCCGACATCGAAGTCCCCAACCTCTGTCGTGGTGGCGTCTGCGGCCAATGCGCTACTCGCCATCTCGGCGGCGACATCGAACACCGGGACCACTACCTTTCCAGCGACGAACAAGCGCAGATGTTGATGCCCTGCGTTTCGCGCTGCGGCGGTCGCTCTCCCTTGCTACTCGATTTATAGGAAGGATCCCAGTCCATGGCCCTCAAGCTCGCCTCCACGACGCAAAGCTTCCGTGAAGCCTTCACTTATCGCAATAGCCCGGAAGCCATCGCTCGCTTTCCATTTCCGTTCACCGAAGACAAGTACATGTATTCGGTGAACATCGAACCGGCGGCCTCGCGCGACCCCGGTTCGATTTTTGAGCATCAGTTCGACATTGACGAACACTACCGCTCCGAGATGGCCGAGCGCTCTATGGTCCTGGAAAAAGACCCGCGCCGCAGCATCGTCATGCCGCATATGCAAGTCGCCGCTTGGGATGCGCTGGAACTGTACATGGAGCATATGAGCCAGGACTATCCCGAGTGGTTCGCGCTCGAGCGCCAGGGCGATCAATGGCACTGGACCAACAAAGCGCTGGGACTGGATCAATCGTTTGTCTTTGGGCAGGCAGACACGTTGCCCTACGAACCGCTGGAGTACATCATGCGTCAGGCGCAGGGCGACATCGCTCTGCTCGACCAACGCGATGGCGACCTCTTCATGGATGCCGGCGTCATCACCGCCCCGGCTGACTGGTCTCTCGCCTTCGATGCCGGCATGAGCTTCAAGCAATGGCATTCGCCCGTGCCGCTGGCGCACCAGCTTGGCGTCTTCGATCGCGCGCTCAAGTTCCTGCTCAACATCCAGGTCGGCCACCCCGTGCGCCGCCTCAACTGGACGCTCACCATCAACCCGCGCCTGGACACCTCCTCGGAAACCTACCACGAGTGGGGCGCCGATCGCGGCACGGTCACCGCGCAAAATGCCGGTCGCAAAGTGCACCTGCGCGTGGAGATGCAGCTCATGGCACGCCTCCCGCGCAGCCACGCCCTGCTTTTCGGCATCCGCACCTACCTCGCCAGCCTAGACGAGATCGTCACGCAACCCGGCTGGGGGCAGCGCCTGTATCGCGTGATACGCGACCTCCCCGAACCCATTGCCGACTACAAGGGCATCAGCCGGTACCGCCCACAACTACTCGAATGGCTGCGCCCCTTCGATCCCGAAGCATCCTGAACGCACGCACGAACACCGCGCCACGGCGCTGTCGAATCACACATCAACCAGACTGGAGAACATCACATGGCCAATTCCTGGCGTATTTCCGCACTCGCCGACCGCCACCGCGCACTGGGCTCTAAGCTCGAGGACTGGAATGGCATGGGCACGGCGTGGACCTACGACACCGGGCTGGCGGATCACCACGAGGCCATCCGCACGCGCGCGGGCCTCATGGACGTCTCCGGCCTGAAGAAAGTGCACTACGTCGGCCCGCATGCGGAGAGCCTGCTCGACTACGCTTGCACCCGCGACATTTCCAAGGTCTACCCCGGCAAGTCCGTGTACGCGGCCTTTCTCAACGAAGAAGGTAAGTTCATCGACGACGGCGTCATCTACAGGACCGGCCCCAACGCCTTCATGGTAGTCCACGGTGCGGGCACGGGCTACGAATGCCTTACCCGCGGCGCGCAGGGCAAGCAAGTCGCGGTGTTGTTCGATGACGACCTGCACAACCTGTCATTGCAGGGCCCGCTGGCCGTTGACTTCCTGGCCGAGCATGTCCCGGGCATCCGCGACCTGAACTACTTCCACCACATCCAGAGCCGCCTGTTCGGCCGGCCGGTGACGATCTCGCGCACCGGCTACACCGGCGAACGCGGCTATGAGATCTTCTGCAAGGCAGCCGATGCCCCCCTGATCTGGGACACCATCCTCGAACAAGGCAAGCCTGCAGGCATCATTGCATGCGCATTTACGGCGCTGGACTGGCTGCGTGTCGAAAGCTACCTGCTGTTCTACCCCTACGACAACTCTGAAATGTATCCCTTCGCCGACGAGAAGCCTGGCGACAGTCTGTGGGAGCTGGGTCTGGACTTCACGGTATCCCCGGGCAAGCGGGGATTTCGCGGAGCAGAAGAGCACTATCGTCTCCAGGGCCGCGAGCGCTTCAAGATCTTCGGCGTGCAGGTCGACAGCCAGCAAGCCGCAGCCAGCGGCGACACCCTTTGGCGCGACGGGCAGCAGGTCGGCGTCATCACCTGCGCCATGTACTCGCGGCTGACGCAGCGCTCGCTCGCTATCGCCCGGCTCGAGGTCGACAGCGCAGTGGCGGGAACTGCGCTGCATGTGCGCGGCAGTCTGACATCCACCGCCACCGCGCAACCCATGCCCTTCGACGACCCGTCCAAGGGCAAGCGTACCGCCAAGGGCTGATCCCGCAACCATCCCCCTGAATGCTGCCCCGATAAGCCTCCCCATGGACACTTCCTCTCCAACCCACTACGTCATCAAAATCACTTGCCCCGCGACCACGGGC
This sequence comes from Cupriavidus sp. GW822-FHT02D05, assembly GCF_058802485.1. NCBI lineage: Bacteria > Pseudomonadati > Pseudomonadota > Betaproteobacteria > Burkholderiales > Burkholderiaceae > Cupriavidus > Cupriavidus sp. GW822-FHT02D05. The sequence continues at coordinate 56,538 of NZ_JBXAOE010000006.1, read as the reverse complement.
ATCGTGGCTTCCATCACTTCCTATCTAGCGGAACAGGGTTGCTACATTAGCGAACTGGCCCAGTTTGACGACGAAGACACCGGCCGCTTCTTCATGCGCGGAGTCTTCCGCCTCTCTGCAACAGCTCGCTCGGACATCGCGGCGATCCGCAGCGGCTTTGGCCCCGTCGCCGAACACTTCGGCATGGAATGGGAGCTGTTTTCCAGCGCCGAGCCGATGAAGGTGCTGCTAATGGTCAGCAAATTCGACCACTGCCTGGCCGATTTGCTCTATCGCCGGAGCAAGGGCGAGATCGGCTTGAACATCACCGCCGTGGTCTCCAACCATCTTGACCTGCGTCCCATGGTCGAACGCGAGGGTCTGCGCTTCGTCTATCTTCCGGTCACCAAGGAGACCAAAGCCGCACAGGAAGCCGAGCTGATGAAGATTGTGCGCGAAACACAAACCGAGCTCGTAGTGCTGGCGCGCTACATGCAGGTCTTGTCCAACGATCTCTGTAGCCAGCTTGCAGGACGCGCCATTAACATCCATCACTCGTTTCTACCCGGCTTCAAGGGTGCCAAACCCTATCACCAGGCTCATGAACGGGGCGTCAAGCTCATCGGCGCGACGGCCCATTACGTGACGGGCGATCTCGATGAAGGCCCGATCATCGAGCAGGAAGTGCAGCGCGTCGACCACACATACCGGCCCGACGATCTGGTCGCCGTGGGCCGCGCCACCGAAACCGTGGCATTGGCCCGCGCAGTGAAGTACCACCTCGAGCACCGCGTGTTCGCCAACCACGACAAGACGGTAGTGTTCCGATGAGTGCAATGCGCATCGACGGCAAACTAGCCGCAGCCGAGCTTTTGGCCGTCACGGCCAGCGAAGTCGACAGACTCAAGGCGAACGGCATCGTCCCATCCCTGACGGTGATCCTCGTAGGCGAGGATCCAGCCAGCGACGTCTACGTCCGCAACAAGGTCCAAAGGGCACGGGAAGTCGGTATCCTCTCGACCGAGCACCGCCTGCCGGCCGACACCAGCCAGGACCGCCTGCTCGCGCTGATCGAGTCGATCAATCTGGACGCCTCTGTGCACGGTATCCTAGTGCAGTTGCCGCTTCCACGCCATATCAGCGAGCAGGCTGTAATCCAGTCACTGGATCCGCTCAAGGACGTGGATGGGTTTCACAGCCACAATGTCGGCTCGCTGGCCCAAGGTTTGCCCTCGTTCGTCCCCTGCACGCCCGCAGGCTGCCTGCAACTGCTCCAAGGAACCGTTGCCGACCTCGCTGGCAAGCATGCCGTAATCATCGGTCGATCCAATATCGTGGGCAAGCCCATGGCGGCGCTGCTGCTAAAGGCCGACTGCACAGTGACCATCCTGCATTCACGCTCGCTCAACGGTGCGGCGCTATGTCGGCTTGCCGACATCGTGGTGGTCGCTACAGGCCGGCCAGGCCTGATCACGTCCGACTGGATCAAGCCTGGCGCTGTGGTCATTGACGTAGGCATCAACCGCGTCCAGGAACAGGGCAGGACCCGGCTAGTCGGCGATGTCGCCTACGACGATGTCGCTGCAGTGGCCTCTGCGCTCACGCCGGTGCCCGGCGGCGTAGGACCCATGACCATCGCCAACCTCATGGCCAACACGGTCCAGGCAGCCAGACAGCAATCCTTGCTGGCGCGTTGATCGTGAAACCTGGTCTCCTGGCACAGGTTCCCAGGCCTTGGTTGAATGCCTGACCATGAAGCAAGCCATCCAGGATCGAATGCCAGTCAGCAAACGCTGACTGGCATTCTTTATTGGAGCCTGATGCTTGGAGACCCCGATTTTTACGACGGGGGGATTGCGGCGATCGGGTCTGTACGCAGGCTGCACGACCGGATGAGCTTGGGCGAGCAGGCAGGCTGGCCAAGTGAATGGGTAGTTCGCCTGTAGGTTTGATTGCGCCAAGGCATAGCGCCGCCAAGGTTGCCTATCCGGAAGAATGGAAGCTGACGCGCAGGGTCGTAGCACTCATGTGCTTGGACTCGATTGCGCAGTAAACGCCGACGGCTCCGGGCGATTGTGAATCAGCTGCTCTGCCTTGGCCAGGCGCAAACACGGCCAGCACCGGCATCCATTACACCTTAACCCACAATCGCGCGGACACCCGGGCCGGGCTTCCGCGCGATCGTCGCGACAAACAGGTTCAATGCATTCAGCCTGCTGCCGCTGGCCTAGCCCATTGCGGACCTCACGATTGCGTTCGTGCGCGCCCCCGCGTGCCCAGCACTTCAATCACACTGATAACTAAAGCCGCGCCAGCAAGCAACGCGCAGAGCAGGACCGAACTCGTCCCGGTGCGAAGCATCGTCTCCGGCCCGAAGTCCTGCGGCCCGCCTGGCCCCGGCTGGGAGATCAGCAGGATCACGATCGCGGATCCGAGTGCCGCGCCGATGCGCTGTACAGTCACCAGCATGCCCACCGCGCTGCCGGCGTTGCGGCCCGCGACCGTCAAGAGCGTCGACGCCATGTTCAGACTGAAGAAGACACCACTGCCAAAGCCGGCGACAGACAATGGCACGATAAGCACGGCCGGGCTGACATGGGGATCGGCCCGCAGGATGAGGTAGCTGACCAGGTAGCCGCCCGACAGCATCAAGAGGGATGCGGGGATGACCCAGCGCTTGAGCATGTTGGCCAATCGATCGCCGACCAGAGGCCCGATGGAGCTACCGAGCGAGAAAGGCAGAATCACCAGCGCCGCCGCAAGGGCACCCTCGCCCCGGCCGCTTTGCCATATGACCGCGAAGGCAATATAGATGGAGCCGGTGAAACTCGCGAACGTCAGAAATGCCGAAGCCAGGCCGAAGGAGAACGTCGTCTCCCTGAACAGGCTCAGTGGCAACAGCGGGAACGCGTTGGCCCGCTCAAGGCGGCGCTCCCAGAGAATGAAGGCGATCAGCAGCAGCACGGCAGCGATCGCGCTGATCGACGCCCACCAGGCCACTTGGCCGTTGCTGATTTGAATCAAGGGTACGAAGAATCCGACCACCGCCAGCGACATCAGGATGGACCCGAGCAAGTCGAAACGTCCCAGCCCTTCTGCCGCGCTGCTCTTGCCAGGCAAGGTGGGAATACCCAGCAGGATGGCGAGGACACCCAGCGACAAGCCGTATGCCAAGGCCCAGCGCCAGCCATTCTCCATGCCGACCGTCTCGATGATCCAACCGCCGATGATGGGACCGAAAAGTGCAGCGAATGCCACGACGAAAGCGTAGAAGCCGAATGCCCGCGCGCGCTCGGCACCGTGGAACATCACCTGGATGAGTGCGGCAATCGACGGAATCATCAATCCACCGGCAACGCCGTGGAGCAGGCGGAACACTACCAGATGGCGTTCGTCCGAGGCTAGGGAGACGGCAATTCCGGTGAGCACGTAGAGCAAGGTGCCCAGGAGGAACACCCACTTGTGGCCGTAGCGGTCGCCCAGCCTGCCTCCTGGCACCAGGGAGAGCGCGTAGGCGAGCGCGTAGCCGGCGAGGACCCAGGACGACGCAGCCTCGGACAGACCTAGCCCTTTGCGGATCGACGGCAGCGCAATGTTGGCGCACGTGAGGTCGAAAAAGGACATGGCAAGCGTCAGGAAAAGGACCGCAAGCGCGACCCATCGAGCCGCGGATGATTGTCCGACCGCGGTATTGCCAAGAGTTGTACTGGACATGGGGGCACCCTAAAGAGGAGTTGCGAACCGTCTCTGGACTGGCCTCGCAACAAGGATTTACACGGGCATTTGGGGAAAAACGGCTAGAACGAATAGGTGACTGATGCGACGAAACGCGGTTTGTTTCTCCACCCGACATTCGGGCCACCCACAGTGGAGGCGCCGGTATACACCAGCCCCAATGTCATGTCATCCCGCCATTTATAGTCGACCCCGACCAAAAAATAGTATTTGTCCTTTAACCCTTGATCTTTTAGCCCAACCGGCAATAGCAAGCGGCCGATCTCGCCCTTCACCACAATTTTCTCGGTCAGATTCTTCCAGCCCTCCAGAGCCAAAGCCTGCCGGCCCCGTCCATCAGGAAGCCCGACGTAATACTTACTGATTACTCCGGTCCATTTAATGGAGAAATTTTGAAGATAATATATGGCGTACAACGATGTGGTGTTCAAGTACGCCGCGCCCGGATAGAAGTTATAGCCGACACTGATGTCGTAAACTCCGGGACCGAGCTTTGAGCGATACCCGAGGTATGTCGTCGAATCTATCCGGTTGTTGTCCACCATCTTGATGGTAGAGGACCAATTCCCGAGGTAAATTCCGTTGTCGAACCCGTAAAACAAACTTGCCTGCAGGGTCGGGAAAATCGCCTTGTCCTCATAGAAGTCCTGGTCCGCACCCGCCCATTTGTAATGGCTCAGAACCGCGATGCTGCCATGAAGGTCCCCTGCAATGGCGTGACTCGCACCTAGTACCGCAGCCGGCAGGAGCACAACCGAAAGCCAATTACCTGTCTTTTTTTCATACTTTCCAGCGGTTTTTTTCCTATTGATAACATTTCTTTTCATAAAACTCCCCTTTTATTGTCGCTATAAATTGATTACTGAATGAGTATTTCGGAATACGGCAATAGCATGCTCTCGTCGCGTGCTCGCGAACTGGCCTATGGAGATGACTAATGACAGTGGCTGTGCTAGCTGCTACGACCGGCTTCCGCCTGCCGCCACCGGGTTGGGAGCGCGATTTCGCGGGCGGGGTGCGGTTCGCCTGTTAGGCGCGCGCGGCGGGGCTGCATGGTGTGCGCATTCGCCGCGGCTTTTAAGGGGAAGCGGTCATCGGACAGCATCGTGCCCCCGCTCACCAGTGCGGATGCAGCGGACATCCGCCACGCTGTGCACAACGATTTTCTCGTCGCCGAGCTTGCCAGTGAGCACGGACCACCGGATCGCGTCGATTGCGCGATCGGCCAAGACACCGTCGACGGCCAGTTCCAGTTTGAGCTTGGGCAGAAGGTCCTTCACATACTCCGCGCCGCGGCACAGTTCTGTATGACCGTTCTGCAGGCCACAGCCAATGACCTCGGTCACCGTGAGCCCCTGTATGCCGACGCCCGCCAGCGCGTTCCTGACGTCGTCAAGCTTGAAGGGCTTGATAATCGCGGCAATAAATTTGATCGCCATGAGGCTGCCTCGCGAGTTCAAGTGGAAGGGGTCAGGCGGGTAGCTTGTAGCCAGTTTCGCCATGTTCGGATGTGTCGAGCCCCTCGACTTCTTTGTCTTCGTCCACACGCAGCCCGCGGCAGCACAGCGAGGCCACCTTGAGTGCGATGTAGCTCGTGGCCAGGCAGAACAGGATGCTGAAACCAATAGCGCCAACCTGGACCAGCATCTGCCCGCCGAAGTCCCGCGCTTCGGGCAAGCCGACGCCGCCCAAAGCGGGCAAGGCAAACATGGTCGTAAGCAGGCCGCCGACAATGCCACCAACGCCATGCACCGCAAACACGTCGAAGGAGTCGTCCAGCCCTAGCGCGGGCTTGAGCTTCTCGACCGCCCAGATGCAGCAAGGCGAGGCGATGGCACCGACCATCAACGCCCCCATGGGCCCGACAAATCCGCATGCTGGTGTGATACCTACTAGGCCGGCGACTGCACCCGTGACAACGCCCAACAAGCTGGGCTTGCCACGGTGCAACCATTCGATGAACAGCCACGACATGGCGCCCGCTGCTCCCGCGAGCATGGTGTTCACGATGACGAGCATGGCAAAGCCATTGGCCAATAGGGCGCAGCCGCCGCAGAATCCAAGCCAGCCCACCCACAGCAAGGAGCCGCCAGTCATGGTCATGGTCATGTTGTGCGGTGCCATGGCGGTGGCATGCAGGCCCTTGCGCGGTCCAACCATCCAGGCCGCCACCAGGGCCGCGATGCCGACATTGATGTGCACCACGTTGCCGCCAGCGAAGTCCTGGCTCCCCCAGACGAAGACCCACCCGCCGCCCCAGGCCATATGCGCCATGGGCACGTAGTTGATGGTGAACCAGACGGTCATGAACACCAGCACTGCCGAGAACTTCATGCGTTCGGCGAAGCCACCCACGATGATGGCTGGCGTGATTGCCGCGAACATCATCATGAACAAGAAGTACAGCAGTTCGGGGATGGTGCCGTGAACCGACTCCGGCGTCACTCCGCTCAAGAAGAGTTTGGAAGCCCCGCCGATATAGGCCTGCCAGTCCCCGCCATCCGCAAACGCGAAGCTGTAGCCATAGATGGCCCACAGCACACAGATGAGCGACGCTACGGCAAACACTTGCGTCAAAACCGACAGCACGTTCTTTGCGCGCGCCAAGCCGGCGTAAAACAAGGCCAGGCCGGGCAGCGTCATCAGCAAAACGACCAATGCACATGTGAAAACAAAGGCGGTGTCGCCAGCACTGATGGTTGGTACGGCCTTCGCTGTCTGAGCCCAGCAGGAGCTGGCCATCAACGCAAAAAGGGCACCTCCCGTGCGAATTCCGTGTCTTGCAGAGCTTGTCATGGCATTCCAGTCAATGGTGAAAAACGTGGCCCGCTGGCCAACTTCTCACCATTGCGCAAGTACCATGCCAGTATTCATGCTGGGAATTAAATATTCCTATTAAGAAGTACTTAAAAGATTACGAAGTTGCCGCGCCGCAATGGGGCGCAATGCGCTCGCGCACTTGCCAATGGTGCGTGGGAACGTGGTCCGGTGAATCTGGAAAGGAATGGTCCGGTCAGCGCCGGGAGCTGAGCCGGGGCGATGAGGCACCGAAAGCGTGGGCATATCGTTCCATCGGATTGGCGCACGCGCCGCTGGTGCACGCCAGCCATTGAGACTGGCAATTGCGCACGACAGGACCAGGCCCCCCGCGCCTATGGTCCGTCCGGCACTCTTGGGCAGTGCGGGGACGGACCGCCCGACAGCCGGCCATCAGCTCACACCGTTATTTGTGACCCTCATGGTGCGGCAGCATGGCATAGACCTGGGGCGGGGAGCCTTCACGCGCCAGCGGAACGCCAGTGTCGTGCGCGAGGGAATCAAGGGCGAGGGCCGGCAACGCCGTCATGCGTGCGACGGCGCGCCCTCATGTTGCACCAATAGAGAGTGACAGCACTGCAGATCAAGACGCGCGGCCGATACTCTGGATCTGCTCCAGTGCCCCAGCTAGCATGGCCTTTAGCAGCGGCTGGACCTGTTCGGCCAGTTCCGATCGATAGTTAAAGGGGGCTTCTTCGTCCATATAGAGGCATTGCGCCATTTCCAGCTGGATGGCATGGACGCACTTGTGCGGCTCGCCGTAATGTCGCGTAATGTAGCCTCCCGTGAAACGGCCATTGGCAACATAGGTATAGCCCCGCCCTCCGGGCATGGTGGCCAGCGGAGCCAGCGCGGCCCGCAGCACCGCGTCGGCACAGGAGGCGCCCGAGTTGGTCCCCAGATTGAGGTCCGGCAGCGTGCCCTCAAACAGCAGCGGCAGCACGCTGGCGATGGAATGCGCTTCCCACAGCAAGACGCAGCCATGCAGCCGGACGAGCCGGTCCAGCTCGGCGCGCAGCGCCTGATGATAGGGCCGCCAGTAGGTCTCACGGCGGCGAGCGATCTCCGCGTCGTCAGGCATCTGACCGGGCCGATAGAGCGGCACGCCCTTGAAGGTTTCAATCGGGCACAGGCCGGTCGTCGTCTGCCCCGGGTACAGGCTTTCTCCGGTTGGCGGTCGATTGAGATCAATAGCGTAGCGAGAGAGCGTCGCATTGAGCACCGAATAACCCTGGTCTTGGGCGAATCCGTAGAGCCGGTCAAGATGCCAGTCTGTGTCGCTGACAATGCTGGCTTCCTCCGACAAGGACGGCAGGATCTCCTCGGGCAAGCGCCGGCCCAGGTGAGGAATCGAGATCAGCAGCGGCAACGTGCCCTGGTGGAGTTCAAAAACAGGCGTGCTCATGATGATGTCTTCAAGGGGTTGGAAATGGCGCGCTCACGACTAGCGCGCCGGAAGAAAGCGCGGGCATAGCCGCGCGCAAGGCTGGCAACAGATCCAGTTCGAGCGTCGTGCGGGTCAAACGCACAATCTCGTCGGCGGTCTGCGACCATTGCGCATCGCGGTACAGTAGATGAAACTCGCGCTGGCCCAGCCTGGATGGCGGCAGCGCCACCACCTGGACTTGGTCCAGCCAAGCACGCGACTGCCAAAGGCACAACGGCGTGCTGATGGCCCAGCCCAGACCGGCGGCCACCACGCTTAGCAAGGGATCGGTCGCGTCAAAAGCAAAACGCTGTGGCATCTCGACGCCCAGGTGGCGCAGGAATCGTTCGACTTGCTGCCCAATGACGGAGCGCGAGGTATAGCGGATCAGCGGTAGCAGTTGCGCCTGGCGTTTGATGTCCAGAGCCTCTCGCAGCGCAGAGCTGTCCGCGCCTCGTGGCAGCACGGCGACCCAGGCTTCGGAGAAGAGCATGCGCTGTGCCACGCGGGGATCGGACGGCACCTCGGTGCATACCGCCAGATCGAGGTCGCGCGCCAGTAGCTGTGTATTCAAGCTAGGCGTAAGTCCCGACCAGAGCTGAAGCTGGCGGGCCGAACCCGACAGCGCGCGAATCAGTGAGGGGCCGACAGTGGCCGCAAACGAATCCACGCAGCCCAGCCGGAGCTGGGCATGATCCTGGCGCACACTCTGCCTGAGACGGTTAGAGATGTTGCGCGCATCAGCAAGGAGGCTGTCGGCCATCTCCAGCAGGATGTTGCCAGCACGTGTCGTCCTGGCTGGCCGCACCTCGCGATCGAGCAGTTGCACGCCGTAGGCTCCCTCCAGCACCTTGATCATCTGGCTGACGGCACTCTGGCTCACGCCCATCCGCTGTGCGGCGAGTGCCATTGAGCCCACCTCGCAAACAGTCATGAAGGTTTCCAGCGCGTGGAGGTCGGGCATCACTCTTTCGCGGCGCATCTGCAACGAACTGCTCTGCATATTTATGACCTCCAAGCTAGGGGCTGGCTGACATATTCGCCTGAGCCGCAGCACATCGGCCACAACAACACAAAAGCTAATAATCTGTATTAGATTATCTTCACTTGCACGGCACCCAAGCCGTCCTGCATATGCTTGCGTCAAATCTCAAGCTACTCGGAGCAGACATGGAGAGTTTTGACGCAATCGTGGTTGGCGCCGGTGTCATCGGCACTTCGGTGGCCTACCACTTGGCCCGGCTGGGCTGTAGCCGGGTCCTGGTGCTCGACCGCACGCAGATCGGCGCGGGCACGACCTCTCAATCTAGCGGCATTCTTCGTACGCACTACTCGGTCATCGAGAACGTCAGGCTCGCGCAAGCCTCGTGGAACGTCTTCAACGACTTCGCCAACTACCTCGGCGACGAAGACGCTTCCTCGGGCCTGGTCAAGTGCGGCTATCTCATTGCGGCGCCCGAAGGCCCCAAGCTTGAGCCATTGCAGTCGGCCTTGCAAGCCCAGCGTGATCAAGGCATCGAGGTACGCTACTTGACACGCCAGGAAGCCGAAAGCCGGCTGCCCATCGCCCGTTTCGACGATGCCGCGCTTATCGGCTACGAGCCCGAGGCGGGCTTCGCCGATGCGTACTTGGTAGCGACCAGCTTCGCCCGCGCTGCGCGTCGCATGGGTGTGAAGATGATGGAAGGTGTCGAGGTGGAGAAGCTGCTGGTCGACAATGGCAAGACGGTGGGCGTCGCGACCTCGGTGGGCACCTTCCTGTCGGACACGGTCATCAGCACGCAGAACATCTGGGCCCGCGACATCGAGCAATGGACCGGCATCGCCAGCCCGGTGGTACCCGAGCGCCACAGTGTTCTCGCGCTCGAAGGGCCCGAGGCCTACACCTTCCGGATGCCGGTCTACAAGGACCTTGGCTCGCCAGGCATGCTCTACTGCCGCAGCTACGGCGGCAGCCAGATGCTCGTCAGCGAGGGCATTGTCGGCGAGACCCTGCTCGCACCCGACAACGAACAGGGCGACATCAGCCTGGACTACATGGTGGAAGTGGGTTCCCAAGTGGCCGAGCGCTTCCCGAGCTTTGAGACTGCTGGCGTGGCGTCTTCCTGGACCGGCGTCTACGACGTCACGCCCGACTGGAACCCGGTTCTCGGTCGCCTGCCCGACCTGGCTGGGCTCGTGGTCGGCTACGGCTTCTCCGGCCACGGCTTCAAGCTCTCACCTGCCGTCGGCCTGATGCTGGCGCAATGCGCTCTCGGCCTGCAGACCGATGTCGATATCGCGCCTTATGCGCTCGAGCGTTTCCGCACTGGCGGCCTGCTGACTGGCAAATACGGCCTGGGTGCCGTTTCTTGAGTTTTGTTGTCCTAACTCACTTCCGTCCCATCCAACTCTTTGAGTACCGATCAGAATCCAGCCATGCATGTCCTCGTACCCGTCAAGCGTGTGATCGACCACAACGTCAAAGTGCGCGTCAAAAGCGATGGCTCCGGCGTCGACACGACCGGCGTCAAGATGTCGATCAATCCTTTCGATGAAGTCGCCATGGAACAGGCCGTGCGCCTCAAGGAGCAGGGCTTGGCCACGAAAGTCACCGCCATCGCATGCGGCGCAGCGGTCGCACAGGACGTGCTGCGTGCCGCGCTGGCCATTGGCGCGGATGCGGCCGTGCTGGTGGACACCGGCGGCGTGCCGCTGGAGCCACTACACACCGCGCGGCTGCTGCGCGCTTTCGTCGCGGGCGAACGCGTGGACCTGGTCCTGTGCGGCAAGCAGGACATCGACGACGATTTGGGCGCCACCGGTCCGATGCTGGCCGCGCTGCTCGACTGGCCGCAAGCAGTCTCGGTCAGCCAATTGCATGTCGAAGGCCGGCAACTCAAGGTCTCGTGCGACGCGGATAGCGGCACCGAGCGATTGGCCGTGAACTTGCCTGCTGTGCTCAGCGTCGATCTGCGCTTGTGCGACCCACGCAACATCACCCTGCCCGCGATGATGCGTGCCAAGAAGGCGATCATCGCACAGGTCCCCGCCGCGCTGGATGACAGCGCGCCGGCCACGGTGCGGCAATTGCACGTGGGCGAACCACCGGCTCGCCAGGCTGGCATCAAACTCGACGGACTGCCCGCGCTGATCGAGCAGCTGCGTGCCCTGCCCGTCCTGCAATCATGACTTCCGGAGTCACCGCCATGAACGCTCTCATTCTTGCCTCCCACGACGGGCAGCAACTTGACGCCTCCACTGCCTGCGTCGTGACCGCCGCTCAGTCATTGGCCGCCGGCGGCCAAGTGCACCTGCTGGTGGTCGGCCACGAAGTCGCGGCCGTCGCCGCCCAAGCCGCGACACTAGCTGGCGTTTGTGTCGTCCTCACGGCTGACGCCCCGGCATTCGCAGCGCTCAATGCCGAGACGCTGGGCCGGCAAGTGGCCGCGCTCGCTGCCCCTTATGCCTGGGTCCTGGCCACACACAGCCTTCAGGCGCGCGCGGCGCTGCCGCGCGCGGCGGCGCTTGCCGGTGCCGCGTATCTGTCTGACGTCACCCGGACCTCAGCCGATTGGCTTGAGCGTCCGGCCTATGCCGGCGCAGTCGTGACCCGGGTCCAGCCTATCGCCACATCGACCTTCCTCACCGTGCGGGCCAGCGCATTCCCGGCTGCTCCAACATCAGCTACGGTGGCACCGGTCCAGGACGTCCCGGCCGTCGAAGCGGACGTCCGCACCAGCATCCTGGGCCGCGAAGGCAGCGCCAGCACCCGCCCGGACCTAAGCCGCGCACGCATCGTCGTCGCTGGCGGGCGTGGGGTCGGCTCGGCCGAGAACATGGCTAAGGTCGAACACCTGGCAGACCACCTGGGTGCCGCGGTGGGCGCCTCGCGTGCGGCGGTTGACGCCGGGTTCGCGGCCAACTCGGTGCAAATCGGCCAGACAGGCAAGGTTGTAGCACCCGATCTGTACGTCGCACTCGGCATCTCCGGCGCCATCCAGCACTTGGCCGGCATCAAAGACGCCAAGTGCATCGTGGCCATCAACAAGGACCCGGATGCTCCGATCTTCCAGATCGCGGACTATGGCATCGTGGGCGATCTGTTCGAAGCCCTGCCCTCGCTGGAATCCGGTTTGCCAGCAGCTGCCGCCTGACCCTGGACGATCATCGGGAACTTGCCATCATGACCGTATCCAGACTGCCGCCCGGCTTGCGCCCCTTCACCCTAGCGGACGTCGCGCCGCAGGCATGGCGCAACGGCGGTGGCTACACACGTGAGCTTCTGATGCACCCCTCCGCCGACGATGCCAATTGGGACTGGCGCGTGAGCTTGGCCGACATCTGCAGTGAAGGCGCTTTCTCGATCTTCGACGGCGTGGACCGCACGGCAGCCTTGGTGTTTGGCCCGGGACTGACCCTGTGCGGCCCTGCTCCGCAAGCCCCCCTCGTCTTCGACCAGATAGGCTCCGTGCGCAGTTTCGCGGGCGAGACTGCACTGAGCGCACAGCTGCCCGGCGGGCCGGCCCGGCTCTTCAACGTGATGGCTCGGCGCGGAAGCGCCCGAGCCGAACTCGCCAGGCTTGACCAAGACTGCGAGCTTGACCTGAATGGGGTGGCCGCCACCGTGCTGCTCGTTGTCCGCGGCCGCTTTTCTGCCGAACTCGGCTACGAAACCCAAGGCAGTGCAACCTGCCAGATGGGCAGCGAAGCTGGCCTGTGCATCACCGCCGACTGCCAGCGCTTACGCGTACTGGCGCTTCAGCCCGATTCCTGCCTGATCCACGCCATACTGCGGCGCGTCTGACAGCTACCCTCCTCCTTGCCGTCTTGGCATGCGGTGCGCCGATCCTGCGGCCTTGGCTGCATTACAAGCATTTCAAACGATGAACCCACAAGAAATCCTCGAACAGTACGGCCCCCGCGAGTCCATGGAATATGACGTGGTTATCGTGGGCGCAGGCCCTGCCGGCCTGGCCACGGCCATCCGCCTGAAGCAGCTAGCTGCCGAAAATAACAGGGACATTTCGGTGCTGGTGCTTGAAAAAGGCTCCGAGCCCGGCGCCCACATCGTGAGCGGCGCGGTGATGGACCCCAAGGCTCTGTCGGAACTCATGCCTGACTGGAAAGAGCAAGGCGCCCCCCTCAACCAGCCGGTTACCGCTGACGAAGTGCTGCTGCTGTCCAAGACCGGCTCCACCAAGATGCCTGCCGCGCTCCTCCCCAACAACTTCCACAACGATGGCAACTATGTGGTCAGCCTGGCCAACGTCGTGCGCTGGCTCGCGCGGCAGGCCGAGAACCTCGGTGTGGAAATCTTCCCAGGCTTTGCGGCCGCCGAAGTGCTCTACAACGAAGATGGCTCTGTAAAGGGTGTCGCCACCGGCAACTTGGGCATTAGCAAGGACGGCGAGCCGACCGACGAGTTTCAGCTTGGCATGGAATTGCATGCCAAGTACACCGTCTTTGCGGAGGGCGCTCGCGGCCACCTAGGCCGCCAGTTGCTGGCCAGATTCAAGCTGCAGGACGGCAAGGCGCCCCAGAGCTTTGGCATCGGCATCAAGGAACTATGGGAGATCCCGACCGACATGGCCCGGCCCGGTCTGGTGGTGCACACCGCTGGCTGGCCCATGGACAAGGAGACCTTTGGCGGCGGCTTCCTCTATCACCTTGAAGGTGACAAGGTCGCGTTAGGTTTTGTGATTGGCCTCGACTACAAAAACCCGTGGCTCAGCCCCTTTGAGGAAATGCAACGCTGGAAAAAGCACCCTGCCATCCTCAAGCATATCGAAGGCGGCAAACGCCTGAGCTATGGCGCACGCGCGATCAACAATGGCGGCATGCCCAGCCTGCCCAAGACCGTGTTTCCAGGTGGCGCGCTTATCGGCTGCGATGCAGGCTATCTCAACGCCAGCCGCATCAAGGGCAGCCATGCCGCCATAAAGAGTGGCATGCTGTCCGCCGACGCCATCTACAACGCTGTGGCCGCGGGCCGTCAGCACGATGAACTTACCGCCTATCCCAAGGCCTTTGAGAAAAGTTGGCTGCACGATGAACTCAGAGCCGCGAGCAACTTCAAGCCCTGGTTCAAGAAGGGCCGCACGATCGGCATGCTGATGGCGGGCATCGAGCACTGGCTGCTGCCCAAGCTGGGCGTCAAGACGCCGCCGTGGACACGGAAGAACCCCGCGGCCGACCACACCTTCCTCAAGCGCGAGGCCGAGAGCGCCAAGATCAGCTATCCCAAACCGGACGGCAAGATTACCTTCGACCGCCTGAGTTCGGTGTTTGTCTCCAATACCAATCACGCCGAGAACCAGCCGCCCCATCTCATGCTCAAGAACACAAGTGTGCCGACAGAGATCAACCTGGCGCATTACGCCGGCCCCGAGTCGCGTTACTGCCCGGCTGGAGTGTACGAGTTCGTGCCTGATGAATCCGCAGGCGGCGAGCGCTTGCAGATCAACGCCCAGAACTGCGTGCACTGTAAGACCTGCGACATCAAGGATCCCACCCAGAACATTGTCTGGGTCACGCCAGAGGGCGGGGGTGGGCCCAATTATTCGAGCATGTGAACGCTCGTTTCCCGACCCCGACCACCCAGCAAAAGCAGCGCCACGGCGCTGCTTTTGCTTATTCGGTGTTGCGCGGGTACACGATGATCGACAAAAACTTGATAGGACACTGCACGAGGTTCTCGGGGCCATGCGGAACCTCGCCATCAAAGCTTAATGAATCTCCAGGCTCCAGCAAATACGTTTGTTGACCGCAGCGGTACTCAATGACCCCTTCGAGCATGTAGAGAAACTCCGTGCCTGGATGCTGGAACGTTGGATATCGCTGACTGTCATCCTCGATGGTGATCAGGAACGGCTCAAACAGTTTGACAGGCCCCTGGCCATAGGCCAGCAGATGGTACGTGTGCCCGCTCTTAGTGCCTCTTCGCACCACTTCCATGCCTGCACCATTCTTGACATGTTGCGCTGTGGACGCAGTCGCGTCGTACTTGCTAAAGAGCACGGACATCGCCACCCCCAGAGTTCGGGCGATCCGGGCCAGCGTATCCATGCCCGCCATGGTGCTACCTGTTTCTATCTTTGAGAGCATCCCACGGCTGATTCCCGCCAGTTCCGAGACTTGGGCAATGGTCAGCCCCTCTCTCAATCGCAGTTCCCGGATGGCAGCGCCGACCGACTCCTCAAGCGCAGGTGCGCGGGTTTCATTGAAGTTTTCCATAAGTTCTAGTTTAGCTGGTGCGGCGTTAACTAGACATCCACGCATGATTCACACCAGGCATATTTGTTGCATGCTATGAATCAAGACGATTGCCTCGGCCCATTGATCACAGTCGTCTTTGTCCTTCGCAACGCTTCTCCTTTAGACCTTAGGAACCTGTCCCGTGAAATCCGACCCGACTGCACACCTGGTTCACCCACCGGGCGAACTCGTCTCTCCTCCACGCTTTGAAACCGTCGAGCAAGCACAGGATTATTTGCGCGCGCAGGGAGTGAGCTACGTGCTCGCCCAGTTCGTCGACATCCACGGCGTCGCCAAAGCCAAATCCGTTCCGGTCGCCCATCTTCCCACGGTGCTCAGCGCGGGTGCGGGCTTTGCCGGCTTTGCCATCTGGGGTGTCGGCATCGAGCCCCACGGCCCGGACTTCATGGCCGTAGGCGACCTTGCCACGCTGTCGGTCGTGCCGTGGCAACCTGGCCTGGCGCGCATTGTCTGCGAAGGCCACGTACTCGGCCAGCCCTGGGCCTACGACAGCCGCGTGACGCTCAAGAAGCAGGTCGCGCGGCTGGCCGAGAGGGGCTACACCCTGTTTACCGGGCTGGAGCCTGAGTTCTCGCTGCTGCGCCGCGACGAGCACGGCAGCATCGCACCTTGCGAGCCCACCGACACACTCGCCAAGCCCTGCTACGACTACAAGGGGCTGTCGCGCACGCGCGCATTCCTGGAGCGCCTGTCCAACGTCATGCGTGCGAGCGGCATCGACGTCTATCAGATTGATCACGAAGACGCCAATGGCCAGTTCGAGCTCAACTTCACCTACGACAACTGCCTGACCTCCGCCGACCACTTCGTGTTCTTCAAGATGGCGGCCTCCGAGATCGCCAACGAGCTCGGACTGGTCTGTTCCTTCATGCCAAAGCCCTTTGCGAACCGCCCCGGCAATGGCATGCACATGCATTTGTCAATCGGCGACGGCCAGCGCAACCTGTTCGAAGACAAGAGCGACGCCCGCGGCATGGAGCTGTCGCAACTGGCCTACCACTTCCTGGGCGGCCTGCTGGCCCATGCCCCCGCCCTGACCGCCCTGTGCGCGCCGACTGTCAATTCCTACAAGCGGCTGGTAGTCGGCCGCTCGCTGACCGGAGCCACTTGGGCGCCCGCCTACGTCAGCTACGGCGACAACAATCGCTCTTGCATGATCCGCATCCCCAAAGGTCGCCTGGAGCTGCGCCTGCCCGATGGCGCAGCCAATCCCTACCTGGCCACCGCGGCGGTCATCGCCGCCGGACTCGATGGCATCGACCGCCAGCTAGACCCCGGCGCGCCGCAAAACGCCAATCTGTACGAGTGGAACGAGTCCCAACTGGCAGAGGCCGGCATCGGCCTGCTGCCGCAGAACCTTGGGGCGGCACTAGACAAGCTCGAAGCCGACAGCGTCATCTGCGACGCACTCGGCCCAGTAGCGATCGAGTTTCTCAACCTCAAGCGAATGGAGTGGCTGGAGTACCAGCGCCATGTCTCCGAGTGGGAAATCAAGCAATACCTCGAATTCTTCTGAAAGGAAATCACGCCATGTGCGGAATCGTTGGACTTCTCGTCAAAAACCCTGCGCTGCGCGAGCAGTTGGGCGAACTCATGGTCCCGATGATGATCGGAATGACCGAACGCGGCCCGGACTCGGCCGGCCTGGCTGTCTTCGCGCCGCCATTGGCTGGCGGGCGCCGCAAGGTCAGCGTCTTTTCGGGCTACGTCGAAGGCGGCGACCACTATGACTGGCAGGCGCTGGTGGAGGCCCTCAACCAGGACCTGGGCGATGATGCATCGGCCGAAGCCAAGGGAAACCACGCCATCGTGACCTTCGGCATCGACCCCGAAGCTGTCAAGACCTGGATCAAGAGCTACCAGCCCCTGCTCAAAGTGTTCTCCACCGGCAGGAGCATCGATCTCTACAAGGACATCGGCACGCCCGCGGAAGTGGCACGGCGCTACGGCTTCGCCGGCTTCAAGGGCAGCCACCTGGTCGGCCACACCCGCATGGCTACCGAGTCGGCCGTGACGCCGGACCGTGCCCACCCCTTCACCGCTGGCGAGGACTTCTGCCTGGTGCACAACGGCTCGCTGTCCAATCCCAACGGCATCCGCCGCATGCTGGCGCCGCATGGTATCGAGTTCGACACCGACAATGACACCGAGGCAGCCACGCGCTTTCTCGAATGGCGCCTGCGCGAAGGGGACGAGCTGAAGGACGCGTTGCAGAAAGGCTTCGCGGTCCTCGACGGCTTCTACACCTTCCTGATGGGCACGCCGACCGAGCTTGCACTTATCCGCGACCCCTTTGCCTGCAAGCCTGCCGTGGTGGCCGAGACCGACGACTATGTCGCCATCGCATCTGAATTCCGTTCGCTGGCCCATCTGCCCGGAGTCAAGAACGCCTTTGTCTTTGAACCCGCACCCGAGGAAATGTACGTATGGAAAGCGTAAAGTTCGACTTGGCCGAAACGCCACTGCGCGAGGTCAACCAATACCTGCACCGAGAAGCCCCGGCTCATTCCGGTCTTCAGGTGCGCATCGACAACCCCGGCGGCGCCCACGCCATCGCCGCAGGGCTTCATGCCCCCATCGACGTCACCATCGCGGGCCATGCCGGCTACTACGCGGCAGGCATGAACCAGTTGGCGACAGTGACCATCAGCGGAAGCGCCGGCACCGGCGTCGCTGAGAACATGATGAGCGGCAAGGTCCATGTCAAGGGCTTCGCGTCCAACGCCGCCGGCGCCACCGCGCAGGGCGGGCTGCTGGTCATCGACGGCGACGCCGGCCTGCGCTGTGCCATCTCCCTCAAGGGCGCAGACGTGGTCGTCGGCGGCTCAGTCGGCAGCTTTTCCGCGTTCATGGCGCAAGCCGGCAACCTGGTCGTCCTGGGTGACGCGGGCGAGGCCCTTGGCGACTCGCTGTATGAGGCCCGCATCTTCGTACGCGGCTCGGTCAAGAGTCTGGGCGCGGATTGCGAGGAAAAGACCATGGGCGAGACCGAGCGCGAGATCCTTGCCGGGCTGCTGCGGCAAGCCGGCCATATCGACATCGATCCCTCTTCCTTCAAGCTCTATGGCTCGGCCCGCACGCTCTACAACTTCCACGTCGACAACGCAGGAGCCTACTGACATGACCGCCTCCAACACGACCAAAGAAGCCCCTCCCCATATCCCGCAAACCCTGCCGCGCTTCTCGGCTACCTTCGACCCGCCCACCCTCGCCGAGATCCGGCGCGCCGCGGTCACTGGCATCTACGACATCCGCGGCGGTGGCACCAAGCGCAAGCTCCCGCACTTCGACGACCTGCTGTTCCTCGGTGCTTCGGTAAGCCGCTATCCGCTCGAAGGCTACCGCGAAAAGTGCGGCACCGACGTGGTGCTTGGAACCCGCTATGCCAAGAAGCCCATCCATCTGAAGACGCCGGTGACCATCGCCGGCATGAGTTTCGGCGCGCTCTCGGCCAACGCCAAGGAGGCCCTGGGCCGCGGCGCCACCATCGCAGGTACCAGCACGACCACCGGCGACGGCGGCATGACGCCCGAGGAGCGCGGCCAGTCGCAAACCCTGGTCTATCAGTACCTGCCGTCGCGCTACGGCATGAATCCTGACGACTTGCGCAAAGCCGACGCGATCGAGGTAGTGATCGGACAAGGCGCCAAGCCGGGCGGCGGCGGCATGCTGCTGGGCCAGAAGATCAGCCCGCGGGTGGCCAAGATGCGCTGCCTGCCTGAAGGCATAGATCAGCGCTCGGCCTGCCGCCACCCGGATTGGACCGGCCCCGACGACCTCGAGATCAAGATCCTCGAGCTACGCGAGATCACCGACTGGGAGAAGCCCATCTATGTCAAGGTGGGCGCCACGCGTCCATATTACGACGTGGCCCTGGCCGTGAAGGCCGGCGCCGACGTAGTCGTGCTCGACGGCATGCAAGGCGGCACCGCTGCCACGCAGGAGGTCTTCATCGAGCATGTCGGCATTCCCATCCTGGCCGCCATCCGCCCCGCCGTTCAGGCGCTGCAGGACCTGGGTATGCACCGCAAGGTCCAGCTCATCGTCTCCGGCGGCATCCGCAACGGCGCCGACGTCGCCAAGGCACTGGCCCTGGGTGCTGATGCGGTGGCCATCGGCACGGCCGCGCTCGTAGCGCTAGGCGACAACGATCCGCGCCATGAGGAGGAGTATCGGCAGCTTGGCACCACCGCCGGCGCCTACGACGACTGGCACGAAGGCAAGGATCCGGCCGGCATCACCACGCAGGACAAAGTCCTGGCGGCACGCCTGGACCCGGTGCAGGCCGGACGCCGGCTTGCCAATTATCTGGCCGTCATGACCATGGAGGCGCAGATCATCGCGCGCGCCTGCGGCAAGTCCCACTTGCACAACCTGGAACCGGAGGATCTGGCAGCGCTGACGCTGGAAGCGGCAGCGATGACCCAGATCCCGCTGGTCGGCACGAGTTGGTATCCGGGAGCCAAGGGCCAGCCAGGCTTCTGACCTGGCCAATTCCCTGCGATACGCAAGCCTGGCCTAAGAGAAGCGGGATGTGGATGTGCGCATCCCGCTTCGTCGAGCCGGACTCGCAGGGCAGATACCACGGTCGACCGGATCATGATCCTTGCATCGAGTGCCACTTGCCCTAGGGATGTCCTGTAAGCCCGAGGCCTTGCGCATCCCCCAGTGCGCAAGGCCCCGTTACTCTTCACATGCGCGATGCCGACCCACCTGCAGCCGAGCCTCACCTATGAAACCTATTGACAGCCAGCCCTATCCAGACTGGAACTTGCTCTCGACATGGGTCGCCGTCTTCGAGGCTGAGGCCGTCTCGGAAGCAGCGCGCAGGCTGGGTGTCTCGCAGGGAACCATCTCCCAACGCGTCAAGCAACTGGAAGCCACGCTCAACACGACGCTTCTCGATCGCACCACACGGCCGGCACGCGCAACCCTCGCCGGAGAGCGCCTGTATCAGGACGCGGCCGGCTTACTGCACCAGCTCGCGCAGATGAGCGAAAACGTGCGCGGCGAAGGACGAGCCAAGCGCAGCATCGTCAGGATAGGGTGTATCGATTCCTTCGCCGCCTCGGTCGGTCCGACACTCTTTAAGGGACTATCTGGCGCATCACGCCAGATCAGGCTGTGGTCGGGCATCACTCCCACGCTGGAGGCCCAGTTCGAAGCCCGTCAGCTCGACATCGCCATCACCACCAGCGGCCGGGTGCAGCAAGAGGGCATGCGCCGCTCGCTGCTGTTCTCCGAACCCTACTACGTGCTGCTGCCATTCGCCTTCGACCCGGGCCAACCCTGCTCTCTGAGCGATTTGAGCCGGCGCCTGCCCTTGATCCGATACAGTGCCCGCTCACACATCGGCCAGCAAATCGAGGGCTATCTGCAGGACATGGGAGACATCATCGAACAGACCTGCGAATTCGATGCCTCCGACCCTCTGCTCAGCCTGGTCGCGGCCGGTGTTGGATTTGCGATCTCGACACCGATGTGTGTCTGGCAATCGCGCCACTCGGCGCAGGGACTGCGGGTGCTGCCACTGAGCCGCTTCCGGCCGCGCCAGGCTGCTTACCCGGCGCTGACCCGAAGCTTCTACATGATGCACCGCGAGGACGAACTGGGACGACTGCCTTTGGAAGCCGAACGCATCATACGACAGGCAATGCACAAGCAATTGGCACCCCAGATGGCCGAACTCCTGGGCTTGCACACCCACGAGATCTGGAATGACGACATAGCTTCAAGATTGGGACGATCGCCGACCTGATCTAGTACACGGTTGCCGCAATGAATCAATGATCGAGCGCGTCGGCAACCGCGCGCTGGAAACTCACCGGCGCCCATTCTTGCCATATCGATCGAGATCGGAAGTTGCCACGCTGAAAGCGTATCAGGCACGCGAAGCCTGTGGCCGTTGCGTCGGACCGACGTGTTGTGTTGGTACCCCGGCAAAACATTCACGTTCGTGAAAGAATACATTTTCCCCGGCCGCATGCAGCCGTGCCGCGAAATCCCAGCGACCCGCTCTTTAATACGACATAGTGACGCCTGGGCTCGACTCAGGCCGCAGTTCAGGCACACCTCGAACACACCGAACGCTACCTTGTTCCTCCTCGCGCTGGCGAGCCTTAACGGATACCGCACCAAATTTTCGCCAATATTTGAGCGAAATTATCGAAATAATGTGCTAACGTCCGATTTCGAGTAAATTTATCGATCCGATTTTACGCATTCATCGTGGACCCCGCGTCCAGCCGGTGCGAGCGATGAAGCACTCTCATATCGTGACGAACCCGTTGCTTCTCCCCGCTCATAGATGGGGAGAAGGGTCTGAACGTCCAAACCTTGACGAGGGTCTTGATGAGCATTTTTGATCGCATCGATCCAGAAATCGCACCCACGGTGGCGGCGATGCCAGATTTCGATATTGCGGATATGACGCGCGCGCGCCTCGAATATCACGCAATGGTTGACGCTATGCCGGTTCCGTCAGACCCGCGTGTATCGGTGCGCGATATGACCGTGCCCGGTCGGGGCGATCACCCGCCAGTGCGGATTCGCGTCTTTGCCCCGACCGAAGCGTGCGCTGCGCCGTTACCTGCTATCTGCTGGATCCATGGCGGGGGCTACGTACTCAATAGCAAATTGCTGGACGATGCGATCTGCCAGCACCTTGTCATCGCTCACCAATGTCTGGTCGCATCGGTCGCTTGGCGTCTCGCACCAGAACATCCATTTCCGGCGGCCACAGAGGATTGCTACGGGGTGTTGGCCTGGATGGCGTCGGATGCCGGCGGACTGGGTATCGATACCCGCCGCTTAGTTGTCGCGGGGCAAAGCTCAGGCGGCGGCTCGGCCGCGGGAGTTGCGCTGCTCGTGCGCGACAGGAAAGAATTCTCGATCGCGCACCAAATGCTAATCTATCCAATGCTCGACGATCGCAACGACACGCCTTCCGCGCACCTCGTCACAGATGCGAAGGTGTGGAACCGGCGCAAGAATGCTATCGCTTGGCGGGCTTACCTTGGTGAACGTGCAGCCGATGCACCGGTGTCGCCCTATGCAGCGCCAGCACGCATGGTGGACTTGACGGGATCTGTGCCCGCTTCAATCCTGACCGGCGAGCTGGATTTGTTCCGGGACGAAAACATCGACTATGCGACGCGGTTGATGGCTGCCGGTGTCCCGACCGAGTTGCACGTCTACCCCGCGGCGCCGCACGGGTTCGACCAGATTTGCCCAAATGCCACGGTCAGCCAGCGTTTCATCGCTGACCGCGACGCGATCCTGCGTCGGGTTTTCGCGGCAACGGCCGGCTGACGTTATGCTTGCCTGGTGGAAATTCTGATAACAGCCGAGCGCGGCGGCACCGGCCGTCTCGAGCGTTGAGTCTATGCACGGACAACAAGAACCTCAGCCGCGCAAGCGCTCGTCTAGGCCTCTGCCCATTCCTGCATCGAGGAGATCCCATGACGACAAAGAAGGTGCGCCGAGAGGTAATACTCAGCGATCTCGACCGGGCGATACTGGATGTGCTGACGCGCGATCCACATGCGAGCGTCCGGTCCGTTGCTGACGCAACCGGTGCAGCGGTTTCGCAGGTCGCGCCACGGATACGAGCGCTCGACCAGCGCGAGGCGTCTTGGATTTTCGCGGTATTGGATCTCAAGGCCTCAGGTCAGTTGCTGTCCTTCATCCTGCTCGACGTGCGCGGCCGCTCCATTGACGCGGTCGTCGCGGAAATCACACCGATGCAAGAGGTGTTGCTGATCAGCACGCTGATGGGCGGCTCGCGTGACCTGCTGATCCTGGTGCGATTCACAACCGTGGATGCACTGCACGAAATAGCCTCGAATCGCATCGGCACCATCCGGGGTGTCTTCCATTCAATTGTGTCGATTGTCCTCGATACACCGCGCTTCTCTCCACGCTACGTGATGTACTCAACTGATCTGCTGATGGAGCGCAGCGTGGAAGCGGCAATGGACAACCTGGAGCGCGAGTTGCCCGACGGGACGTTCGACGAAGTGGACAAGCAAATTGTCGCGGAACTCCAGCACAATGCGCGTCAGTCGATCAATGCCATCGCACGCAAGTACGGGATTAATCCCAGCACGATCCGTTACAGGATCCGCAATTTGGAAAGCCGTGGACTGATGCGGTTTATTACGGTACTCAATCCTGTCTCGGTCGGACTGCACTCGTTCGCACTGGTCGAGATCGAACCCGAGGCAAATCGTCTGGGCGAGGTCGTCGGAAGGCTGCGCGACCGTCCGTGGCTGCCGCAGATCTTTGTGACCACCGGCCCGGCGCCGATCAAGGGCATCATTCAGGCCCGCAGCATGGAGGCGATCACGCGCATCAAGAGCGAAGAACTCACGGCGATCGAAGGCATCGTGAGCGTGAACGTATTTACTCTTGTCAACACGTATAAGATGGACACTCGCTGGGCTCAGCAATACACCTGATGTGCTCCGGCCATCTCTTCCCGGCGATCGGTCCGGAGTTTGGCAGCCCTGGCATCTTCGCTCGTAGAATTCCGGAAGATCGCGCCAGTGCGCACCCGACCACAGCACCTGCAGATGTCAACCCGCGAATTGGAAATTCTTCAGCCCCGCCTGCTCCGGATCGCGCATTGGACGCTCAACGAGCCTTCACTCGCTCCACCTCCCTAGATGGAACGTAATGAACCAGTGAACAGCACTGTAGGGAGTCATGAATGCAGATCAGTCCCAATGCTCAGTCAGAGATAAGGTCTAGTTCCCAGGGAGGCAACTACACACATGCTTATCTGTTACTCTGATGCTATCGATTAACTAGTACTGTATGTCGAGCAAACGAGATTGCACTATGTTTGCGCTGCTCTCTATGTTGCTGGATTGTGAGAGCCGACGGCGCGGAATTCCCGAAGCCGGCAAGGCAACGCACGTCGCGAAAGAGAATCGACGACGGTTCCTACGATATGAACAGCGGCGCATCTGGCTGCAAGCACCTCAGTTTCGATCGCCGCCCCGGCATCGCGACGACGGCCGACCGGATGCTGGGCAATTCGCTCCGACAGGGACAGTCCGAGGGAAGCGCTCAGCCCGGTGGGCGTATCACTAATTGATATCTGGAGACTGGATCGTGCAGCGTAAATTGGACGGAAAAGTCGCACTCGTCACCGGCGCGGCACAAGGAATTGGCGCCGCCTGCGCGTCGCGCCTGGCGGCCGAAGGCGCGGTTGTGGTGGTCGCCGATCTCAGCGAGGACGCAGGCCGGTCGACCGCCGCCAAGATCAACGCGACCGGCGGGCGGGCGGTTTTCATGGCACTCGACGTGACGCAGGAGTCGGCTTGGATAGCCCTGATCGCTCAGGTGCGAGCCGATCATGGTGCGCTGCACATCCTGCTCAACAACGCCGGAATTGGCCGCCCAGCCCCACTCACGGAAATGAGCTACGAAGCCTTCCGCATGCAATTCGCGGTGAATCTTGATGGCATGTTCCTTGGCATGAAGCACGCAATCCCGCTCATTGAAGCCAGTGGTGGCGGCACAATCATCAACATTTCGTCAACGGCCTCAAAGAAGGTGTATGCCAACATGTCGGCCTACTGCGCCAGCAAGGCGGGCGTGGCGCAACTGACGAAAGTCGCGGCGCTTGAATGCGCGCAGAATCGGACCGGAATCCGCGTAAATTCGATCCACCCCGGAATTGTCGAGACACCGGCGTGGGGCCACTTGGGTGCGCTTGAAGGCGGGGATGCGACGACGGCGCTAGATCTCGACGCGATGACCGCAGCGACCGTCCCGTTAGGCTACAAGGCGATGCCTGACGACATCGCGAATGCGGTGCTGTTCCTCGCAAGCGACGACAACCGCTACATCACCGGTACGGAGCTTATCGTTGATGGAGGCCAGGTCTTGCTGTGATCTTGGTCCGCAACGGCGAATCGGCATCGAATGGATACTGCCATTCGGCGAACACGTCAGCGACGACATCCTGCCGCGCTATCGCGCGTTGAGAAAATCTGGGCGTTCACAGAACAAAGCGAAGAAACAGCATAAAGCTCAGAATCGTCCGGGTCGGAATTTCTAATTCAAGAACAGGGAAATGGTATGAAGATTGGAATAATTGGGGCCGGACTAATCGGCACCAACCTTGCGAAGAAGTGGACAGCCGCGGGGCATTCAGTTCTTATTTCCAGTGAGCGAGGCCAGAAAGCGCTTGCTGATCTCGCTCGAGAGACAGGTGCAACGGCGGTGTCCGTTGCGGACGCAGTCAAAGACGTTGACGTCATCGTCACCACAATCCCACTTCACGCGATTCCCACGCTACCAAAGGATCTGTTCGACGGCGCATCCAGCAATGTAGTGCTGGTTGACACTTCGAACTATTTTCCAGCCCGTGACAGGATCATTCCTGCCATCGAGAATGGCATGGTGGAAAGTGTTTGGGTGTCCGCGCAAATAGGGCGCCCGATCGTCAAAGCATTCAACAACATGCTGGCCTACAGCCAGGCGCACGAGGGAAGGCCAGCAGGTACGCCGGACCGACTTGCTTTGTCGGTTTACGGCGGTGATGCGAACGCAAAGAAGATGGTCATAGGCTTGGTCGATGATATCGGCTTTGACGGATTTGATGCAGGGATGTTGTCTGAATCGTGGCGGCAGCAACCGGGCACGCCAGCGTACTGCACCGATCTGACTGCTGCGGAACTGAAAGACGCGCTCAGCAGAGCCGTCAAAGAGAGATCATCCAAGCTTCGTGATCTCTCGCTCAAGAAGCTGGAGGACTTCGGCGAAGGTTTCCTCGCGGCGCTAAGTAAGGGGGAGTACACGCTTGGTTACACCAGTAAGGATGTCGTACGGATTTACCGTGGTCTCGAAGCGGAGCAACTCGCGGATTGATATGGGCGATCGCAAGCGGGATGTGGTTTCCTCACTCTGTTGATGAGCACGACCCGCAAGCTGCGGCTGGGGCCGCTCCCGGAAACGGAGTCTAAGAAGCTGACCTTTTGCAAGCCCGGCCAGCCTAAAGGCTGACCTCGCCCACCATGCGGCACTGCATTTCCACTCATGTCCGCTTGATATTGCGGCAAGGGATATCCCGAAATCCATCCGCGAGGTTCGTGCTCTAGTTAATCGCGTATTCGCATGCTTGCAGTGACAGACCTCCCCTGTGTCCAGAAACTCGACAGAAGTACCGTTGGGTTCATTACATAGGTCGCCTTCGAAGCAAAACTGCCGCAGAAAGTAGCGCGTACGTAGGCGTGCAGCTTGGGTGGCAGCGTCACTACGTTGGGTATACTCATGCCAATCCAGATCGCTTTGGCGCCGAGCACACCCCGGCTGGTTGCATCGCCTGTATGGGCGTTCGCACTCATCCTCGATGGCACCAAGTACCCGCCGGAATGGAATCGCAAGCTTGGCGTCGAACGCAACTGCTTGCGCTCGAAGGGTCTGCTCGTGTGCACGTAGAGCGGCCTGCGCACCCACGTCTCTCGTCATCCGGGACGTATGTGCTCAATCTACCTCATCCAGATCCAATCCCCCGGTGAAAAGCTGGCTCCCTCACAACAGCGCAGCGCATCAACCATTTAACTCTCGCCGAGCTCAGCAAGAGCTATTTTGCATCTCCGGTGCGATAGACGTGCTCAGTCGAGTCACGTAGTGCCACGGACAGATCAAAAAGCCGGCATAGGCAAGACCGAAAGCGTTCATGGACACGTGAGACGCCCGCAGCCTGCAATCCCAAAGGTAAGATTTCGATGCGACCTTCGACGTGACCGACAAGGATCCCGCGAACAGGCGGAGAGAGACAATGAACAATACTTACGATGTCGTTATCGCAGGTTCCGGCATGGCTGCGATGACGGCCGCTGCGCGAGCTCACGATCTCGGTCTGAGTGTCATCCTGCTGGAAAAGGCTCACAAATATGGAGGCAGTTCGGCAACCTCCGGTGGGGTACTCTGGATTCCCAATCATGGCCTCAGCACCGGCGACAGCCGGGAAGAGGCATTGCAATATATTCGGGGCACTACACAGGGGCATGTTCGCTCGGAGCGGCTGGAGGCATTCATTGATGGGGGCGCTAGCGCCGTGAAATACCTCACCTCGCTCGGACTCCCGCTCGCCATCACGCCCTGGCCGGACTACTTCTCCGAACTTCCTGGCGCCCGATTCGACCGATCGCTTATATGTCCTATGTATGACGGGGCCGAATTAGGCCAAGAGTTCCATCTCATGCGCGAGCAGTTCACTCGCTTCAAATTGTTCAATCGCTATACGATGGACTTCCAGGAGGCGTTTGGCATTAGCAGCAAGACACCCGGTTGGATTGGCCAGTTGGGACGTGTCATTGGACGGTATTGGACCGACATCACGACCCGCCGAGTTACTCGCCGTGATCGGCTGCTCAGCCTCGGGGGCTCCATCATTGGTCGGCTCCGCAAGAAGCTGATGGATAGAGGTATCGAGATTAGGCTGGGTGTTGCAGCAAAGTCCTTTGTCCAGCATAACGGGCGCGTCGTAGGCGTAGAAGTTGAGCAATTCGGCCAACGCTCAACTATCCACGCGCGCCGAGCCGTGATCGTCTGTGCTGGCGGCTTCGAATGGAACCAAGCTCTCCGTGAAAGATTTTTCACTGTTCCAGGTGACACACGGTGGAGCAACACGCCGGAAGAAGGCAATCGTGGAGACCTCTTGCGTGCTGGCATGGTCATTGGGGCAGACGTTGAGTTCATGGAAACGGGATGGTGGTGCCCCTCCATGTCAAAGCCCATTCCGGGCGCATCCAACTTCGACGAAATCCACATGGTTGTCTTCGACCATGGCCGTCCTCACAGCGTCTGCGTCAATCGGAACGGCGATCGATTCGTCAATGAGGCATGCAGCTACGACCGATTTGGCAATGCAATGGTACAGGACCAGTTGAAGACGGGGGCCAACGCGCCCTGCTGGTTGATCTTCGATGCGCAGTTTCGCCGCAAATTTCCAGCAGGGGGCTACATGCCTTCGCAGATCGAGCCAGATTCGCGGATTCCTGTTGACCACTGGGATCACTATCTATTCCGTGCTCAGACCGTCGCTGAGCTCGCCGCCAAGATTAACGTTAATGCGCAAAAACTTCAGGCGACAGTCATGCGGATGAATCATTACGCCACGACGGGTATCGACATCGAGTTCGGGCGAGGCAGATCCGACTATGATCGAACGTTCGGAGACCCCAAGGTGGAGCCCAATCCTTGCCTCGGCTCCATCGGGGAGGCACCGTTCTACGCCCTCCCCGTCAATCTTGGCGATATCGGAACTAAAGGCGGATTAAAGGCCGATGAGCACGGGCGTGTGTTGAACACCGCCGGCAGCCCGATCCCTGGGCTGTATGCGGCTGGCAACGCATCCGCCTCGCCTTTCGGAAACTGCTATCCGGGTGCAGGTGGCACACTGGGGCCGGCCGTGGTCTTTGGCTTTCTGGCAGCCAATCACATCGCTGCCTCGTCAGCGTCGCTCGGCGCTGCGGCACTCGCCACCACTAGCTCGTCCGGATGCGTGCCTTTCCTGTCTAGCTGAAACTGAAACACGTCTTAGCGACGGGGTTTGCCGATCCCCACACATTCGAGGAGAAGACAAGTGAGCGACGTCGCTGCAACCACCAGCATCATCAAGCGGAATGTGGGTTGAGCCTTGCCACTCTTGGACACCGAGGCCTGGCTGGTCCTGAGTTCAAGTGCTCCAAGACGTGTATGCGGGCGTTCTCGATCGTTCCCATCCCGCCGCCGCTCGGGGCCTTGGCATCGAGAGGCCCTCAAGCTTGACTACCAGTTGGAGGAAACAAATGGCCTACGCGATCGCAGCACCTTGCGTCGCCGACTATTCCTGTGTCGAGATATGCCCCGTTGCCTGTATCAGTCCGGCCCCCTCGGACGAGGACTTCGGAGATGCCGAACAAATGTATATCAATCCCGACGTCTGCGTCAATTGTGGCGCCTGTGTTGGTGCATGCCCGGTACTGGCAATCTACGAAGAGGGCTGCCTTCCCCCGAAGTGGCAGCACTACGCGCAAGTCAATCGCGCATATTTCGCGAAAGGAGCGTAACCATGCCACCAACCGTGCGTATCGCGATCGTCGGCACCGGGCCTGCCGGTATCTACGCCCTCGGGCACCTGCTAGAAGAGCGGGGGCTGGAGGTGGAAGTCGATCTGTTCGAGCGCCTGCCAATGCCATGGGGACTGGTGCGCGCCGGCGTGGCACCCGACCACCCCGAGAAAAAACTTGTCGTCGATCGACTGTTCGATTTCTATCTAAAGCACCCCCGCGTACGTTTCATCGGTAATGTTGACATCGGTCGCGACATTCATCCCGCCGAACTGAGCGATTGGTATGACGCTGTGATCTACGCAAGCGGTGCTGATGGAGATACTCGCATGGGCATCCCCGGTGAAGAATTGCCGGGCTGTTGGTCAGCGCGGGAGTTTGTTGCCTTCTACAACGGTCATCCCGACTATCGCGATCTCCGTTTCGATCTTTCGAGCGAACGCGCCATTGTCGTCGGCAATGGGAACGTTGCCCTCGACGCTGCACGTATCCTCACGATGCCTGTGGCCGAACTGGAAAGGACAGACATCGCCGACCACGCCCTTGCGATTCTGCGTCGCAGCTCGATCCGCGAAGTCGTGGTACTCGGTCGCCGCAGCCATTTGCAAGGAGCCTTCCACAACCCCGAGCTCGAGGAACTTGAACACCTCGACCACGTGGATGTGCTACTCCAAGGGAATGAGCTGCCCGGCGATCATGAAGCCGTACTCGGTGGATCCGACTGGGAGACGCGCCGCAAAGTGCAAACCCTTCAGCGGCTAGCCGTACGCGAGCCAACCCCTGGCAACAAACGCATCGTGTTTCGTTTCCTCACTTCCCCCGTCGAGCTGCACGGCAACGGCAAGGTCGAGAGGATGCGAGTAGTGCGCAATCACCTTGAGCGCGACGAGCATGGCGGGCTTCAAGCGCGCCCGAGCAACGAAGAATCGACACTCAATGCCGGCTTGGTCCTGCGTGCTATCGGCTACCACGGCACCCCTGTCCTGGGCTTGCCTTTTGACGAACGGCTTGGGGTAATCCGCAATCGTCTTGGCCGTGTCTCCGACCATGACGGCGTCCTTCCCGGCGTATACGTAACGGGTTGGGCCAAACGTGGGTGTCGAGGCATCATCGGTAGCAACAAGAAGTGCGCCCGCGAAACAATCGACCTCCTGTTGGAGGACCTACGAGCAGGGCGACTAAAAAAACGCAGCCTGGACAAAGACAAAGCTATGGCCACGATCAGGAGGCGAAAGTCCGATCTCGTGTCGCGTGCAGGCTGGCAAACCATTGACCACCTCGAGCGTGAGGCAGGCAGAGCGCAGCATCGCCCACGAGTTAAGCTGACGGATAGCGCCACCATGCTGGCTCTGGCCGCAGAGGCGTGATCGCCCCCGGGCATCGGAGAACGAAAAATGTCTCACTCCAAGCCTACCTTCTGCCGCATTTGCGAACCGTATTGCCCCATCGTCGCCGAGCTCAACGACACTGGAAAAGTTATCAAGTTGCACCCCAACCCGGAGCATCCGAGCGGCGGTATCGCCTGCCACAAGGGTCTCTCCTACCTGGAAGTGCACAACGATCCCGACCGAGTGAAGTGGCCACTTAAGCGCCTCAACCCTCGCACGCAGCCGCGCGGCGACTTTGTGGAATCTGATTGGGACACCGCCATGGCGGAAATGGGCGCGAAGCTCAAAACCATTCGGGAAAGGTACGGGCCAAACGCCATCGCGTTCTACTTCGGCAACCCCTGATCGATGAGTGCACCCCCGTACTTCTCGGCAGTGGATTTCATGGATCGCATTGGCACCCAAATGCGTTTCAGCGGCAACACGCAGGATACTGCCAACAAGTTCGTCGGTGCTGCTGAGATATTCGGGTCGGCCAGCTCTATCATGGTGCCCGACTTGTACCACACCGACTATCTGCTCTGCCTGGGTACAAATCCCAAAGTCTCTCGTTGGACAACAGCCTCCATGCCCAACGGTGGTCTCGACGTGGTGAAGCGTATCAAGCAGCGAGGCGGGAAGGTACGTTTCGTCAACCCTCGGCAAATCGAGTCGTCCACCGAGGAAACGGGACCGACGCTGCTGATCAAGCCGGGAACAGATGTGTACTTCCTGGCGGCGCTATTGAACGAGATTCACGTCCAAGGTGGCTTCGACGAGGCCATGCTGACGAAACACGGCAAACATGTCGGCGAGATGAAACAGTTCATCCAGTGCTATCCGGCAGAGAAGGTTGCCCAAGTGACCGGCGTCGGCGCCAGCGAAATCCGGACTATCGCCGGCGAGATCATTGCCGCGAAGTCCGCCACGGTGCACATGGCAACCGGTCTAAACCAGAGCCGTCAGGGCATGCTGTGCTTCTGGCTAGTGGAGATGATCAATTTCGCTGGCGGAAATCTCGGCCGCCTGGGAGAAATGCACAAACCCGCTGGGTTGCTAAACGAGTTCCCGCCCAACGGGGCCACGCAGACCCTGGAGACGTCTGTCGGCACATTCCAAATTGCTGACCCGATGGGATTCGGCGTCCTCCCCGCCGTCATACTGCCGTCCCTGATCGAGAAAGGAGACGTCCGCGCCTTGGTGGTACTGGGCGGCAATCCTTTGATCACCGTGGGCGGTGAAGACGTTCTGCGCAAAGCGTGCGAGGGCCTCGACTTGATCGTGGCGGTGGACATCTACCGGTCGGCAACTGGTGAAATTTCGGACTACGTCCTGCCGGCCACCGACTGGTTGGAACGGATGGACATCAACATCCACGGCAACGCGATGCAGCCGATTCCGTATGTGCAATACGCAGATGCCATCGAGCCGCCAGCGTTCGGGCGTCGAAACGGCTGGCGGATCGTCCAGCGCCTAGCGCAAGCGATGGGTTTGCCCTCACCACTCGATCACAACCCGGAATTGACCGACGCTGTCGAACTCATCGACGGCATGCTGGCTACCAAGTGCCTTTCTATCAAAAAAATGCGCGCGCAACCTCATCAAACGGTCACATTCCCACAGGAACCGCGGGATGCGCTGTTCGACAAGTGCCTGCAGCACCCGGACAAGAGAATCGACTGCTGCCCAACCTCGTTCGCGAATGCGGGATTATTCCAGCGCTGCGACGCCATCTTCGCCGAGCTGCAACAGGAACCCGCCGACACGCTCAAACTGATCTCGTTGCGCACACGCTACATGCAAAACAGCTGGCTGACCAATATCGGAAAATTTCGGTGTGGCAGAGAGTGCGTCAACCCACTGCATATGAGCGAAACGGACGCTATTGCCCGCGGATTGCATGACGGTGACTCCATTTGCGTATTCAACGAATTCTGCACCATCGAGACACAGGTGAGAATAGACAGCGCTCTGCGCCCCAGCGTCGTCGCCATGAGCCACGGCTATGGCAACAAGGGCGCATACGGCCTCCGTCTCTCATCAGAGAAATCGGGGGTCGACTGCAACGCGTTGATGCCGGTTGGCACTGAGTATGAACCTCTGCGTTACAATTCGTGGCTGACCGAGGTGCCTGTTATCGTCGAACGCATCTCAAAGCCGGTTCGTTGAAGTCAGCTCCCCTCAAACGAGTTCAGCAGCCGTGCTGATGTTTGTTGTTCCCGTGTCGAGATCATCCTTATCGACAGTCCCTCGCTAAGAAGCTGGGACTTCGTCTATGCCGAACGGAGGTGTCAGTACTGGATCTGCTGGCATCTATGCCCTCTGGCACCTGCTTGAAGAGCAAGCGCTGGAAGTGGAAGCCGATCTGTTCAAGCGTCGGCCGATCCCATAGGAGAATAATGCAAGCTTGCCGGCGCCCTCATCGCCATTCAATCCGCCCAGCCGGCACGATCTCGCGGCTACCGTCCACTCAGCGCCGCTGTAGGCAGAACATCCAACGCATGCCCATGATGTCTTCCCTTTGGATACGATGCATTATCGCCTTTGTCCGTCATTTGGACTCCCCATCTCGCACATGACCTCGCTGGTCTCCCATTGCAGAGGCGCCTGGGTGCGCTGGTCATACACGGGGCTCGCTGTTCGGCTCGCGTGGCAGATTGTGGAAACGCAAATGCGTGATCCCCCGGGTCGTTGCCTCGGCACCACCGGAACAACCGCAGATGACTGTCGCCCACAACACCCCGAGTCCGGAGTGCCGGCCGGAGCAAACTCGCCCGCATCGGCAGACAAGGGTATCGGTAGATCCGCGGTTATCTTGTTACTTGCAACGGCGATCGACACAATCCTCTCTAAGGTACATGCAAGAGAGGAGCCATGCGCAGGAAATTGTCGTGGACTCCAAAAACGAATGGTGCCCTGAAGCGACACCTATCACGACTAGGTGGTATCACCGACACGATACCCGCGCCAGGTGGCTCGAGATTGACATTGCGAATGCGATCTGCCTCCCAATCTTGAAAATGCCATGTCTGAGATCGACGCTAAAGCCCCCCGCCAACTCGCCCCTGATGGGGCGCGATATCAAGGATACCCTCCCGTGACAAATGGACCTCTGCAAGGCCTAAAAGTAATCGAGTTTGCCGGCATCGGCCCCGGGCCATTCTGCGGCATGCTGCTCTCCGACATGGGAGCCGACATTCTCCGCATCGATCGCAAGGGCGTCGATGCCAGCCGTGACCGTTTCGAGGTCGACCGGCGCGGACGTCGCTCGGTCTCGCTCGACCTAAAGCGTCCCGAATCCGTGGCTGCCTGCCTGGCTCTGTGCGACAAGGCCGACATGCTATTCGAAGGCTACCGTCCAGGCGTGATGGAGCGGCTTGGCCTTGGCCCCGATGTGGTGCTGAAGCGCAACCCGCGCCTAGTCTATGGGCGCATGACCGGCTGGGGCCAGCACGGCCCATACGCGCAACGCGCCGGACATGACATCAACTATATCGCGATCACCGGAGCACTGGACGCGATCGGTACCAAGGACAAGCCAGTTCCACCGCTCAATTTGGTAGGCGACTACGGCGGTGGCGCGATGATGCTTGCCGTCGGCCTACTTGCAGCGGTACTTCATGCGCGCGCCACCGGGCAGGGCCAGGTGGTCGACGCGTCGATCAGCGACGGCACCAGCTTACTGACGACGATCTTCTACAAGCTTCGTGCGCTCGGCCAGTGGAAGGACCAGCGCGCTGCGAACCTCCTCGACGGCGGCGCGCCGTTCTACGATACCTACCAGTGCGCCGACGGTAGGTTCGTCTCCGTCGGAGCGATCGAGCCGCAGTTCTACGCCATGCTACTCGATAAAATGGGCCTAGCCGGCAAGCTGCCGCACGAGCAGATGGACCACGAGGCCTGGCCGGTAGTTAAAAGCACGTTCGCCGAGGTCTTCGCAAGCAAGACTCGCGACCAATGGGTCGAGATCATGGGTGATGCCGACACCTGCTTCGCGCCCGTTCTAACAGCGGACGAGGCGACGCAGGACCCGCACAACGTCGCCCGATCGACGTTTGTCGAGATCGATGGCGTCCGTCAGCCGGCTCCGGCGCCACGCTTCTCATCCACCCCGAGTGCGATCCAGGCTTCAGGCACGGGGGTGGCGGCTCGCAAGGTCTTGCAGGATTGGGGCTTGGCCCCTCTGCATGTCGATGAACTGACCGGGCCCGGGGCGGCCTGACAACAAGGCGGCGCCTCCCAGGGGGCGCCCTGCCCATTCACTGCCCAGTGAACGCTGCAGGCCGCTTTTGGCGAAAGGCAGCGACGCCCTCGGCAAAGTCCTTCGTCTGTCCGGCGAGGCGCTGATGGTGCCGCTCCACGGCCAGTGCCTCGGTGAGCGAATGGTCCAGCCCGAAGCGAATACCTTGGCGGATCAGCGCATAGGCCCGTGTCGGGCCTTTGGCAAGCCTGCGTACAAGTTCGAGTGACTCGGCCACCAGCGCGTCATCATCCACCACCTTGTAGACCATGCCCCAGGCTTCGGCGCGCTCGGCCTGGATCCGTTCGCCCAGCATCATCATCGCCTGTGCGCGGGCGCGACCGATCAGCCTAGGCAACAGCCAGCTGCTGCCGACATCCGGCACCAGGCCAATGTTCACGAAGGCTTGAAGGAAGTATGAAGATCGGGCCGCCAGCACGATATCACCGGCCAGTGCTAGTGCGCAACCAGCACCCACCGCAGGACCGTTGACTGCCGTCACGAAAGGCAACGGCAACGCGAGGAGGCGCTCGAGGATTGGGTTGTAATAGCGTTCTAACTTGGCCCCGATATCGCCGCTTGAGCCGTCGGCCGCGAGGTCGGCACCTGACGAGAACGCTCGCCCCGCACCGGTCAATAGCAGCACGCGTGCGGTGCCGCTGTCGCGCACGATATCCAGTGCGTTGATGACTTCATCCAGCATATCGGTACACAAGGCATTTAGCGATTGCGGCCGGTTAAGGACAAGCGTCACAACTCCCTCGTCTTCGTTCAGCTTGATGTGTTCGTATGCGTTCATGGTCTGCCTCTCGGTTGAATTGACGTGCAGGACGATTGTATTGACCGGCATCGCATTGACACTACCGCCACTCCGCAAAGGGATTTGCTTGTGCGAGCTTTTTTCATCCCAAGCCTGACCGGCCCGGCCGCGGCCCTCACGATACTCATGCTAACGACCGACAACTCTCAGCGCAGACAAAGACAAGCGAACGTTGCCTCCATTCGATAAATTAGAACCACGACCTTCATAGATGGAATCTCCGACAATGACGATGCGATTCAACGGCTTCGACGGCATCACGCTCGCCGCAAACGTGACAGGCGATCCCAGCAGTCCTCCAGTTCTGCTGCTGCCGGCCTTTGGCCAGACTCGCGCTGCCTGGTCGCGCGCTGCCAAAGCGCTGGCCGCGGCTGGCCGCTACGTCGTCACGCTCGACCTCCGAGGCCATGGCGACAGCGACTGGTCATCGCGACAACATTACGAACTAGGCGACCTAGTGCAGGACGTTACAGCTGTCATCGGGCAGTTGCCCTCTCGGCCAGCCGTAGTCGGTGCCGGGCTGGGCGGTCTGGCCGCCCTTGCCGCGATCGGCGAGCACACCGAGCCGATCGCCAGTGCGCTCGTGCTCGTCGACGCGGCTCCGCGCATGGCACGACAAGGGCTTGAACGCATGGCTAAGCTGATGACCATAGACTCTGCAGGTTTCACCAGCGTCGAGCAAGCCGCCGATGCAGTCGCGCCGTACCTGCTTCCGGGTGCGCGTCCAAGCACGGATGAAATGCAGCGCCACCTGCGGCGCGCCGACGACGGACGCTTCCGCTGGCATATCGATCCGGCCTACCGCGCCTTCACCGAAGATGCATCGGTGCGCCTGCCCGCCCTGCAACGGCTCACAGCGGCGGCGGCAGCGGTGAAAATTCCGACCATTCTCGTGCGCGGGGAAGGAAGTGCGACGGTGGATCAGGATAGCGTCATTGCCTTTCGCGAATTGGTCCCGCACGCGGAATGCGCCGACCTTGCCGGCGTCGGCAGCGCGATCGTAGGCGATTGCAACGATGCCTTCGACGCAACCATCCTCGAGTTCCTCGAGCGTGTCGTCCCGAGACCGAGTTCTCGCCCGCAGAGTGGAATCGAGCCCCGCTTGCTCCGAGATGCGCTCGGCTGCTTCGCCACCGGCGTCACGGTCATCACTACCACGACAGCCCAAGGCGAGCCCGTTGGCTTCACTGCCAACTCGTTCACCTCGGTCTCACTCGACCCGCCGCTGGTGCTGTTCTGCGTGAAGCGGGCTTCCCCCAGTGTGGCAGCGTTGCGCGCGCATGGCGCCTTTGCGGTTAACCTCCTGCACATCGGCCAGCAGGCGATATCGACCGCATTCGCGTCCAAGATCGTAGACCGCTTCGCGGGCCTCAACTGCGAGGGCTGGAGCCTACGGGTACCCATTATTCAGAATGCGATGGCCAATTTCGAGTGCTCGATCGAGGAGATGCACGAAGGGGGGGATCACCTAATCGTCGTCGGGCGCGTGTCACGCGTGCACTTCGATCCCGCGCGCGATCCCCTGCTATTCCTGCAGGGTAAGTACCGGCGCGTGCATGTGGCTCGGGAGGAACTGACATGACCAAAGCTAGCGCCATGCCAGCGCCAGTACGGACGAGCGTAGCCACGCTTGACTTTGTCCGATTGCAGACACTACCAGACCTGCTCGCGTACCATGCCGAGATCCGTCCGCACGATATTGCGCTCGACTTTGAGGGGCGCAGGACGTCCTACGCCGAGTTCCATCGCCGAACGAACCTTATAGCTGCGTCGTTGAGGCAGTTGCATCCAGAGTCTGGCCGCCGCATAGGTTACCTCGGCAAGAACTGCGACCGGTACTTCGAGCTGCTCTTCGCCGCCACGAAGGCCGGTCTCGTACTCGTGCCTCTGAATTGGCGTCTCGCGTCCGACGAATGGGCCTTTATCCTCAGCGATGCTCAGGTGACCCATCTCTTCGCAGATGATCACTTCGAAGCGCAGAGCCGGCGACTTGGCGAACGACTCGCGCTGGCCTCTGTACAGTCGCTTGCCAACGATGCGACCTGGGCCAAGCTGCTTGAGCCGAGCGACGCCACGATACTGCCCACACGCGTGGAAGCTCACGACGTGGCGCTCCAGATCTACACGTCCGGCACCACCGGCACTCCCAAAGGTGCGATGCTGACGCATGCCAATGTACTCGCGCTGCGCGAGCCTGGCTTGCAGGCGGGGCTTGCCTGGTTCCCGCGTGCCGGTGACGCCAGTCTCGTCGTGATGCCAGTGGCACACATCGCTGGCACCGCATACGGCCTCTTCGGGCTCCACAGCGGCGGTAGGCTCGTAATTGGAAGTGAATTCGACGCCGCCAAGGTTTGGGCCCTCCTCGCAAGCTCCGGCGCAACCCACATGCTCCTCGCGCCGACCGCGCTGCGCATGCTGCTCGAGCATCCGGCCGCGGCCACCACACCCGTACCAAAGCTCCGCTACCTCACCTACGGCGGTTCGCCGATCGCGCCGGCACTGCTCAAAGATGCGGTTGAGGCTCTGCGCTGCGGCTTTACACAGATGTACGGTATGACCGAGACGGCCGGGGGCATTGTGGCGCTGACGCCAGACGATCACAGGGAAGGAAAGCCACAGCGCCTCTCGTCCGCGGGACGCGCGATGCTCGGCGTCGAACTCGCGATCGTCGACCGTACCGGCACCCGAATGCCCACCGGTCAAGTCGGAGAGATCGTCGTGCGCTCACGCGCGGTGATGGCCGGCTACTGGCTGCGACCCGAAGCCACCACGGCAACAGTCGACGCCGATGGCTGGATGCGCACTGGCGACATTGGCGTGCTCGACGAGGACGGCTATCTCACCGTGGTCGACCGCGCCAAGGATACGATTGTATCCGGCGGCGAGAATGTCTACCCGCTAGAAGTCGAGAACGTGCTGTCTTGCCACCCAGACGTGGCCGACGTCGCGGTAATCGGGATTCCCTCCGAGCGGTGGGGAGAGGAGGTCAAGGCGGTCATCGTGCCCCGGCTCGGCGCCACGATCGACAGCGACCGTTTGATCGACTGGGCCCGCGAGCGTATCGCTGCGTACAAGGCTCCAAAGTCCATTGACATTGCCGATGCGCTCCCGCGCAACCCCAACGGAAAAATCCTTCGGCGCGTGCTGCGCGAACCTTACTGGCGAAGAGAGGTAAGGAACGTCGGCTGAGACAATGCACGAACCCATTCACCGGCATCGGCCACGTTCTGACAGATGCGAAAATCAGAGCCAGGTGTTAGTGATGATCGGTGAATGACACAGCCAAGCCTCGGGCAACTCGTTGAGATGGCGGTGGAGTTCCCCACCGTCTCGCAAATGGAGGCGTTCAAACGTCCGGGGAGCCTCAAGTGCAGCCTGGTAGTTCAAATGGAAAGGTTGTGGGTCGTGCATCGCCGCGAATCCGGTTATCTCCTCGTGCGACTGCGTGCGCACGCCAAGGCAAAAGCGGTCGCCGACCCTCAGCTCTCGGAAGCGGTGTTGGGTGAAATCCAATGCGGGCAAGACATAGCCTCTGATATGGCTGCCCCGGCTACGACGGGCTTGAACTGCGGGAGCTGCAAATCGCCGCGTAGCTCGTACGTAACCTGCACCGGCATGCCGACGGTCACCGCATCGGGGTCGCAGTCGACAATGTTACTCATCATTGTCGGCCCCTCAGCCAGTTCGACCAGCGCGAGCACGTAGGGCACGCGCGCGGCCACGGATTCGTATGGCGGCACGTGCACCACGGTCATGGCCACAACCTTGCCGCGCCCGCTGGCCGCGTGCCAGCCAAGGTCGGTGGACCAGCAGGTCGGACACCATTCGCTGACGAAGCGAAAGCGGGCACCGCAAGCCTTGCAAATGCGGATGCGGAGCTCACCGATCGCGGTCCCGTCCCAGAAGGGCTGGTTCACCGGGTTGACTTCGGGCATCGGTCCACCGCTCATAGCGACCGTCCCAGGATCAACGTGGCATGTTCGTACATCATTCCTCCGTAAGCATGGACGAGCGCCGTTTCCGCGCGTTCGAGCTGATTCTCTCCGGCCTGGCCCATTACCTGTCGCACCGCTTCAACGATCAACGACATGCCCGAGGCTTCGCCAGTGTGACCGAAGGACAGCAGGCCGCCGTTGGTGTTGACGGGCAGGCTGCCGCCGAAGTCGATTGCCCCGCTCCGCACGAAGGCGCCAGCTTCTCCTGGTCGGCAGAAGCCCAGGTTCTCGAGCAGGATCAGCGTTGTCACCGAGAAGGCGTCGTAGAGCATTGCCAGGTCGATGTCTTTACGCGACAGGCCACTGCGCCTAAAGGCGTCGTCGCCAGTGCGGCCGGCGACGGTATCGATCAGGCGGTTGCCTGCCGAACTCAGTGAGCCGTGGCTGTGTGCCTCACCGTAGCCGAGCAGGTAGGCGGGTTGCGAGTTGAGTTGACGCGCCTTTTCGGCCGTGGTGACAAGCACCGCCCCGCCGCCATCACAGGGCACGGAACAGTCAAGGTAGTGGAACGGTGCAGCGATCATCCGGGAGCCCAGCACGTCCTCGACCGTGATCGCTCCTTTGTTGTGCATCAGCGCGCGCGGGTTGCGCAGAGCCCATTGGCGCGCTGAGACCGCCACGCGCGCGAGATCGGCCTGTGTCGTGCCGCGCTCGGCCATGAAGCGGGATGCGATCAGCGCATACAGTGCGGGAATGAACGGTCCGTAGCCGATCTCGAAGTCGGGCTCGCTGATCATGCGGGCCATCACTTCGGCACCGCCCGAGCTCGGCTTCGTGAACTTGCCGGTGCCGATGCAGAGGATGCAGTCCGCAAGGCCGTCGCGAATCGCCGAGGCAGCGCGACCCACCATGATCGCGAAGCTCGCGCCGCCTGCGTTCAGCGTCTCGGCAAAGCCCGGCAGCAGCCCAAGCTCGGCACCGAGCTTCTCGTGGGTATAGATGTCGATGGTGCCAACGCCCTGCCCTGAGGGTACCGCCAGGAGGCCGTTGACGTCGCTCGGGCGAAGGCCCCATTCGCGCAGCGCGCCAATTGCCACCTGCCGATAGAGGTTGTGCGGGCTGATTTCGGGAAAGCGCGCGGGCGGCACTTCGTAGCTGGCTGCAATAGCAACGCCAGTTGGCATATTCAAGGGCTTCTCCTGTTTTCTCTGGCGCTAGGCGCTGAGATCGATCACCACCTTGCCGACATGCGCGCCGCTCTCCACACGGCGATAGGCCTGCTTGAACTCAGCAAATGGGAACACGGTGTCGATCACAGGGTGGACTCGAAAGGCGCTCATCGCCGCTAGCAGCGCTTCGAAGCTCAACCTGGGGCCAATCACGATGCCTCGGATGTTGATCGAGCGCTTCAGGATGCTTAGTGGCGCGAGTCCGCCTCCAAACCCGGTGACGAAGCCCACGAGGCCGATCTGGCCGCCGATCCGCGTGCACGCTACAGAACGTTCGATCGTCGTCTCACCGCCGATCTCGACGACCTTGTCGACCCCTTTCCCATCCGTCAGGTCTAGGATGGCCTTCTCCCAATCCGGCACCTCCCGGTAGTTGACGACGGCCTCAGCGCCCAGATCCCGCAGCTTCTGAGCCTTTGTCTCGGACGATGTGATAGCGAGCGCGCGAGCCCCGAACATGCGTGCAATCTGGAGCGCGAACAAGGCGACGCCACCGGTTCCCTGCACGAGGACGATCTGACCCGGTACAAGAGGCTCAGCGTATGTGAGAGCAGACCATGCTGATACTGCGGCACAAGGGAGCGAAGCGGCCTCCTGATACGACAGATATTCAGGAATCTTCAACACCGCATTTTCGTCGACCAGGACGAAGTCGGCCAGCATCCCGTCGATGGTCATGCCGATGCTGTGCGTCTGGAACTCATCGACGAACGGACCGCCAATCCAGTGACATTGGCAGTTCGCTGTAACCCGGTCG
Organism: Cupriavidus sp. GW822-FHT02D05; assembly: GCF_058802485.1. Taxonomy (NCBI): domain Bacteria; kingdom Pseudomonadati; phylum Pseudomonadota; class Betaproteobacteria; order Burkholderiales; family Burkholderiaceae; genus Cupriavidus; species Cupriavidus sp. GW822-FHT02D05. Next base: position 14,907 of record NZ_JBXAOE010000006.1, on the reverse strand, counting down.
CCCACCTTCACGCGGGTGACGCCCGCGCCGACCGCGACGACCTCGCCCGCGCCGTCGGACAGCGGTACCGGCTCCTTCTTCAGAGGCCCCGGATAAAGACCTTTGGCAATGATGGTGTCGCGGAAATTAAGCGACGCTGCATGAACCCGGATCAGAACCTCGCGATGACCGGGCTCCGGGGTGGGCTCTTCTACCAGGGTCAAGCCATCATAGCTTCCAGGGTCCGTAATGCGGACAGCTCTCATGATCACTCCTTTCAAATTGCCGCGCTCGACGGGACAAGACTGACGAGCGCTGGTTGTTGTCTCGGGAATTGGGCCATGCAGATCAACCGAACGATCTCCTAGCGCACGGCGGTCTGAGCGCTACGATGTCGCGATCAGTGCCGGCAGGGCAGTGAGCGGGTTGGTCTCGAACCCATATTCGGCGACGCCGAAGATCGGTGCTCCAGGTCCTTGTTGATTGCCATGATGGGCTTGTAGCCGTTCCGTGGCTGCGCTAGGGCTATCAGGGTTAACCGCCAAGATTGGGGCGACGATGGACTGTAATTTCGGCATTTCCTTTATCTCGTTGGACGCGCTAGCGCAGTCGCCATGTAAATGGTCGGCCCAAACGACCGATGCTGCTTGTCCTGCGCGGCAATAAGCGCCGTCTGGCCTGGTGAAATCCACCGTGGCCGTGGCAATCGGTCGAGATACTGGCCCAGTAAACCGCTTCGCGAGGACATCGACAAGTCCGCTTCCACCGCGCCCCTTTCGCCTGCATACCCATCCAGATCCGTGATCTCGCGAGGGCTCCCCAATGGCGGTCGTCGCCGACACTGGCGGAACGCGACGAGATGGCAGCCTGGTACCCATCTGCGGGCGCACCGTCCACACTTGGGGAACAGGCTTGTAAGCTATCACACCGGCGTCAGGGCGCTACGCACGAAATCTGGGACGCTCTGCGTCCCTTCGAACAAGGCGCGCCCGATGCGCTGTTGCCAGTAGGATTCGCTGCCCGCCGCCACGCGCCAAGCGTGCAGCCGGCGGGTATGCAGTTGTAGATCGTACTCTGCCGTGATGCCGATGGCGCCGTGGACCCCGTGTGCGATGGTGGCGACAGGCACGACGGCTTCGCTGGTACACGCCTTGGCCACGGCCACGAGCAGTGGGGCGGGCAAAACACCGCACGAAGCGCACGCGATGCGCGCAGCCATCCGGGACTTCTCCACGTGCTCGGCCATCACACTCAATTGGTGCTGAACAGACTGGAACTTACCGATCGAGCGGCCGAACTGCTCCCGCTCGTTGGCGTACTGTAGGGTTCGAGCAAACACCTCGCGCATCGAGCCCGAAATCTGCGCGGCAATCACCACGGACTGGATGACTCGAAGGTCATGATGGGTATGCAGGGTCCGCTCCGGCCGCGCGCCCTCATGCCATTGCAGGTATGCGTCGGTGGGCAGACCATTGTGCGCTTCGCGGCACGCCGCATGAGCGTCGAAGAGCCGCAGCGACCGACCGTCGTCGACAAGCACCCAGTCAGCAACACGGCCGTGGTGCACCTCAATGGCCCGCACCGGCTCGGTCCGCGTCGCGAGGGCGATGGCACCCTCCGGCGCTGGCTCACCATCGAGGGCTAGCAGTGCCCGAGCCATAATTGTCTCGCCGAACGGCACTGGCAAGGTATGCCGGCCGCAAGCCTCGAACAACGCGAACACGTCTGAAAGGCCCAGCCCTGCGCCGCCCTGCGACTCGGGCACCAACGCGTCGCAGAAGCCGGACGCTTCGAGGGCCTCCCACAGTGTCTCGCTCGATCCACCCGCTTCGATCGCTCGCACCGCTTTCGGTGTAGAGCAGCCTGAAAGCAGCGCCTCTATTGCATCCGTCAACATGTCGTCGTGCATGGTCGCTCCTCAACGAAGGCCAAGGCCGCGTGCGATCATTCCGCGCAGCACTTCGCGCGTACCGCCACGCAGCGAGAATGCCGGCGCTACTTGCGTAACATAGGCAAGGGTCCGCTCCAACTCCGCACCGGACGGCACATATGGATCGGCATGAACGATATCCGCAACGAGCGACGGTAGCTCCTGCTCGAACGTCGTGCCGAGGTCCTTCACCAATGCGGCTTCCACCACTGGGCTGAAACCCTCCGCCAGACGCGCAGTCACCGCCACCGACATGCTGCGCAACACCGCTAAGCGCGACGCTATGGCGCCCGCCTGCGCCAGCTCTGCGCGGGTCGGATTCGGATGTGCTCGCAGCCACTCGAGCCACGGCTCGAGCAGCACGATGCTCGAATAGATGCGTTCGGGACCGCTGCGCTCGTAGGCAAGCTCGGCGGTCACCTGTTCCCAGCCGCTGCCTTCGCTGCCTATCAGCGCGTCGTCGCCGAGTTCAACGTTGTCGAAGAAGACCTCCGAAAAATGCGCATCGCCCGTCAGATCCTCAATAGGGCGAATGGTCACGCCCGGAAGCGACAGGTCGACGACGACCTGTGACAAGCCTCGGTGACGGTCATCCGGGCTGCCCGATGTGCGCACCAGGGCAATCATGTATTGCGACCGCATTGCGTGCGTCGTCCAGATCTTTTGTCCGCTTAGCCGCCAACCGTCGGCGGTCTTCACCGCGCGCGTACGCACGCTCGCCAGGTCAGATCCCGAACCCGGCTCGCTCATGCCGATACAGAAGAAAGCGTCGGCGCGGCAGATGCGTGGAATATAGAAGGCCTTCTGAGCCTCGGTGCCGTATTTGACGATCAGCGGCCCGCTCTGGCGCTCGGCAATCCAGTGCGCCGCCACCGGGGCGCCAGCCGCGAGCAGTTCCTCAGAGATGACGAACCGTGCGAACGGGCTGCGCCCGCCGCCGCCAAGTCCGGCAGGCAAGGTGACACCCACCCAACCGCGGGCGGCAAGCGCGCGGCTGAAGCCAGCATCAAAGCCTGCCCATGAGCGAGCGCGCCGGTGAGGCGGGACGTCACGCAGATATTCGCGCAGAAACCCGCGCACATCCTTGCGCAACGCTTCGTCGGCGGCCGGGACGGACGCCAGTTGGAGAGTGTCAATCATGAGCTTGAGATAGGGGGTTCACATCGCGACATCAGTAGTAGCCGGGCGGACGCATGCAGCGCGCCCTTCTGGGGGATGTGCGGGAGAGGCGGAATCTGAATGAGTGCGTGGATCCTGCTCCAGAGGCTCATGAGGCTGAGCACGATCCGAAGCAAACTCTGCCATGACTGCGGCGCCGCGTCGCGTGCCCTTCACGTCCTTCAGGAGAAAATGCGACAGCGCCGGAATCAGGATGAGCGCACCGATCATGTTCCACAGGAACATGAAGGTAAGCATGATCCCCATGTCCGCCTGAAACTTGATCGGCGATGCCGCCCAGGTAACGACCCCGGCAGCTAGTGTGATACCCACGAGCGCCACAATCTTGCCGGTGAAGCCCAGCGCCGAGCGGTAAGCTTGATCGAGCGGGACACCCTGGCGCTGAAACGCGAGCTGAACACTGAGCAAATAGAGCGCGTAGTCCACGCCGATGCCCACGCCGAGCGCAACCACCGGCAACGTCGCCACCTTGATGCCGATGCCGAGCATCGCCATCAAGGCCTCTGCCATGATGGAGGTCAGGATGAGTGGAAGAATCGCTACCACCACCGCTCGCCAGTTGCGGAAGGTGATGGCGCACAGAAGCACGACGGCTGCGTACACTTCCAGAAGCATCTCGCGGTTAGCCTTCTCCACCACTGAGTTGGTTGCGGCCTCGATGCCGGCGTTGCCCGCGGCAAGAAGGAATGTCCGGTCGGAGTTCGACGACGAATGCCGGTCGACGAAGTCCTGCGCCACCTTCGCCACGCGCGTCAGCGTCTCGGCCTTGTGGTCAGCGAGGTAGGCAAGCACCGGCATGACCGAGCAGTCCGTGTTCAGCATCTCGGAGTTCCAGTTCTGCGCGAGGCCGATGCGGTCCTTGAGCACCAGCGGGTCCCACGCGACCGTCGACCACTTTGGGTTGCCCTCGTAGGCGCCCACGGTGAACGCGCGAAGCTGATCGACCAGCGAGGTAGTCTGCTGGACTCCCGGCACGCGACCCAGTTCTGCCCCAAGGCGGTCCATCTCGGTAAGCGTCTCGAACGAGCGGCAGCCGTCGGTAGGCGTTTTCACCATCACAGCGAACACATCGCTGGATATACCGTAGTGTTCGGTGATATAGGCGTTGTCTCGGTTGTAGCGCGAGTCGGCGCGAAGCTCCGGCGCACCAGGATCCAGGTCGCCGATCTTCACGTCATGCGCCTTTACGAAGGCGAGACCCGCCAGCACGAGCGAGGTCGCGATCGCCGCGAGCGCATAGCCGCGCCCAGTGAATCGCGCAATCCAGCGCCAGATGCCGGCGACTTCGCCACCGGAGGCCGCCAGACTGCGGCGCGCAGCCTCTGGTGAAACTCCAACGTACGACAGCAGTACGGGCAGCAACATCAGGTTGGTGACAATCAGGATTGCCACGCCAATGCTCGCCGACAGTGCTAGCTCGCGAATAACAGGGATGTCAATTACCGCCAGCACCGCGAAACCTACTGCGTCCGCGAGCAGTGCCGTGAGGCCGGCGAGAAAAAGGCGCCTGAACGTGAAGCGTGCCGCAACCCAGCGGTGGGTGCCGCGGCCGATGTCTTGCATCACTCCATTCATCTTCTGCGCGCCATGACTCACGCCGATCGCAAACACGAGGAACGGTACCAGGATGGAAAAAGGGTCGATCTCCATGCCCAGGCTTGCGACGATGCCCAGTTGCCACACCACGGCCACGATCGAGCAGGTTATCACCAGCGCGGTGCTGCGCAAACACCTGGTATAGAGAAGGATGATGAGCGCCGCAGTCGCTGCCGCGATGCCGAAAAAGGCCATCACCTTCTCCAGGCCATGAATCAGGTCGCCCACGAGCTTCGCGAAGCCGATGACGTATACCCGGTAGCGCGGGTCCTTTTCCGTGCTGGCGCGCACCTCTTCGATAAATCGCGTCAACGCCTCGTTGTCCACGGAACGCCCGTCGGCGTCGCGATCGAGCAGCGGCACAACGATCATGCTCGAGCGCTGGTCGATGCTCACCAAGTTCCCCACCTGGTTCGCGCGCTGGATGTTGAGGCGCAATTTGGCGATGGACCGCTCAGAGCCATCGTAGTCGTTCGGCATCAGCGGGCCGCCGTCGAAGCCCGTCTCGGTCACCTCCGACCAGCGCACCGCAGGTGAGTGCAGTGACTTGATCCACGCACGGTCAACGTACGGCGACAGGAAGATCCTGTCGTTCACCTTGGCTAGCGCCTCGAGGTAGTCGCGATCGTAGATATCGCCCTTGGTGTTCTCGACCACCACCCGCACCGTATTGCCAAGGCCGCGCAACTCCGCGCGGTTGTCGAGGAAGTTGCGTACAAAGCTGTGGCTTTGCGGCAGCATCTTCTCGTAGCTGGCGTTTACGTTCAGCAGGCGAAGCTGCCATCCGAGAGCCGCCGTCACGACAAGGCAGATGAGCATCACCCAGCTGCGGTGGTTGAAGACCAGCCGCTCAATGACGTTCCCCGACGAGCGGTCGAACCGCGCGGGATCGCTGTAGTTGTCGGTCGCCCCGGATGGGGTCGTGACTGTAACGTGAGCCATTGATTCTGTTCCTTGGAGCTAGGGACGCGAGGACGCGGGAGCCGCGGCCTGCTCAATCCGGATGCCCGTCGAGCCGACGGTGAGCAGACCTCCGTCTGGCGCGCTGACGATGCCGGCGACGGGAACGCGTAGGCCGTTGCCGTGCGGCTTGAACGTGGCACCGCCGTTGGTGCTCACCAGAGCCTCGCCCGCCTGACTGACGAGGACGATGTCGCCGTTGGGCCTGACGTCGCCCGACACGATGCCGCCCGCAATCCCGGTGGGGATTTGCTTCCAGTGGGCACCGCGGTCAGTGGTGCGGAACACACTGCCGCGCATGCCGAAGACCAACACCGACTGCGGCGTCACCAGCGCGCCAAACAGCGAGCCGTTGTAAGGCGTCGCCACGTTGACGAAGCGGTCCTTCGGCCCATCCCACCGCCATACGTTGCCGCCCTCGCCGACGAGGTACACTTCGTCGCCGAGGCCACCGACCGCATAAAGGTGCAATTCCTGCGGGTTATCGATGCGCTCGATGAGCGGCGCCCAGTGCTCGCCGCCGTCGGCCGTGCGGAAGATCCGGTTGAAGGTGCCGACAACGAACCCGGTCTTCGCGTCCTTGAACCAGACGCCGAGAAACGGCTGCGTCGTCCCCTCCTTCGCCCAGCGCTCGGCCTGCTGCAACACGACGTCGCGCTGCTCCGGCGGGAGCTGGTCGGCCGTACTCCGGTAGTGTTCCAGCGCCAGTGCACCAGCCTGCTGGCCGTCGAGCTGGCGCGCCCAGGTGGCGCCACCGTCGGTGGTATGCAGGACGACGCCGCCGTGCCCGACGACCCAGCCGTCGCGCTCGCTGCCGAACGCGACGTCGACAAGGTCGTTCGAGACGTCGACCTTGGCCTGCCGCCAGGCACCAGCGCCATCTCGCACGGCGATCACGCCGTAGCGGCCGACCGCCACCACGCGCTGCCCGACGCGCTTGGCCGCAAACATCGGCGACCGCGCGGGCTCGGAGAGTACTGGTGCCGGGACGCTCAACGGCCCTTGGAACGCATGGGCCGCGAGCGACAGCACGCAAGCGGCCAGAGGCGGGAGTGTACGCAATGCTCGCTTCATAGCCGCCTCGTCGCTCAGCGAACGCCGCCAGCGGTCAGCGCGCCGGGGGTGTACTCACGCGCGGGCAGCTTGGCCGCGATGGGCGCGGACCCCTTGCGAGTGTAGCTGATCAGGTTGAACGCGCCGTACGCACCGGTCTGGTTGTCGTAGGTGACGAACGGGCTAGGGAACGTACCAAGATCCGGGTTGCTGTAGACGAAAAACGGCAACTGCATCGTCGTTCGGTACAGCTTTCCCGACGCGTCATAGCCCTCGTAGACGCCCGCGTTGTACGTGTCCTCCTCGATGTACATCACCCGCTTAGAGAAGATGTGGCGGCGCCCCGACTTCAGTGTTCCCTCCACCTGCCAGACGCGATGCAACTCCCAGCGCACGCAGGCCGGGTTCATGTGGTTCGGCGTCAACAACTTCTCTTCGCTGCACTCTTTCTGCAGTGGCTTGTAGCTGTTATACGGAATGTACATCTCCTTCTTGCCCACGAGCTTCCATTCGAAGCGGTCCGCGCGGCCGAAGAAGCCACGTACTTCGTCCATCGCCGACGTGCCGCCGGACGACGGGTTCGGCGTGTCGTACTCCAGGTCGGGCGAGAGCTTCACACGACGCTGACCCGGCAGGTACTGATAGGTCGAGGTAGCAGCCTTCTGATCGATCGGGACATTCTGCAAGAAGCGTTCACCCGCACTGCGTGCCGGCTCCTCGGTGTCGTACCGGGAGCGCAAGATGATCCGGTCTTCCTGCTTGTCTGCGGAGCTGGTCTGCTGCCAGAACGGCTGCTCGCTGGCGGCGTTGAACCACGACATCAGCGTCATCCTCCCGGACTTGTCGACAACATAGAAGCCCACGATGTACTTGATCGCCGTGCCCATGAAGCTGAGGGACTTGTTGAAGAGTACTTCCTCGCCCGTCTTCGGAATCGGAAACGGCAGGCCCGCCTTGCACTCGCCCTCAAGATCCTCGTTGACCAGCTTGCACTTCGTCGCGTTCGACACCATGTTGTCGAGCGCGTACTTCGGGTAGTAGGCTGTGCGGTGCGTCGGGTACACGTCGAGGTGAAAGCTCGGGTACTTGGTCAGCATGGCCTTCACGCCATCGGCCAGCTTGTCGGCGTACTGCGCCATGTTCTTCGCGTCGATCGTGAGCAAGGGCTTCTCGTCGGCGAACGGGTCAGGCAGGTAGCCCGGGCTCTTCGGATCGAAGCTGGCCGGAGGCTTGATCGGCATGCCGGTGTACTCGGGGATGGTGCCGTCCTTGTTGCCGGCCTTGATCGCACCGAACGGAGTCAGCGTCGTGCCGAGCTGCTTTGCTTCGTCCGCGGTGACGGCGGCAGCAGCGACTTGAGTGGCCAGCACGGCCAGCACGCAGGCGGTGATTTGAATGCTCGTCTTCATGTCGGTTCCTTGAGTCAGTTCAAACTTGATTGGGAGGGATGCGCCCTCAGAATGTGGTCTTGAGAGTCAGTGAAAGCCAGCCGCGGTCGTTGTAGATTGCGCCAGCGGAGTTGTTCGTGACAACTTGGTTGCCTACCGTACTCATTTGCCCCATGTAGCCGGCGTAGCTCAAGGTGATGAAATACTGGTTCCTCACTTCGGCCGTCATGCCCACACTCCACGCGCCGTTCCCTTTGCGGCTGCTGCCCAGTGTCGCGCCGTTACCCTTGAGACCGATGCCGAAGTTCAGGGGCATCTTCAGGTCCACGCCCGGCCATACCTGGTACCACACCGGCTCAAGCGCGAGGTTGATCGCCCAGGCGTCACGCGTGATACAGCCGTTGCTAACCCCGCCCGAGCAGGCCGGCGAGTCTACGGCAGCGAACTTATCGGCGTTGCTTGTCACCCTGCCCAGGCGCGTGTAGTTGAGTTCGGCGGTAAGCGGCGCAGCGTCCCAGAGCGGATTGCCGCCGAAGTACTGCACCATGTTCACCAACGCATGCCACGTGTCACCTCGCGCGCCCTGGCTCGTGACGTTCGCGCTGTTGAGCGCCGCGTCCTTGCGGTAGGAAACTTCAGCGCCAAAGCTGACGCCCCCCACGCTCTTGGCTAGGCTCACACCGATCATCTTGGTGTCCCGCGCATAGGCCAGGTGAGACTCGCTGAAATCCGGACTGACGGCCAACCACGGCAGTTTCTCGTCGAACTGGCGATAGTACAAACCGGCGGTAGCCGCGAGCCACTCCGGCGACCAACGCGCCATCGCTCCCCAGTTTCCACTATTCTTTGGCCGGTCGACGGAGGAGCCGTTGAACGGCACACCGGGCGCAAGGAAGGTGCCTCCGTCGGTGTTGAAGAAGTTCGCGGAACCAAAGTACGAGCCTCCGGGCGGCAGGCGCCACGGTTGCCATTCGAGGTAGTACTGTGCGCCAAGCGAGAGGTCATTCGTGACCTGCGCCAGACCTGAAACCTGGGTCAGCGGAAGGAACAGCTCCTTCGCCTGGCTTCCCGGGTTCGCCACGCCCTTGATCCCGTCAAGCCCACCCTGCGAGTACGCGATGCTGTTGGCGACCGAGAACAGTGACTCGCCCCAATAGACGTTTTGGCGGCCGATCTTCAGACGTAAGGGGACCTCCCCAAGGTCAACCTTAGTGAAAACGAAGGCGTCAAGCAGTTCGCCAGAAGGGCCGCGGGTGAAGCGCCTAACGTAGGGGGTGTAGACGTCGCCGGGGTATGTGCCCGGCGCTCCCTTTACCGAGAGGTCGTGGTAGGCCTGGTCGTACCACGCGTCCGCGCTCACGCGAAAGCCGTGGTCGGCCTTATACGTGACGTCGAATTCGGACAGAAGATCGATCCGGTTGGCGACCAAGTCGCCGCGCTTGAACTTCAGGTCCGAGCTGTTGTACGGCGGCGTGTTGATAATAGCCGGATCCTGCTGCTGTGTGCGTACACCCAGGTTGTAGCGCAGCGTGTTGTCCCAGCGGACCTTGAAATCTGGATCATCAACGTCGATATTGAACGCCTGGGCGGCGCTCGCGAATGCGAGCAACAGCCCGAAAGCCGCATGTCTAGGCGTGCCCGCTAGGCGCGCTACGCACGCTGACTGCTTTCTCATTGTGGTGTCTCCGGTGTTGTTGTAGCCAGTCGCTTCGTGTCGGCGACTCGATGACGCATCACAAAGGCGATCGATGCGCAGGCCTCCGATGAGCCCGAAGCAACTTGCGCCTTCGTACGATGCATTCTAAGAAGTGCGGCCGTCGAGGGCTTGCCTGCGCGTGCAATACAAGCGGTGCCTCCATGCAACGACGTGACCGTGTGTGTGTGCGACGAAGCGAGACCGGCGAACGCGACCGGCGCAATCATTCCGCCTAGCGAGGCGCCGAGGACGATTGGGCCGGGCGTCAGTCACTCCAGCACTGAGCAAAGATCCGAGACGCGCGCGGCGATCCCATGGTCGCCCGTCGTTGATCAGTCGCTGTCACCGCAGCCGCACGTGTCGAGCGAGACCACGTGGTAGCTGACCACGACAAACGCCTCGAATGCTCGGTGCCAACTTGTGGCGGGTCTGTCCGCCGCCGTGCAGGAACACGATGGCTTGGAGGCGGGAGATCGCCGCCGATACTGGGCGCGACGCTAAGGCCGCCGGCGACTGGAAATCGATGTACAGGTGTATACCGCTCGCGTTGATCCGTGCAGCCTGGGCCTCTCGGCGTCGCGGCTCGCGCCCCAGCGTACAGGGCGATTTGCCCGCGAGCGCGGCGCGCCCAGCGAAGGCCTCACCGCCTTCGCGACGTCGATCGTCTCGCACACGGCATCCTTGCCTGTCACAACTGCGAAACTCCCACGGCGAGCAGTCGAAGTGCTCCCGGAACATGCAGGCGAAATGCGCCGCGCTCTTAAACCCAGCCATCATCTCGATCCCGGTGATGGTGTATCCGCGCCGGTCCAGCGAGAAATCCAATCATGCGACTTCGCGAGCCGGATTTTTCACAGTAAGTCGGAGAAAGCGGTGCCATGCTCCTTGAGCAAATTTCAGAGGTTGCGCTGCGAGATCTGGCGCACCTGCGCAAGCGTGGGCAGAGGGAGATCTAGATTGCTCAGGTGCAGCATGCTGATGTACGCGATGATGTCCTCGAGCCGCTTCTCGCGGATACTCTGGCGCGGACCGACCTGCACGCCCCGCTCCTCGGTCGCCTCCGCAGCCGTCTTCAGCAACGCCGACACGAGCTTGTCACCGACCATACATTGACCTACTCGCCCTCCTCACGCAGCAGCACCAACAGATGCGGTATCGCCTAGCACAGGTCCGCTGGCGCTATGAGCCGCCTGCTCAGCGCGCAATTCGGGATTTGCCGGTGCCCACGTCCAGTTGGAACAGAATGAAGAAGCACTCTGCCAACTGCTGGCCAGCTGGCTTGCTCATGTAGTGATATGGTACTTTCGAGCGAGTGAACGAGTAGTTCCCGGTCCGAGCTTATGGGAACTATCGCTCTGAGTGATGGAGAGGTTTCTCGCCTTCACATACCCGGGACCACGAGGTTCTCCTTGTTCGCCCAGAAGTGCTTCCGCATGCGGCGGATATACACCGCGCACGCGGCGCCACAGTCCTTATGGGGTCCAGCGCTGACGACACCATCACTGTCGGCGTCCTGTGGGCACAACAACGACATCCAGTTGCGCATGGCCAAGGGGCCGGAATGGATCGAAGGGCCGTACATCATGCCAAGCGGCCGGCTCGTGATGACGACCGGCGACTGCGAGCGCTGCGGTCAGTGCTGGGCCCTGTCCGCCCCCCGATCGATGGCGTGCCGCAGAGGATCAAGGCAGTGCGCCAGGAGATCCTGTTCGGCGCTGAGATCATCAAGATCCTGCCCAGCAAAGGCCACGACCTCTACTGGAGCGTCCGTTATCGCAACATGTCCAATGCCGAAATGCGCGCCGCGGTGGCGTCGGCGCACAGGGCTGACGTGCGGGTGTGAGTCCACGTGACCACCCGCAAAGCGGTGCCCAAGTTCCCGGCGGCCGACGTGGACATCATCAATCACGCCGATTTCAAAGACGAGGAATGCCTCGACAAGGGCACGCCCAAAAGTCCACGCTTGCTGGAACGTCCACGATGATGAGCCAGTTCTGTTTGATATGCCCCAACCCCGTAGGCAAACCCTCTATCAACGGAGATGGCTCGGTCATGACATCTTTCCCTTGGTTCATTGCCCGGGCACCCAACGGGACGAACCCGGAACGCTCGCCCGCATGTATCCCGAACCTTCCTGCTTCAGATCGTCGAGCTGCCGACCCGCATCATAAGAAGGGGCCTTTATCACCATGTATGTGTATACGGCGCCGATGAAAAACTGGACCGTTCCAATTGCTATAATCATAGGTGACGAGAAATACGGAGATAGTAACGGGTAATATATTATCTGCGACAGAGATTGACCGATCCACAATACGACAGCCAAAAGAATAGACTGCCCCTTGCGAGATTTTCTCTTAATCATCATTGGAATCATCCAGATAGTCCCCACGAACAGAGAGATATATGTCGTTAACAGATACAACTGATCATTAATTACAGATCGCATAAATATAAAGAATACGTACATCGCCACCTGAATGAAAAAGTAAGACAAAACCACCCTCCCTGTTGTCTCACCCAAGCCGATCTCTTTTCCACTGTATTTTATTATCTGCCAAGAAAGCACAAATTCCAATACTATATATGGTGCGATTACATAACCGCCAGCGGCGAAGAACCAATGGTTAGAAACGCCGTGCCCCATAAAATACGATCCAGCAAAAAATGTATCATGCGCAAAGAAAAATGTCGTCGCCGCTAGCGGCATCGCATGCGTTCTATCGCGAAAACCGAGCCTTATGCTTTCTATGCACTGGATGTATCCGACCAGCATCGCCATTGCCGCAGCCAAGGACACCGCCAATGGCCTTGCATCGATATTTCGTATGACTTCATCGATTGAGTACATTCAAAGCTCCTTTATCCATTGCTAGAACAGTCGTGAACACCTTAATTCACTTCCACGAACTTCCAGAACTTCATTCATCGCAGGCAGTGCCTGATGGTTCATAACTCTTATAATTCCTTTGGCCCACCGACATTACTTTTCATCGGCTCATACCATAAACATTTTTGGCCGTTTCGTGGAACAGGAATTCCTTTTCCACGTCACTAAAGCTAGATACGATCTTCTTGAATCCGTTCCACAGCACTACATAGGAAATGTTCCGCATGTCTACCGGAAAGTTGCTTTCGAACATGCAGCGCGAGGGACCAAACATGTCGATAGCGGCCAGTATGTAGTCGCGTTGACTGGCAGCTACCTCATCGGACGTAGGAGGGCAAACACGATCGGCGCGGACGAGCCCGGTAAAATCCATATTCAGACCACCCAGCTTGACATACACGTTGTCGTAAGCCGACAGAGCGAGCATATCCCTGCGCCATTCCTGGAACGCCTCGCGAGGGCGGGCGGCATTCCGCCCTACGCCTATCGGGCCGCCCAGATGATCGATCACCACCGTGGTGCCCTCGAACTGCCTCACGAGATCATGCAATTCGTGGAGCTGCGACTGGAACACAGTCGCGTCGAATGTCAGGCCGGCCGGCGCTATCCGGGCGAAGCCTTCGCGAAATTTTGACTCTAGGAGAATACCCGGGAGCGTTCCGCTGTGCTCAGGCACGTCGTGATCAAATGAGGTGCGATGCCGCACGCCGACAAGCCTCATCGGAGAGGCCTCGCGATGTGCGTGCAGCACCTCTTCGACAGCCGCGCCTAGAAGGAGGTCTACCCGCGCGACGATCCCGGCGCAAGCGCCGCCGCCCGCGCCCTCGCGGCTCGCCGCTCGCTCGGCAACGGCGTTGATATATTCCGTCTCGCCAACAAGACGAAGGTGCCGAGGCCCAGACGTTCTGTAGTACGATTCGGCTTCTACGTAGATACTAGCGACGATATTATGGCCTGCCACCTGATCGGCCAACACCGCCTGCTCGCCATAGGATTCGAACTGTGGAACGGGCGGAGCGTCCCAAAGATGATGATGCGCGTCTATGATGCCAAGCTCGGGTTCGAGCGGCTCCTCCTTGACGAGGCTTCTCCAAAGGGTAGAGTCCATCTCTCCAGTTCCGTGACTTAATCGATTATTGTTCCTGTCGCCAATGTCGTCTTGATTCTGGCGCCACTCGCTCTCTTCGGCACTTCGGAGGCAACGCCTCCAATCCAAAGCAGAATTGATCTCCATCCCACTAAATATCGAACGCTGAAAGCGGATCTGCTCTATCGTGCCAGTAGTGCGCGGCTCGCCGCGATCAGCGTTACTCTCACATTGCGTGGAAATGTGTGGGACGGTCGAGGATCAGAATTAGCGCACCAATCCTGCTCTACAAACGCATGCCGTCCTGATTCTGAACGCGTATGCCCTGGTTGCAGCGCAGCGTGTTGTCCCAGCGGATCTTGAAGTCGAGATCGTCAACGTCGAAGTTGAACGCCGGGGCAGCGCTCACGCATGCGAGCAACAACCTGGAAGCCGCATCTCTGGGCGTGTCGGCTCGGCGCGCTATGTACGCTGACTGCTCTGTCATTGAGGTGTCTCCGGTGTTGTTGTAGGCAGTCGCTTCGTATCGGCGATTCGATGACGCATTACAAAGGCGATCGATGCGCAGGCTTCTGACGCGCTTGATGCAGCTTGCGTCTTCGTACGATGCATTTTAAGAAGTGCGCCGGTCGAGGGCTTGCCTGCGCGTGCAATACAAGCGGTGTCTCCATGCAACGATGTGACCGCAGGCGCGCAACGAAGAGCGGCCGACGACATCGCTCCGCCTGCGCAAATGAGCAGCGCCGGCTACCGTCTCGCTGAACGCGAACGCCTCCACGCGTGACTATGTCGGGATGAAACTCACCGTGTGAGCGGAAGCGACCGCTGGCCTGAGGTGCAGGAGGCGCCATAGCCGCGAGGCGTTGGTTGCCGCCAACACCAGCGAGCGAGACGCCGCCGATCGGGGGCGGGTTGGGAGGCCCACGATGAGCGTGGCTCGCGTCCAGGCATGGGGAGTGCCGGCGAGCGCAGCGCGCTCAGCGCAGCCTACGCCGCCTTCGCAATAGCCGCCGTCTCCTGCAGCGCGTCCTCGCCCGCGCGCTGGCGGTACTCGCGCGGCGAGCAGCCGAAATGCTCCCGGAACATGCGGCTGAAATGCGCGGCGCTCTTGAAGCCGGTCATGATCGAGATCTCGGTGATGGTATACCG